>NZ_JAKJSJ010000078.1:0-26061 GCF_050336715.1 Photobacterium makurazakiensis
TCGTCGCTATCCTAAGCGCGCCTTATCTAATTGTTGCCTGTAATTTCTGTTCTGGCAACCAAAGGCACCCTCATGGATGGCTCAGGAGCTGAGTTACACGGTTCTTTCATTATATGGATATAACACGAATTTGACCCCGATTGGATCGGCTTTAAGAAAAGTCGTCTATTCTATGGGTAATTTTTATTCAGTTGAATATCAACTTTCAGACAGATTATAGGTAGTCACTCATGTCTAAGCTGGTTTTAGTTCTTAACTGCGGTAGTTCTTCTCTTAAGTTCGCTGTTGTTGACGCAGTATCAGGTGAAGAACACCTGACAGGTCTTGCAGAATGTCTGCACCTTCCAGAAGCTCGCATCAAGTGGAAACTTGACGGTAAGCACGAAGCACAACTAGGTAACGGCGCAGCTCACGAAGAAGCGCTAGCATTTATGGTTGACACTATTCTTGCTTCTAAGCCAGAACTATCTGAAAACCTAGCTGCAGTAGGCCACCGTGTTGTACACGGCGGCGAGCAGTTCACTAAGTCTGCACTAATTGATGACGCTGTTCTTAAAGGTATTGAAGACTGTGCAACACTTGCACCACTTCACAACCCAGCTCACATCATCGGTATCAAAGCTGCACAACAGTCTTTCCCTGCGCTTAAGAACGTTGCGGTATTCGACACAGCTTTCCACCAGACTATGCCTGAAGAAGCTTACCTTTACGCACTTCCGTACAGCCTATACAAAGATCACGGCATCCGTCGTTACGGCATGCACGGTACTTCTCACCTGTTCATTACACGTGTAACAGCTGAGCTACTAGGCAAGCCAGAAGATGAACTAAACATCATCAACTGTCACCTAGGTAACGGCGCATCAGTTTGTGCAATCAAGAACGGTAAATCTGTAGATACTTCTATGGGTCTTACTCCTCTTGAAGGTCTTGTAATGGGTACGCGTTGTGGTGATATCGATCCAGCTATCATCTTCCACATGCACGACAACCTTGGTTACTCTGTTGAGAAAATCAACAACATGCTAACTAAAGAGTCTGGCCTACAAGGTCTAACTGAAGTGACTTCTGACTGTCGTTTCGTTGAAGACAACTACGGCGAGAAAGCAGAAGCAACACGTGCAATGGACGTATTCTGTCACCGTCTAGCTAAGTACGTTGCTGGCTACACTGCAACACTAGAAGGTCGTCTAGACGCAATCACTTTCACTGGTGGTATCGGTGAAAACTCTGCACCAATCCGTGAAATGGTTCTTAACCGTCTTGCTATTCTTGGTGTTGAAGTTGACGGCGAAGCAAACCTTAAAGCACGTTTCGGTAAAGAAGGTACTATCACTTCTGCAAACAGCCGTGTACCTGCAATGGTTGTTTCAACTAACGAAGAACTAGTAATCGCAGAAGATACAGCTCGTCTAGCTGAAATCTAATCGCGTATTAGTCTAAGCTATGTGTAAACATAGTGATAACGGCTGGCTTAGGCCGGCCGTTTTTTCATAACCACTTCGTTTCTATTGGTTATGACCCTTTTTTGTGGTGCTGTTCAATACCGGTTACTCAATCGTTATTGAACAGCACTGTATTGTTCAATAGTTGAGGAATCCATAGTGTCCCGTACTATTATGCTTATTCCGGTTGGTGCCGGAGTTGGTCTTACTAGCGTTAGCCTTGGTGTGCTACGTGCAATGGAACGCAAAGGTGTTCGCGTTTCTTTCTTCAAGCCTATCGCACAGCCACGTCACGGCGGCGATCAGCCAGATCTAACAACTAACATCATCACTGCTAACAGTGACATGAAAGTTGCTGAACCATTCTCAATGGATAGTGCCCAAGAGCTTATCGGTAACGATAAGAGCGATGTTCTTCTAGAAGATATCGTTGCTCGCTTCAAAGAATCAACAGCTGACGCTGAAGTGGCTTTGATCGAAGGTCTAGTACCAACTCGCAAGCACTCGTTTGCAAACCAGATCAACTATGAAATTGCGAAAACGCTTGGCGCTGAAATCGTATTCGTTGTTGCACCAGGTACTGATAACCCTTCTCAACTTAAAGAACGTATCGAAGTTGCATGTTCTAACTTCGGCGGCATTAAGAGCAAGCAAATCTCAGGCGTTATCGTTAACAAACTAAACGCGCCTGTTGATGCTGAAGGCCGTACTCGTCCTGATTTATCTGAAATCTTTGATGATGCAGAAGCAACTGTACCTTCAAACGTTGAAGTTATGCAGGTATTTAACTCAAGCCCTATCCGTGTACTTGGTTGTGCACCTTGGAGCTCTGAGCTAATCGCAACACGTTCAACCGATATTGCTAAGCACCTAAACGCTGAAATTATCAACGAAGGTGACATCGCTACGCGTCGCATTAAGAGCATCACTTTCTGTGCACGTTCGATTCCGCACATGGTTGAGCACTTCCGTCCTGGTTCACTACTAGTGACTTCAGCTGACCGTCCAGACGTTATTGTTGCTGCATGTCTTGCTGCGATGAACGGTGTTGAGATCGGTGCCCTACTACTGACAGGCGGTTACGAGCTACCTAAGCCAGTAATGGATTTATGTGAGCGTGCATTCGAAACAGGTCTACCTGTTATGACTGCACTTGGTAACACTTGGCAGACATCTCTGAACCTTCAGAGCTTCAGCCTAGAAGTACCAGCTGACGATAAAGAGCGTGTTGAGCTAGTTAACGAATACATGGCAAGCCATATTGACGGCCAGTGGATTGAATCACTGACTGAAGGTTCAGCGAAAGAACGTCGTCTAAGCCCACCAGCATTCCGTTACGAGCTAACTGAGCTAGCACGTAAAGCGGCTAAGCGTGTTGTTCTGCCTGAAGGTGACGAACCACGTACCGTTAAAGCAGCAGCTATCTGTGCTGAGCGCGGTATCGCAGAATGTGTGCTTCTTGGTAACCCAGAAGAAATCAAGCGTGTTGCTGAGCAACAAGGCGTGGTTCTTGGTTCTGGCGTAACGATCATCGATTCAGAAGCTGTACGTGAAAACTACGTTGCTCGTCTGGTTGAGCTTCGTGGCGCGAAAGGCATGACTGATGTTGTTGCACGTGAAAAACTACAAGACTCTGTTTTCCTAGGCACAATGATGCTAGAAAACGGTGAAGTAGACGGCCTAGTTTCTGGTGCTGTTCACACAACGGCGAACACAATCGTTCCTCCGTTCCAGATCATCAAAACTGCACCTGACGCATCTATCGTATCATCTGTATTCTTCATGCTTCTGCCTGATCAAGTACTGGTATACGGTGACTGTGCGATCAACCCAGATCCAAACGCTGAGCAGCTAGCGGAAATCGCTATCCAGTCTGCAGACTCTGCTAAAGCATTCGGTATCGAACCACGCGTTGCTATGATCTCTTACTCTACTGGTACTTCTGGTAAGGGTGCAGACGTAGATAAAGTACGTGAAGCGACTAAGCTTGCTCAAGAGAAACGTCCAGATCTAATCATCGATGGTCCTCTTCAGTACGATGCTGCGATCATGGAAAACGTTGCTGCTTCTAAAGCGCCTAACTCGCCAGTAGCGGGTAAAGCGACTGTATTCGTATTCCCAGATCTAAACACTGGTAACACGACTTACAAAGCGGTACAGCGTTCAGCAGACCTAGTATCTATCGGTCCAATGCTTCAGGGCATGCGTAAGCCTGTTAACGACCTTTCTCGTGGCGCACTTGTAGACGATATCGTATACACAGTGGCACTAACTGCGATTCAGGCAAAACAAGCTGAAGATGCAGGCCAGTAATTTTTAATTACTTAGCTGCACTGTAATTAACGCCTCCGCTTTGCGGGGGCGTTTGTTTATCACTTCTTTATTTTCTTCTTTTTTCTCTGCTCTCTGCTCTCTGCTCTCTGCTCTCTGCTCTCTGCTCTTAAGAATAAATATCCCTCTATATTCACTCAAGCTCTTATTTACAGTGCAAAAGTATGCAACAGAAGTATTATGAATTTTGATCTGCGCCACAATAACCACTAATACTAAAGGGTTAGTTGTTAACTGGTTGTATTTATTAGAGGTATACACCGATTATTCCTGAATGAATAGCGTATAAACCCACGTAATGGACTGTTAACAACAGATCTAGCGATTTTTGACCAATATGCAACAGATTCAATGAGGGATATATGTTCTGGATTCATCTATTACTACTTTTAACCGTTATTTTAATCGGGATTCGCTATGGCGGTATTGCCTTTGGCTTGCTTGGCGGCCTTGGCGTATCCGTAATGACGTTTGTTTTTGGTATTGCGCCGGGGTCACCACCCGTTGGCGTCATGCTTATTATCCTAGCTGTCGTTGCCGCCTCAGCAACCCTTGAAGCCACCGGTGGCTTGAAGCTGCTGGTTAAATTTGCTGAACGCTTACTTCGCAAACACCCTGAGCACGTCGTCTTCCTCGGTCCTTTGTGTACTTATACGTTAACGGTTCTAGTTGGTACGGGTCACTCTGTCTACCCCCTTCTCCCTGTGATCTACGACGTTGCCTATAAAAAAGGTATTCGTCCAGAGCGCCCAATGGCAATGGCGAGTGTTGCCTCACAAATGGGTATCACTGCAAGTCCAATTGCCGCCGCTGCTGCTGTAGTAATGGCAACAGCGATGGACAACAGCCTGGACATCGGCCTAATCAACGTGTTGATGGTGACGATCCCTGCAACTTTAGGTGGTTTATTAATCGCATGTTTGTGGAGCCTTAAGCGCGGTAAAGATCTTGACCAAGATCCTGAATTTAAAGCTCGCATGGAAGATGAAGAATTCCGCAGTAGCCTAGTGGATCCAGAGCAAGAAGGCACAGCAACAGAAGAAGCAGAGCAAGAGAAAACGGCGAAGAAAGGCCTGACTGTTTTCCTACTTGGTATTCTTTCTGTCATCGTTATTGCTCTATTTAGCAAACAGCTGCTGCCACAAGGTGTGGGCATGTCGGTTGCTATTCAGTTCCTGATGCTATCTGTTGGTGCAGTTATCCTGCTAACCACCAACATTTCACCAAAGCGCATCGTCAGCAGTAATGTATTTACCGCTGGTATGAGCGCGGTGATCACCATTTTCGGTATTGCATGGTTTAGTGACACCATTATTGGCCACCACAAAGAGTACTTGGTCGATCTCGTTAGCGGCATGGTTAACATCTATCCGTGGTCATTCGCCTTTGCGATGTTCTTTGTTTCAGTCTTCCTGAAGAGCCAGGCAGCAGTATTGACCATTATGCTACCACTGGGTTTTGCTTTAGGCATCGACCCTGCTGTACTGATAGGTGTGCTTCCTGCTTGTTATGCTTACTTCTTCTTCCCGTTCTACCCAAGTGATCTGGCTGCCATTAGCTTTGACCGCTCAGGTACCACGGCGATTGGTAAATATGTGCTTAACCATAGCTTTATGATCCCTGGCTTCATCGGTGTTGGTTCAGCAACAATCATTGGCTACTTCATTTCAATGATGGTGAATTAAGACGAAAAAAAGGCCATAGCTATTTGCTATGGCCAACGTCAGACTCGAATCAAGACGAAAAAGACAGCGACAATTCATCGCCGAAAAACGTAGAAACTTTCAGGCATTACCAGACTAGTAATCTTGGCCTCGTAAATAAATAATCCAATACCCCATACCCACAAATACACCACCACCAATAATATTGCCCAATGTGACGGGAATAAGGTTATTAATAATAAAATGGCTCATCGTCAGATCGGCAAAATCAGCCGGGTTCATGCCTGTCATCTGCCAAAATTCTGGGGACGCTAAGGTTTTAATACCAATCGCCATTGGCACTTGAAACATATTGGCGATACAGTGCTCAAAGCCTGAAGATACAAACATCGCAACAGGTAAAATCATCACCAAAATTTTGTCCGTCAGCGTACGACCGCTAAACGTCATCCACACTGCGACACAAACCAAAACATTACACATAATGCCCAGTGCAACGGCTTGGAAAAATCCATGGTGCATTTTATGTTGGGCAATCTGCATGGCGTTAATACCCACCTCACCATCTGCTGACATATATTGCTTAGTCATCAGCATGATACCAACCAGCAACAGCGCGCCGATGAGGTTGCCGATATACACAACCCCCCAGTTAAGCCACAGGTTTTTCCAACTAATTTTCCCACTCGCACGAGCGACAAGGGTTAATACCGAACTGGTGAATAGCTCACCGCCGGTAATGACAACCAGGATCAACCCTAAACTGAATGCAAGGCCACCAATGAAGCGGCTCATACCCCAAGCCATATCACCCGCTCCCGTCGTCACGGTGGTATAAAACACAAAGGCAATACCAATGTGCATACCAGCAGTAATTGCGAGCAACAGCGATTTAATGGGATCTTTTGTCGCTTTACCTACACCAATTTCTGCCGCTCTTTCCGCCATTTGGGGAGGTAATAAAGAATCAAATTGACCCGGAACCATAAGCCTCTTGCACCTGAAATATTTTGAAATATCTAATTTTGAGGCGCGATATTGAACCTTCTAAGACAATAATTCAAGGCTTTGCCAACACAAAAACTCGAAATATTCGAGTTGTATACTCGGTAAATCCGATGTGAGAGGTAAGATATACATCCCAAAGCATTTCAATAGCACCATTGGCCCATGGAAATAACAAAATCATCACATGAGCAAGTGAAAAATGATGTTTATTTAGTGATCTGTTTCAAATATTAAGATCAAAAAAGGCGGCTTAGCCGCCTTTTCTTATCAAGTCATAGCGGTAAATTAGCCGAGTTCAACCTGGCAGATTACCTCATTATCAAACGAGACGACTTTTAATAGATTATTTTCTAACAGGCCAAAGCTGGCTTGATACTCACCGCGAGGAATGGTGACAGACCCTGGATTAAAGGCAAACAACGAGCCTTTTTTTTCTGCTACGGGTAAATGCGTATGTCCCGATACCACAACATCACCATCACGCAGACGCGGGTGCTTATCGCTGTTATAGAGATGACCGTGGGTTAAAAACAAACGACGACCGTTTGGTAGCAAAACCAAATTGTAGTCAGCCATCATTGGAAAATCTAAAAGCATCTGATCAACGTCGCTATCACAATTACCACGTACGGCAGTAATTTTTTCAGCATGCTGGTTAAGAAGCTCCGCAACCTCTATAGGTGCATACCCGACAGGCAAGGGATTTCGAGGACCGTGGTTTAACACATCCCCCAGCAAAATCAGGTGTTCTGCACCACTTTGCTCAAACGCAGCAAGGGCACGACGTGTGCTTTCTGCACAGCCGTGGATATCAGAAGCAAAAAACAATTTCATGGCAAGGTTACTTTTCTATCAACAATTAAAATAGATCCTACACCGAAGATCTTCACAATGCCATGCTGTCTCTCTACCACTATTGCTCTTCCCGTAACATGCCATTCAGCACGATATTGTTGTAACTAACCATGCCTTTGATTTCTCCACCTTCTATCACAGGTGCACGGCTTATGCCAAAACGTTCAAACAGTCTCGCACAGTAACGTACATCCATGCTGGCATTAACCGACAATGCTGGTTTCGTCATGATTTCATAGATATTGGTTCGCTCTGGAGACCGATCAAGTGCCAGTACTTTCTTGGCAATATCGTTCATCAATACAATGCCATATTCGTCATCATCGTGCCGCTTGTTAACGATCAAGGCCTTTATCTGCCTTTGCTTTGCGATACGCACCGCTTCAGCAACAGTGATCACCCCTTCAACAATCGCATACTGATCCATCATCACATCACGGACTTTGACTAAACTTTCGTTACTATTGTCAGAATAAGTCATAATTTAGCCTCTACTACCTTGGTCAGGGTTTCTACTTGATGAGCCACGCCCACCGCATCTTCAACATCTAACTGAACCGCGATGCCTTGCCCCGACTCGGTATCGAACCCGCCCACCCGCTCAATCGTTTCAAGTATGGTTCGCGCTAAATGCTCTTCTACCACAAACAAAATCACATCTCGTTGGATCTCAAGGGTTAAACCAAAAAAGGTTTTTTTCTTATTCAGCCCTTCCCCCCGAGCATGGTTAATCACTGTCGCCCCCGTCGCCCCAGCGTTGCGGGCAGCATCAAGTACTGCATCGGTTTTTAAATCTTCAACAAAGGCTAATAACAACTTAAAGCGCATTTTCCTCTCTCCTTTTTGCCTTCCATACCGACAACTGGGCATACCCCATGACTGTGATCATCGGAAACAAGCTAGCAAAAGCAATTAAACCAAATCCATCAAGCATTGGGTTTCGCCCCGGAACTGAAGAAGCTAACCCTAAGCCCAATGCAGTCACAATTGGCACCGTGACTGTAGAGGTAGTAACGCCACCGGAATCATAAGCCAGCGGCACGATGGTCTTGGGGGCAAAGTACGTTTGAATAACCACCAAGACATAACCAACCATGATGTAATAATGTAATGGATCACCAGCAACAATTCGGTAACTGCCCAATGAGATACCAAATGCCACCCCCAATGCGACAGCAATTCGAAGACCATTCACTTTTATCGTCCCGCCTGAGACCTGATTGGCTTTTATTGCTACCGCAATTAATGAAGGCTCTGCGATGGTAGTACTAAACCCAATCGCCGCAGCAAAGACGTAAACCCAGTAGTACTCACTCCAGTGCACCTCTGCTGGGATCGCCTCACCGGAATCAAATAAAAAATCCAGAGCCGTAAGCTGCATCGCCATAGACTCACCCAGCGGAAAGAGTGCTAACTCTAGCCCCATCAAAAAGAAAGTGAGCCCAATGATGACATAGACGAAACCCAACACTATTTTCGGCCAGTTGGTAACCGGACGGCGCAACACGGCAAGTTGAAAGCCAAAAATAATCACCGCAATGGGGAAAACATCGCGAACTGTCGACAGCAAGGTATCAATAAAATGTGAGGCTGTGCTTTCTATCCCTAGCATAGCCACCTCCTAATGCATGATCATGCCGTACGCCATGACAAAAATCATTGGTGTCAACGATGCAAAAGCAATCAGTCCAAAGCCATCAACCATCGGGTTGCGACCTTTAATCGAAGAGGCTAACCCTACGCCAAGTGCAGCAACTAACGGCACGGTAATGGTCGAGGTTGTAACACCACCAGAATCATAAGCAATGCCGACGATGGTCGGTGGTGCAAACCATGTCATTGTCATCACCGTAAGATAACCACCAATAATCATCCAGTGGATAGGCCAACCTTTAACTATTCGAATAACCCCGAGCATAATTGCGATGCCCACCGATAATGCGACAGTAAGCCGTAAGCCATTGGCATAATCCGATTGTGCTTGTTTTCCTAGCTCAATAAGCCCGCCTTCAGCGGCTACCTTGGCAGCTTCCGCCGCCACTGCCGTTAACGCAGGCTCTGCAATCGTGGTGCCGAAGCCAAGGCAAAAAGCAAAAACCAATAGCCATATCACACTCCCTTTACTGGCAAAAGAGCGCGCCATAGACTCGCCAATAGGAAACAGCCCAAGCTCTAAACCGTAAACAAATAATGTTAATCCAAAAATAACAAACACTAATCCAAGCAAGATGGGTGCAAGTTGGGGCATGGGCTGCTGTAGAACCACCAGCTGAAAGAAAGCGATCACGACAATGATTGGGAGCAAATCCCGGAAACTGGAAAACATCGACTTAAACAATGCAAACACAATGGTCATAGCGTCTCCCAGTCAATCGCCCCCACTCATCCTGAGGGCATACCTAAAAGGTACTCCTCATTAACAATTAGACATAATTTTTCTTTGCCGACACGAGAACTAACACACATTCTTTATCTTTGTTATTTGACACCCATCACCCCATAAAAAAACCTTAAATCATAGGCTTCAAGTGATCGGGCTGTTGAGTATACTGGTATATACATAAACCTATTGTGGTTGATTGTTCTCAAAGGAAACTCAATGAATATACTCGTGACAGGTGGGACAGGGTTTATTGGAAAAGCTTTACTCAGTCAGCTAACGCAATGTTCAGTGACCGTGTTGAGCCGTACCCCCAAACAAGCGAGCGAGCAGCTTGGTGAAAATGTTACGGCTATTGGCAACCTAGATTCACTTGATAACCTTGACCTATTTGACGTGGTCATCAACCTCGCTGGTGAACCCATTATCAATAAACGCTGGACTGACAAACAGAAACAGAAAATTTGTCAGAGCCGCTGGGAAATAACCCAACAACTAGTCGAGAAGTGCAACGCAGGTAATAGCCCACCCCACACGTTCATCAGCGGATCTGCCGTTGGGATTTATGGTAATCAATATACGACTATCATCGACGAGCAATTTGATATAGCCGATAACATTCAGAAAAACGACTTTGCCCATGAAGTGTGCCAGCAATGGGAGGACATCGCCCTTCAGGCTCAATCAGAACAGACTCGAGTTTGCCTACTGCGCACGGGTATTGTCTTAGCTCAACATGGGGGAGCATTAGTTAAAATGCTACCGCCATATCAATTGGGCCTTGGTGGGCCGATAGGTAGTGGTTCGCAATATTTCCCGTGGATCCACCTCGATGACATGGTAAACGGCATCCTCTTTCTACTGCAGACACCAAGCGCATCAGGGGCATTTAATTTCTCAGCTCCCGAGCCTGTGACAAATAAGGTCTTCAGCCAAACACTAGCACAAGTACTGCGCCGCCCTCACTTCTTGTTTACCCCCGCATTTGTACTACAACTTGTTCTTGGCGAGTCCGCGTCTTTGCTATTAGATGGCCAACGCGCTGTTCCGGCCAAATTGGAACAACTTGGCTATCAATTTCGTCACCCTCAACTGAAGGGGGCACTTGAAGATATACTCAGCTGATATTTATCGTCAAAAGCGCTATAAAAACAAAGGGAAGCGATTCGCTTCCCTTTAAGACTGATTGCTTATTTTGCGAAAACGAATGCCTAACCTTTTATTGGCTTCAACAATTCTTTTAACATTGACCGAATAATGAAGACTACCAGTAACAAAGCTAGCAGTGGCACCACAACCCACATTGTCGGGTGCAAGTTTAATGGAAGCTCAAATCCCCACTTAACCAAGGCTGCAACGACAGCTTCCGCACCAATCGCGGCCATGACACCAGCAATTAAGGCCATGATGCCGTATTCACCCCATACCGTTGCTGAAATCCGCTTTTTACTGGCCCCAAGCGTTCGGTAGAGTTTAATTTCTTGTTTACGTTGCATCATGCTCAACCGCAACAAAGTCATCACTAACAATAAGCCACTCACCACACCAAGCGCCGCTAGCACCGATAACGAAAGCGACATCTGCTGCATGATCCCCTGAATCCGGGTTGCCATGGTGCGTAAGTCCATTAAGCTCACCGTCGGGAAATCTCTACCTAACTGGTTAATGACATCATTTTGCCCCGCATTAATCCGATAGCTCACCAGCCAAGTAGCAGGTAAGTTTTCCATCACATCAGGCGTGAAGATGAAATAAAAGTTCGGGCGCATGTTACGCCATTCGACTTGTCGAATACTGGTTACCGTCGCACTAAACACTTGGCTACTGACATTGAAATCAAGTTTATCTCCAATGGTAACGCCTAAGCGTTCAGCAATGCCTGATTCTATCGATACGCCTGACTCTCCTCCCCACTCACCCTCAAGTAACGTGTTGTGATGCGGCATTTGTTCACGCCAAGTGAAATTCAACTCGCGTCGTAATGACTCATCCCGCTCTTCTGAGTCATTGATACTCTGTAGTAAATCATCGCCATTGATATGGGTTAACCGTCCTCTGATCACCGGATAACCCTCTGAGCGTTCAACCTGAAGCTCATCAAGGGCTGACAGGTATGCCGCTTGCTGTTCCGGAGCAATATTGAGTGCAAATACATTCGGGGCATCTGCGGGTAGCGTTTGTTGCCAATCAGAAAGCAAATCGCTGCGTAAAATCCAAATCACCGACAATAGCATCAATGAGCTGGTTAACGCGGCTAGCTGTGCTCCCGTTGCCATTGGACTACGGCTGATCCGGCTTAACGCCAACGTCATTGCAGCCCCCCATTTTCCGCGCTTAAGCACGGCGACAATACCGACACCAAGCACGGCTAACAACAGCATCAAAACCGCCAACCCTGCTAGCGTCAACCACATCAGGGAATTACTTCCAAACCAAAACAACGCCGCCGCAACAGGCAGAGCCAGTAACCAATAGCTTTGCCGCTTTACAGGCCATTGTGTTTGTTGTTGGATCACCGAAATTGCTGGAGCATCAACAAGCCGTATTAGTGATATCCCCATTCCCGGTATAGCAACCAGTAAAGCCACGAGCACACTAATGAATAAGGGAGTTACTCCCATTTCTGGCAGCGGTTGAGGTAACACATCACCTAGCGGCAAACGTAATAAATACTCCAGTATCGCGCCTAATGTCACACCTGTTACCGCGGCAATCGCAAACAGCATCGTAAGCTGACGGGCCAACCACTGCCATAACCACTTTTTACTGGCACCAAGGCTTTTCATCATGGCAACCGTTTCAACCCGTGTTGATGCATAGTGCATACAGGTCAAAACCAGTGTGGCTGTCGCCATCAAGATCACAAGAATAAGCGTTAGTGATAGGTATTGCCGCGCTTTTTCAATCACGTCACCAGTACGGCCTTGTGATGTTTCACTTAACCATCGCTGGCCAGGTTCAAGTGATACTGATTCTTGTAACGCATTTAGCTGGCTATCTGAACCATTAAAATACGCACGGTACTGCACTCGGCTACCAGGTTGAATCGCCCCGGTCTGTGCAAGATCGTCAGCATGAATTAATACGGCAGGCATCTGACTAAACGGATTAAATGAGAGCTCTGGCTCTTGGGCTATCTTGCCACTGACAACCAAATCAGCATCGCCGATCGCCAGCGTATCACCTGCTTTTACTTGCAGTAGATCAAACAACCGTTCTGCCAACCACAGTTCACCCGGTGACACCTGATGTTTTAAGCCTGAGGGGCTTTCAAGTACCAATTCACCCCGTAATGGAAAGTCATCCTCAACACTTTTTACACTCACCAACTGCATCGCTTGTTCGCTAAACGCCATGGTGCCGAAACGTATTTGCTGCGAAATGGTAAGATCTAAGTCTTCAGCTTGCGCTAAAAGTGTTGATTCAACGGGATTAGCCGAGCGGAAGACCAAGTCAGCTGCAATCATCGATCGCCCCTGATCAACCATGATCTTTTCAACCCGAACGACCAGCGCAGACAAGGCAAACACACAGGCAATGATCAAGGTTAACGCCACAGCGACAGGCCACAATTGACCTTGCCATAATTCACGCCAACTCCATTTCAGCATCAGCTTCTGGCTTTTGGGCTTTGCGTTCGGACGCGTTTCAGTAATTTCTGTCATGCTGCCACCATGCTCCCACCTTCAAGCGACAAAGTACGATCACAACGCTCAGCTAAATGCGGATCATGGGTGACCAACACCATGGTCGTGCCATGATCTCGGTTCAGAGCGAACAATAATTCAATCACATTTGCGGCCGTGTGCTGATCAAGATTGCCTGTTGGCTCATCGGCAAATAATATTTGTGGCCGAGTCATAAATGCTCGGGCTAACGCAACCCGCTGCTGTTCACCGCCAGATAGCTGGGACGGTAAATGGGTTTCACGCCCACCGAGCCCGACCTTTTCTAACAGTTCATGCGCCCGTTGTTCATCGGCACCTTCTTCTTTAATAATCGCCGGTAGCATCACATTTTCTAGCGCGGTTAAAGAAGGGATAAGCAAAAAGCTTTGGAAAACAAAGCCTACTGCTTCGCTACGTAACGCAGCACGTGATTCGTCATCCATTGTTGATAATGAATTGCCGAGTAGTTCAATACTCCCTTGAGTGGGAATATCGAGACCAGCAAGTAATGTCATCAGCGTTGACTTACCAGCGCCTGACACACCAACTAAAGCAATTACCTCTCCCTGCTCGACCTCAAGAGAAACATCCTGCAAAATGGTTAAAGACGACGATGCCGTCGTCACCTGTTTGGATACAGATACAGCTTTAATCACGGATGTAGACATGATGCGATTCCTTTCAGTTTTACTTTTTATTTTGTTTTCACAGCAAAGTTTTGCTGCAACGTTATTGGTCTTAGGCGATAGTCTAAGCGCAGGCTACCAAATGCCAGCTGAAAAAAGTTGGCCAAACCTTTTAGCACCTGAGATAAAGAAAAATGGGCATGATTTGGCGGTGATCAATGCCAGTATCTCAGGTGATACAACGGGTAATGGTCTTGCGCGCTTACCCAGTTTACTCAAAAGCCATAACCCAGACTATGTCCTTATAGAGCTTGGGGCAAACGATGGTTTAAGAGGATTTCCTCCTACTACTATACGCAAGAACCTGACCCAGATGATCACTCAAATTGAAACCGCTGGGGCTATTCCGCTGTTAATGCAAATTTATGTACCACCTAACTACGGTAAACGGTATAGCGAATACTTTGCAAACCTCTACCCTGATTTAAGTCAGGAGTTTGATATTCCATTACTGCCTTTTTTCTTAGAGCATATCATTTTGAAACCGGAATGGATGATGGAAGACGGCCTTCACCCTAAAGCAGACGCTCAGCCATGGATTGCCGATTACATGGCAGACAATATTGCTCCATACCTCTATCAAGAATAAGGGATAACAATGACGACGAGTATTTTGATCACGGGGTGTAGCAGTGGTATCGGTTACTATTGTGCCCATTCTTTGCATAAGTCAGGCTATAAGGTTGTCGCGAGTTGTCGCAAAGCCAGCGATGTCATGCGTTTAAAAGCAGAAGGGCTACATTGCGTAAAGCTCGATATGAATGATGAAGCGTCAATTGAGCAAGGGCTAGCAGATGCTCTCCACCTTACCGACGGCAAACTAGACGTACTCTTCAATAATGCCGCCTATGGCCAGCCCGGCGCACTCGAAGATTTACCCACTCATGCCCTGCGCCAACAATTTGAAACCAATTTATTTGGTTGGCATCATCTAACCCGTGCAGCGATCCCCATTATGCTGCAGCAAGGCAACGGTAAAATAGTCCAAAACAGCTCTGTGTTAGGGCTTGTTGCAATGAAGTACCGCGGAGCCTATAACGCCAGTAAGTTTGCCCTTGAGGGCTACACCGATACGTTAAGGCTTGAGCTCGAGGATACACCGATCCAGGTTAGCTTGATTGAACCCGGTCCGATAGAGAGTCAATTTCGCGCAAATGCAAAAGCCATGTTCGAACAACATATCGACATGCCTAACTCTCGCCACCTGACACGTTATGTAAACACCCTTCAAAGGTTGGGAAAGTCAGCTCCATCAAACAAGTTTACGCTAGGGCCTGAATCAGTTTTATCTCGCTTAGAAAGAATTATTGCGGCATCCGAGCCGAAGCCTCGATATTACGTCACTCAACCCACCTATATTTTTGGTTTTTTTAAACGAATTCTACCCAGTCGATGGCTAGATAAATTACTCGGAAAAAGTGATTAAGCAAGCCATTCCCCTGATGTCATGGCAAATATCACCTAATCAATGGTATTTGCCAGCCCTGTACACTATTCCATCACCTTAAATTTCTTCACGATCAAAAAAGCACCGTTTCAGCACAGTTTCCCTCTACAAATAGGCTTTTCGCCTCTTCCCCTGAAAAATCACTCGAAAAAAACAAGAAACGTAATATTTGTGTCACACAACAGCGTTAGTATTGTTATGTAAGTTGAAAGAGTGCCCTACAGCCTGCACTTTATTTCAATATTAAAATCAAAAATTTATACTCTAAATAAGGTGTGGTCATGACATTACGCCAAATAAATGTTTTATGCGTATGCGTAACACTGGCACTACTACTGACGTTTCAATAAAAAGGAGAACGGTAATTCGATACCGTTCTCCTTTTTATGATCAGCACAATAAACTTATCAGAATGAACACTTCAAACTATTAAATGTCGACTTTAGCGCTGAAACTTGCAGTTTCACCGTACTTGCTGCCAACTCACTCTAGCTCAGCAACACTCTCAGCTGCGAATACAACAATGGTATAAAACTCTAAACGAATGCTTTCCGTCATTGGCTAGGCTTCATGGTGATGTATACCCGATTGAAACGACATAGCTAATATTTCAGCGACAATAAATCGTAAGCCATAGCAACTAACTTGGGAAAGTACTGTTAAATAACCCTTGCGTACTATCAATTAACTTTGTTTCAAATCGCCATGAAGCGTGAAGTTTATAATTAATACGAATGAAAGCGCCTCTATTTCTGCATTCATGCCACTTCCTACCTAAATGAACCAATTTTATGTTTTTTTACATCCTATAAATTCAGATGGATACATGCACAAAAACTACGTAACATATTGTTTGTAAAGAAAATAAGAATAATAATCGTGCTTTCATTAAAAATAATTAAAACTCCCTACCATTAACGCATCAACCCTTCTAACTTAGCTCTCTATATTTCAACGACAAGTCAAAGCTAACAATGTAGGGACTGGCAATGAAATTACTATCAACATAGCGGTGCTTTAATAACAACAGGAGTGGCAGATATATTTATCAGCCAAATTGCAGATGCTGACACTGAAAGAGCTTGAAAGAGCGTTTTACAATGACCAATTCATTCCTTTTTACCAACCAATTATCGACACAAAAAATGGGCATACTGCGGCTTTTGAAATACTATTAAGGCTAAAAAAAGATGGGCAACTCATTATGCCTAGCGAATTTATTGGCACACTTGAAGATAGCTGGCTTATTGAGCCGGTCACATATTTTTTGCTTGAAAAGGCTTTCGCTTTAATGACGCAATACAACGGACAATTTAAACTTAGTTTGAATGTACCACCTCAATTGCTCACCAATGAGGAAATAATCAATCAAATTCAAGCTTGTAAACGTCTATATCAATCTTTTGATCATGGTCTAATCCTAGAGATAACCGAACGTTTGCCGATTCAACAGCTTGATAACACCATTTCTATTATTCAACGATTACAACAAGAAGGAGTCTGTATCTATATTGATGATTACATTCCAAACCATATCCACTCATCGTTAATTGCACTCTCAGCATTAGAGGGCATAAAGATAGATAGAAGTGTCACTAATACAGCTCGAATCAATCAACAGGTTTCCATGCTCAATACCCCGACATCTAAAGATGTACAGTGGATAGCTGAGGGTATTGATTCTGAAGAAAAAAAGCTTCATTGGCTAAAGGCGGGAGTGATATTCCAGCAAGGCTTTCTATTTTCCCCTCCTCATGACGAATCCGAGATTTCCTCCATGTTGGCGACCAACTGGCATACGGTGGCTATAGAAGCACATTCATAAAAGGAAAAATACCTGAGTGAGGCTCCTGGCTTTTATATACCCATAGCAAGATCCCGTTAGGAAATAACCATAAGCGTGCGTCTCCATTATCGATAATACTATTGACTCTTCCTGCAGATCTAACAGGTTTCGTTGATAATTCAACCAACAAACTTGTATCTTTGATATCACTGAAATATTCCTTAATTACAGATTCATTTAACTGAAAAGAGCCTTGATCCACGGTCATCCATAGATCACTATTATACCAATTAACCGTCTTGCGCACTGATGTTGTTACTGATTGAGCTAATAATAAAAAGTCACTTCCAGTATCGAGAGTTGCAACATTCAAGGCGATCCCCTCTCCTTTACCAGTATCATTCTCATAAGCTATATCAAGTTCAACCTCAAATAATTGGCCTTCAAATGAAATAAAGTAAGATGAGAAATAATTGGAACTACCATGGTAGCTCGACACCGTTTTCAGCGGCTCATCTAACTTCCCTTTTGCTAGATGGTCAAGCATCTCTGGTAATTGCCAGTTATAAAACTGAACCGTCACATCTTTCATTGATGTACACTTTCCATCTTCAGTTTTATTACACCAACTAATTGAGTTAATCTCACCATAAGAGGCCACATACACATTCAATGCAGATTGCCTCCGAGTAAGGTGTTTAATAAATGTTTTGCTCTCATCATTTAGCAAAGTTAACGCATATAGAGTGTTGTCATTAATCAACGGCTTTCGGTCTAATACCTCTTGAGTAAAAAAATAACTTATCGCTAATGCAAAAGCAGCACCTAAAATACTGGCGAAAAAGAAAGCTGTACTCCTCTTGTTTTTTACAGTCTTACGTTCTATTACCTTCATCCGGTAACCAAGTCTTGGTACCGTAATAATAACGTCTTTACCCAGTTTATTTCTTAGGCTTAATATCACACCGAACAGTGATGATTCAGTCACACACCCGTTCGGCCACCCAGCATGTAATAACTGCGCTTTATCTAAGATTTCATGATGATTAGAAATGAAATGAAGCAATATTCGCTCTTCTGCTGCATTTAATTTCACCTGACAATTTTTCTTAAATAATTTCTTTTCACCTAAATCAAATACAACACTGTCTGAAAAACAAACTAACCCCTTCATTTATCACCCATACAAGACAATACATCAAGTCCATAAATCCAATTCATTGAACTTCCAGGTATGAGTAATAAACTCATATTATTGCGGCTATAGGGCAAGTGAAACCTATAATAGTCTCCTCCACTGCCTGCCATTTTCTCTAACACATTGCTGTAATGCCCAAGATTTTCATCAAAACCATTATCAATTTTCAAAATACTTAGTTTCGCATCGCCAGAGGCTATAAACTCATCAAAGTCAGGATATTGAAGTATGACCCTTCCCCCTCTGACACCAATTGTATGGCTTCTAGCATTAATATTAGCGGCATACATAACCCCTGAGAATATTTGACTATTACAGTCTTTTCCCGAGCTAATGCTTTGAGTGGAGTATTGGAGCGTTGTCTTATCCCCAACATAGCGGTAAATATTAGTTAGCCATTGAGTTGATGAAGATAGCGTGGCTCTCGGCTCATTTTCAGACAAATATCGCTTTTCAATATCATCAGCAATTTGCTCTAAACGCTGCTCTTTTTCATCGAGGTTCAGAACGATTGAAAAGCTTTTACCTGCCCTACATATACCCCTATTTGCATTACAGCTCGAGATATAAAGCTCATACTGGGTTTGGTAGAGATAAAAAATACGTTCCTTTTCCGGTAATAGTGCGACAAGGCGCTCAGCGTACCCCCTTAATGCTACGAGGGAGTCACCACTATCGGAATAAAGCGTAATCTGATTACCGACAAAATCATCATAACTGATATATAACTGCTCTTGTTTTTTCCCAGATGAAATTTCTGCCCTAAAAAAGTTTACCAAAATAGCCAACAGTAAAAAGAGACAGAGAGCAATCACCCACCATAATTTAATTGGGCTTTTCTCATTCTTTACTGTAAGTGCTTCAGGTTTTAGGATATAGCCCACTTTTGAAACATTTTCTAGGTACGTACCTTTATCAGGTTCACCCAATTTATGCCTCAAGCTTCTAATTACTTGAAATAAAGAAGAGTCAGTAATAATACGATTCGGCCAAGCAGTTGATATCAGTACCTCTTTAGATACTGGCTTTCCTAAGTGACTATAAAGCACTAGTAATACTTTATGTTCAGAATAGTTTAGAGTAATTTTATTTTGACCTGACCACAATACATCACTTTCAGGGTTCCATTTAACGTTACTTTTAAATACTACATTGCTGATCATTATGGTTTTCACCAAATCATAACTTTAATTTAATGTGAAATTTTACGTAAATATTTGACTTTATATATACACTTTAAATAAGCATTTAATGGTTATATATCCATATAAATTAAGCTAAGAAAAAATAACAGTGTATTTTAAAGCCATTMCATTAACAGCCTACACATGTAACAAATTCAGTTGTAATTGACGGGATTTTACCCCAAAAAAATATTCTTTACTATCATTTTGGAACTAATACGACATTTTAAAAGACAAAAAAAACATAWATACAACAAGAAAAAACATACAACCAACCAAGTGTCAATTTACTAACCATTAAAAAATATAATACGTCGAAAATATGACGTTCATTCGTTGTGTATTTCTTATAAATTGAAAGATTAAACTTTCTAAATTTATAAACTAATTTTTTAATTTACAGTATTAATATAAAAACCCATCAATAAATGACCTTCGACCAATATACCTCTAAATCATTAGATACTGATTACCTCATATTACGAGGGAGCCATCAATTAAGCAGTCTACCGACTATTCCATTAACATCCATACTCCATGTCAAACATCGCAACGCTGATGGTTAGAACGATTGCTAAGTAACTTCAAGCTACAGACTCTTGAGGGAAGCCCTCTTGCGAGTTAGAGGAAAATGTTTTCAACAAAAGTACTTTCTTCAAGAAATCTTCGCCGTTGAAGGGGTTTAGGTATAATAATGCTTGAAATAGGCTGAAGGCTCCCCCATAACTATACCCAACAAAAGAGCAAGATTCTTAGGGAGCGAAGTAAACCCATGTACCAATCAATTGCTATCGAATTAAACGAGCAAAACTTACAACAGGTCATTGAGCAATCAATGCAAACCCCTGTATTAATCAGCTTTTGGGCGCCTTCAATGCCTGAAACCGCCGAAGTTAACCAAGTTTTAGAGCATGTTGTCGCTTCCTATCAAGGCCAAGTTGCGCTTGCTACGCTAAACTGCGAAACCCAACAGATGGTTGCCTCGCAATTTGGCGTGCGTAGCTTACCAACCGTTGCATTGTTTAAAGATGGCCAACCTGTTGATGGTGCTGCAGGACCACAAACAGAACAAAGCATTCGCGAAATGCTAGCCAAACATTTACCAAGTCCAGAAGAGCTTGAACTTAAAGCGGCGTTAGAGCAAGTCGACGCCAAGCAATTTAATGAAGCGCTTCCTGTACTTCGAGAGCTCTCGACTAAATTTGAAAAAAACAGTGTGATCACACTGGCAGTTGCTGAGTGTTTAGTCGAAACCGCCCAATATGACGAAGCTGAAAGTTTACTCGCAACGGTGCTAATGCAAGATCAAGACGCTAAATATAAAGGTTTAATGGCAAAGCTTGAATTACATAAACAAGCAAGTGATTCACCCGAGATCCGTTTACTGGAAGAAAAGCTAGCAGCCCAGCCAGAAAATCTCGATATCGTATTCGAACTTGCCGTGCAATACAGCCAGGTGGAACGTGCCGAAGAAGCGTTAGAACTGTTAATCACGCTGCTACGTAAAGACATGAACTTTGCGGATGGTAATGCGAAGAAGACGATGATGGATATTCTTGCTGCACTCGGTCAAGGCAATGCTATTGCCAGCAAATACCGCCGCCAGCTGTACTCATTACTGTACTAGTTATACCTTTGAGATAACCACCACCGTATTGTTACTGTGGTGGTTTACTGATGCTGGCATAACCCTTCGATTATTGGGCACTCTGCACCTTCATCACCAGGGCATTGCTTAGTCAGTACTTCCAATGTTTGCTTCATTTGACGTAATTCATTTATCTTCTCATCAATTTCTAATATTTTCTGCTCCGCTTTCACCTTCACATCTGCACTGCGTCTTTTGGGATCTCTCGAAAAGTCCAATAATTCACGGCTTTCATCCAACGTAAAGCCAACCAAGCGAGAGCGACGTATCAAATGAAGTTCATCGACATGCTTCTGGCTATATTGTCGATATCCATTTTCCGCACGTGAAGGCGGTGAAATCGCCTCTTTATCTTCATAGAATCGAATGGTTTTTGCTGTTAAGCCCGTAAGCTTTGCGACTTCACTAATATTCATCATTTAACCTTACAGGTACTGTAATCTTGGTTTCATTATTCATAATTTAGGTGGGTATACAAGTTAACAAGCTTTAAGGTAAAAAACATTGACCTTCTAGTTAATGGAAGCTTTATCATAGCAATATCATCCAATAGTAAGCTGCAGGTTTTATAGCTCTCTATAAGCTGCAGGTATGTTATTAAGGCAAGATTATGACTGAGCTCACCCTCCCACTGGGAAAAGTCAGGTGCATGAACTGCGCCAATAAAATCAGCTCGGCGTTAACGGATTTACCAGGCGTTAGCGCAGTGACTGTTGATATAAAAAATGCGGTCATTCATGGCGATATTGACCCAACCACAGTCATCAATATTATTGATGGACTTGGCTATGAGGCGGGATATAAATACGACCTTCCCCTGCAGGGACTCTCGTGCGGTAAGTGCGTCAATAAAGTAAAAGCAGCCTTAACCGAAAACCCTGAAATTGTAGATTTCCAGGTGAATAAAACCCGTTTAACCGGACTTGGAACGGTACCTGTCGCCGGTGTAATCACTCAAATTCAAACGCTTGGCTTTCAAGTTCCCGTACTGAATACGTCAACGCTAAACCTCTCCGGGCTAAACTGCGGTAAATGCGTAGCGAAAGTTGAGCAAGCACTTACCGAACACCCTTACGTTGAGTCATTCAACGTCAGTAAAACGTCTGCAACGATTCAAAGCTATATCAGTGAACAATCCCTCATTGGGTTAATTACCGAGTTAGGTTTCACCGCCGTTAATGCAATTCATCATGACACGACTAAAAACGCTGAATCACAAGTTGCCAGTACGCCGCCCCAGCCAAAAAAAGAGCTCAAAGAACAGAGTGCCAACGCATCAGAACAAGGCAGCAAAGCCAACCAGTTTATTCTTACCGGAATGACGTGTGCGAGCTGTGTCGCCTCCGTTGAAAAAGCCATTGTCTCGGTTAAGGGTGTAGCAAGTGCTAGTGTCAATTTAGCTGAGCGCACTGCGCTAGTTACTGGCTCTGCCTCCACAGATGTCGTCATTCAGGCGATCAGCGATGCGGGTTATGGTGCAGAGCTTAGTGAAGATGAACAATCACGCCGCCAACGTCAGCAACAACAAAATGAGACAACATTCCGCAATCATATCCGTAATGCCTATATAGCACTGGGAGCGGGCGTGCCAATGATGGCTTGGGGCATGTTCGGTGGCAGCATGATGATTACTTCAACTCAAGATCAGCTCGGCTGGGGCATTGTTGGCGTACTAACTCTGGTGCTATTACTCACTGTTGGACGACAATTTTTCATCAATAGTTGGAAAGCATTCAAGCACCACCGAGCAACGATGGATACCTTAGTCGCATTGGGTACGGGCGCGGCTTGGCTCTATTCAATGCTCGTGGTCATAGTCCCAGAGTTATTGCCAATGCAAGCAAGGCATGTCTATTTTGAAGCCTCTGCGATGATCCTCGGCTTAGTCACTTTAGGCCACGCCTTAGAGGCCAGAGCGAGAAGCCGCACATCAAAAGCCCTTGAGAAACTCATAGACTTACAGCCGCAAACCGCTGTGATCATTGAAAACAATCAAGAGCGAGAGGTTCCTCTTTCCGAAGTAAAAGCAGGCATGCTATTACGCCTGTATCCTGGCTCCAAGGTACCTGTCGATGGATCAATCATTGACGGCAGCAGCTACATTGATGAATCCATGCTAACGGGTGAACCTATTCCAGCCAATAAGCAGCAAGGTGATCACATACACGCTGGTACTATAAACCAAAATGGTAGCCTGATTTTTAAGGCAGAAAAGATTGGTCACGATACCATGCTCGCACGGATCATCGAGCTCGTACGTCAAGCACAAAGTAGTAAACCCGCACTAGCTCGCCTTGCAGATACAATTTCAGGTATTTTCGTCCCATCAGTGATGATCATCGCGACCCTAACGGCAATGATTTGGTATTACTTCGGACCGGATCCTTCTTCTATCTACATGCTTATAACGGCAACTACGGTACTCATTATTGCCTGTCCATGTGCATTGGGTCTTGCGACGCCAATGTCTGTCACTGTCGGTGTTGGACGGGCCGCAGAATACGGCGTGCTTATCCGAAATGCTGAGGCAATGCAAATCGCGGCGGATGTCGATACCGTTGTCCTTGATAAGACAGGTACATTGACTGAGGGCCGGCCTCAACTTGTGGAGTTAAAAGCATACCATGGCATGAATCATGAACAGCTACTGGCACTTTCAGCTAGCCTTGAACAAGGATCTGAACATCCTCTGGCAAAAGCCATTCTTGAAGCGGCTAAAAACAAATCACTTGAACTACAACCGCTAAAAACGTTTAAGGCGATACCTGGGTATGGGGTCAGTGGCGAGGTTGATGGCCATCAGATCTTGCTCGGCAACAGCAAGCTCATGGAGCTTCATCAAATAAACGTGACCACTGAGTTATCAGATGCTGATGCCATAAGCCAACAGGGCGCTACGCCGATTTTCATTGCACAAGATAATCAGTTGGTCGGCATCATGGGGATCAGCGATCCACTGCGTCACGACTCAATTGACGCTATCAAACGACTAAAAGCCATGAAACTTGAAGTCATCATGCTTA
Organism: Photobacterium makurazakiensis; assembly: GCF_050336715.1. Taxonomy (NCBI): domain Bacteria; kingdom Pseudomonadati; phylum Pseudomonadota; class Gammaproteobacteria; order Vibrionales; family Vibrionaceae; genus Photobacterium; species Photobacterium makurazakiensis. Next base: position 24,324 of record NZ_JAKJSJ010000078.1, read on the forward strand.
CTGGTGATGTCGAAGCAACAGCAAAAGCCATCGCAACACAAGCAGGGATCGACCATGTGATCGCAGGTGTTTTACCCGACGGTAAAGCCGCCGAAATTTCAGCATTACAGCAACAAGGTAAAAAAGTCGCAATGGTTGGTGATGGGATCAACGATGCCCCAGCGTTAGCACAAGCTGAGGTGGGCATTGCGATGGGCAGTGGTAGCGATGTTGCCATTGAAAGCGCACAATTAACATTGGTTCGCCATTCATTACATGGGGTTGCTGATGCTTTACAGTTATCGGAGGCGACGTTAAAAAACATGAAGCAAAACCTGTTTGGAGCCTTTATTTACAATACATTAAGTATCCCTGTTGCAGCTGGAGTCTTATTCCCATTCACAGGAGCGCTCTTAAGTCCTGTTGTTGCAGGTGCGGCAATGGCCCTATCTTCCATCACCGTGGTGAGTAATGCCAACCGACTTCGTTTGTTCCGCCCGAAAGGCAGTACACATCGCACTTCTCCTAAAAGTAAGGAGCAATAATATGGTTGCCATTATCGGTATCACCACCATTGTTTTTATTGTTTGGTGGTTCTGGCTTCATCCTGATAAATAGCCACAGCGGCAGATAGCTGATATAACCAAGGTATCATTGGTTTTCTCAGCTATCTGCCTTATGTTTTTATCTCGACTTTCAACACTGTGCTGGCTACTGCCATTTATCGCTACGTCAGCCTACTCTGCCCCGATGGTGTGGCTCGCCAAAGACAGCCAACGTGAATTTGTTTTTTTAGGTTCAATTCACGCCGGTAATGAAACGTTATACCCGCTACCATCTCCGTTTCTCGACCATTGGAAAGACGCTGATGCATTGGTCGTCGAAGCCAACATCCTCAAACCTGCGAATACAGCGCTCAACCCAAACCAACCGACTACGACCCAACTACTCGACCATGCTGAAAAAGAAAAGCTCGCTCAAGTCACGAAACAAACACATCAATCCTACCCTTCATTGCTCAATAGCCCACCTTGGCTGGCGGCGATCCAGCTCCAAATGGATATGGCTCAGCAAGTTGGTCTAACGCCTGAGCAAGGTATTGATATCACCCTGTTACAACGCGCCAATGAAGAAAAACGCCCCATTCTTGAGCTCGAAAGTATTCAGCAACAAATTGAAATGATGGAGTCATTTGACGATCACGGCAAAGATTTACTGATGACAACAGTAAATGATTGGGATGAGATGCAGACTCAGCTTAATTGTCTTGTCGATGCATGGAAAGCCGGTGATCACCAGCAATTATTATCACTATTTGAAGATAGCCAGTACTCTGATGACACCGACGACACATTGATTTTTGAACGCAATCATAATTGGGCCTCACAGCTTTCAACGTCTCCGTTGTATCAACAAGGCCGTTTTATCGTCGTGGTAGGCGCATTACACCTTTTTGGAGAGCAAGGAGTACCAGCATTACTTGAGCAGCAGGGGTTTGAAGTTAGCCTATTAACACAAGGTGAAAGAAGTAACTGTCGTTTGTAGCTCGTCATAAGACCGCAACGCGCAGTTGAGGCTTTCGAAGAGTGGTCGGTGAAGAGGCCAAACCAAGGAAACAGGGAACCCCCGCCCCTCTGGTCCGCTTATACCAAGAGCTGCGATGCGCGACCAAGCTACGCTATTCAATGATTTAACCAAACACCCAAAACGAAAAAAGCCTGCGTCATAAGACCGGGACGCGCAGTTGAGGCTTTCGAAG
>NZ_JAKJSJ010000016.1:0-133275 GCF_050336715.1 Photobacterium makurazakiensis
TTATCTAGACATTCTAACCGTAAGAATAATTAACGCCAGAAAGAGAATTGTCATATTCACATCCTTAATAAAAGATTGTGAAGAAACAACTTATCTTTTTGAGCTTCTAAAGAGCGTTAATACTAGCGTTCATGTTGTTGTTTTTGCTGATAAAAAAAGAAACAAATGGTTATCTAACAATGATTACTCATTTTTAAAGTTAATTGATTGTGGTTTTTTCTCAGTTTTTCATCAAAAAGGAATATTAATTGATGGCAAGTGGTTATACTCAGGTGTTAACTTCACCTCAGCATACCTCAGAAAGCCAATTAAACGCTACGATTTCCTGATTGAAGGAGATACTGTAAACCTAAAATACTACTCTAGTTCAAATGTTAATAGTAAAATTTATGATATTGCCAAATCATCTAATAAAAAGCTATACATATTTACCCCCTACTTAAATTTTGATGAAAGTTTATATCAAATAATCCAAGAAAAAATAGAATTAGGTGTTGATGTTAAGGTATTAACAACAGAGCTACCCTTTGGTAGTTCACCAAGAGTTGCTGAAAAAATCATAACTAAATACTACTTCTGGAATATAAATAACTTTTCACTACATTTTAAGGATCACATTTTACTATGGAAAAGCACAGAACAATCCACACATTTGAATATAATTTGCAATGAAAACGAAACATTATGGACAAGCAGTAACCTCAACCAAAGATCATTATATTTTGATAAGCAAAATGGTGTATTAACTAAAACATCAGATAAGTACATTTCTTTATTAATGCAAGGTTACCATCCTATAAAAAAAGAAAGATTGACATTTGGAAGAATAAAACGAATGAAGTTTTTATAAAATAAACAACAATGAATATATAAGAAAAACATGATAAATAAGGTTTAGCTATGACTGAAAATGACACATTAATTAAAGAAAAGACGTGGTCAATTGGAAACATGGATTGCCCGAGCTGTATCAGTAAACTTGATAATATCATTAGAAATATTGATGATGTGAAAGATGTCAGAATTACTTTTAGTACAAAAAAATTGACAGCTAAATTTTCTTTGACCGAAACGATTAAAATTATAGAAAATAGCTCAAAAGAATCCGGGTTTCCTCTAAGTAAAGTCGGTGATAAAGAAAAAAGCCAAGGAACTAACACTTGGATTATTTTAATCTCATTACTAATGCTCTCTGCATTCTTCTACTCTTATCAAGACTCACAGCTTGCAAACTATATTTACTTTTTAGCTACCTCTGTTGGATTATTACCCATAGCCCGAAAAGCATTTTACTTAGCTCGTTCGGGTAATGTTTTTTCTATTCATACCTTAATGACTGTTGCTTCGCTAGGCGCTCTTTACATAGGAGAAACCGCAGAATCTGCCATGATTTTGTTGTTATTCTTGATTGGCGAAAGGCTTGAGGCATTTGCCACAAATCACGCTCGTAAAGGAGTGAAATCGTTAATTGATTTAGTACCTAATACCGCTTGTATTGTAAAAGATGGGAATAAAATCAAAATTCCCGTCAATCGTTTAAAAGTCGGTGACATCATTGAAGTAGCACCGGGAGGGCGCCTACCAACCGATGCGGAGTTATTAGATGATGCAGTGAGCTTTGATGAAAGCTCTCTGACGGGAGAGTCGCTGCCTGTCGAGAGATATTCCGGACACAAGGTTATGGCTGGAATGCTAGTTTACGATAAAGTCGCCCTGTTCAAAGTCGTATCAGAGCAAGGCAATAATGCGATTGACCGAATCATCTACTTAATCGAGGATGCAGAATCCAAAAAAGCACCAATTGAACGTTATATAGATAAGTTCAGCCGTATTTATACACCAATAATGATACTTCTTTCATTACTTATAATGGCTGTCCCCCCATTATTATTTGGTCAAGATTGGGACCAGTGGCTATATAAGGGCTTAACAGTATTGTTGATATCCTGCCCATGCGCTTTGGTAATTTCGATCCCTGCTACTATCACATCAGGTTTAGCAGCTGCTGCGAAACGTGGGGCGCTGATTAAAGGTGGTGCCGCGCTAGAACAACTAGCTGAAATTACATGTATTGCTTTTGATAAAACGGGAACATTAACCGTTGGTAGACCACGAATGACTAATTTTGTCTGTTGGGGTAAGGATGAAAATGAGTTGTTATCTCAAGTTGCATCAATCGAAAATGGTTCATTACACCCATTAGCTCAAGCTGTCGTTAATGAGGCGAAGGTTCGAAATCTTACAATCAGAGAAGCGAATAATCGCACTGCATTAATTGGACGAGGGATTAAAGGTAGTGTTGATGGAAAGTCAATTGAATTAATATCATCTGATAGGCTCCCTAATACAATAGTGCTCAATAAAGAGCAAAGTAATGAGGTACGCGCGCTTGAAAATGAGGGGAAAACACTCGTTGTCATTATTCGTGAAGAGATGCCTGTGGGTCTCATCGGTTGGCGTGATAACCTACGTGACGACGCCAAAAAAGCTATCACCAATTTGAAAAACCTTGGCGTACAATCGATAATGCTCACTGGTGATAATGAACGCACTGCACAAATTATTGCCAATAAAATTGGTATTAATTTTAAAGCAAAATTATACCCAGAAGATAAAGTAAAAGTTATAAAAGATATAGCCCACCATAGCAATATTGCAATGGTGGGTGATGGTATCAATGATGCTCCAGCAATGAAGGCTGCCACAATTGGTATCGCTATGGGCAGTGGAAGTGATGTTGCGTTAGACACTGCAGATGCTGCATTAAGCCACAACCGATTATCGGAGCTCCCTACGTTACTGACCTTATCAAGAAAGTCGTCTTTAATAATGCGAGAAAACATCGCTATTTCGGTAGGGTTAAAATTAGTTTTCCTGATATCTACACTGTTTGGCTTTACTGATTTATGGATGGCCATTATCGCAGATACTGGAGCTACCGTTTTCGTGACATTAAATGCGTTACGGCTGTTAAATGTTAAATCTAGTGAATTCGATTAACTCATAAGCGTAACTAATAGCCTTCCTAGGAAGGCTATTGAAAAGTAATTTTAAATTTTTGAGCCTTGTTATATTTATAAATGTAATCATTAAATTTAGCATGATTCGGCGATATCCAAATATAGTAACTTTTATAGTAGAGGTCTAAATGAATACAAGTTCAAACTTATCCATAAATAAAACCCACCTTTCAATATTAAAATTAAAAGGAGTGCTTGTTGTACATGACCTTCACCTTTGCCAATTAGATGAAGGAGGATGGTTTCTTGGAGCTAGAATTGATATAGACAATAAAAACTCTGACTTGATGAAGGAACAGATAATTAACTTATTAAACAATGAATTTGGCATTTACAATACATCTATTGAAATAAGTCAAAATTGTGTTGACAAGAAAACGTTTTTCTCTATTGACCAACTATAAAATTAAAATTCCATTCAATGTATCTTAACTTTAACGAGCATTATCGAAAGTTATCTACAAGAAGGTTAAATATAATTTATGAAAAAGTGTGTAATTTTATGCTCTAGCATAGTGCTGGCACCACTTGTTGTACAAGCTAAGGTTAATGAACCCGTTGTAGATAATGTTATTACTGAGCAACGAGCTGCTCTAGCTGAAAACACCCAAGGCAAGGGGTTTGGTCCTCAGTCACCACGTGATATAGAAAATCTAACAGGCAACAATCAGCGTGTCTCCGGTATAGCACCGGTATACACAAACATGAATCTATGTAACATCCACATCCATAAAAATGCAGAACATAAAGGCGGAGAATTCAACAAATATGCAGGCAATGGCGATGGTAAAGGTAACAATACTGGATATATTTATAATGGAAAGCTCAGCACAGTTGAACTCAAACCATTTAACCAAGCAGTAGGTTCAGAAAAATACGGTAAATTGCAGTCAGGCGACACCATTGAAGTACATTATGTACACTCAACAGCACAAGTTAAGCCAGGACCAACATTAGGTGCGTGTTTAGACGAATCTATTAGCAACCCACAATTACGCGTAGAAACTCAAGTCTATGTTTTAGTCAACGATAGAGATGCTCTAGACTTCGTTGAATTAGCTAAATACGGCCAAAAAGAAAGCTTTTATCAAGCGCTCAATATTCCTAGCAATACTGGGAAACCCATCCAATATTCAGGTTCAACGACTGGCCCTAACTACAATGAAAAAGGCTCTCCTCTTCAGGTAACTTGGAACGTGCGTCCGCGAGTAGCTAAAGTTGACATAGCATCGGTAGCAAAATGGTTAGCAAATAATGACTTCAACGAAGATCACGCTCAAGGTGTACGTAACCTTGTTATAAACCCAGAGCTATTATCTCAGGGCTACTGAATTAATGAGCCTTCCACCGATAGACGTATTGATGGATTCAGAGCTGTATCACGATTTAATAAAAGATCAGTATGTAATTTGAAATTTATTACCTCGTTAGAGGTTGAAAATAAAGCATAGACTTATAAATGAGGGATGTATGAAGAACTATTGCTTTGGGGAAGATGTAAGAGCAAAAATTATTCAGTGTTTTTACCAACTCAAGAAAACAACAAGCTTGTCAGTATTGTTAATTAGCGGTTGCTCAACAGGAGCTATCATTCAAGAACAAGGGCTATCGATTAATGATAATGTCTATGCTGGAGAAGCTCTAAGAAAAACAGCTGTGCAGGTGGCCTTTGAAGATAATGAAACTCAAGAGTTGATTAATTTATTGATACAGAAAGCGAATACAGGGAAAAATGCTGTTGGGTTAGCTGCCCCCCAATTGGGGGTCAATAAAGCTGTTTTCATATACCGCGTACCACATATTATTGATGGAAAACCACAGTACCCAAACTCATGGGAAGTCGCTTTAAATCCAAGCTATACCCCAATAAGTAAAGAAACAACCCCTATGGCTGAAGGGTGCTTCTCTGTTCCTCATTTTTACAGTAAAGCCGTCCCTAGATATGAAAAAATCAACTTCCGTTATCAAAATTTAAAGGGAGACTGGGTGGAAGACATTGTCGATGGCTATACAGCTCAAATACTACAACATGAAACAGACCACCTTAATGGCGTGTTGTATATTGACAAGCTTGAAAATAAGGGAGACTTGGGCACAATTAAAGAGTTAAAAGAAAGCTTGAATAAGACCAAAGACAATTCAAATGAATAAGAGTCTGGCAGTTTACTATCCAGCAAATTATCCCCCCTTTAGCTTAGCGACTAGCTTTTAAGGTTTACAATCCCAACCCGTACTTATTTAAGTACGGGTGTGTTATGGCGTTAGACTTTTAGCAATCACTAAGACAATTTTAGCGTTGGCTATGAAATCACGAACCTATTTCCGAAGCCTGAGGTGCTTTGAGCGCGGTACTCGGCACTGCGGTTAGCAACTAAAAAGAATCGATGAGCTTACTGAGCAAGATCAACAACGAGAATTAATTGACCATGGCAACAACGACCAAGCTCAAAGGCCATATTTCTCAACCTAATCACATCGTCATAATAATTTCACAAACGCAAACCAGCAGTGAAACAAAAGTGTTTCAGTCGCCAAAATTCACGATCGAGCCGCTAAAATTACAAAAAGTAACGACATATTAATTCATACCGAACTTCCCGTAATAAAACTTTCATAACCGCCACCTATGCTGCGCCTATTCAATTATCAGGGGGCCGTTATGAATATCAAGGACGTTGCATCACTCGCAAAGGTGTCGCCCGCAACCGTTTCTCGCTATATCAACCAAAGCGATTCAATTGCGCCTGATACTGCTGCACGTATTGCCAAAGTGCTAAAAATCAGTGGCTATGAAGCTAATAAGCATTTGCCTAGAAGTGGGCTGAAATCGAACCCGACGATTGGCATTATGATCCCGAGCCTAAAGAACCCAGTATTTGCTGATATTGTTGCAGCGATTCAACTTCGCGCTCGTCATTTTGGCTACTCGACTCTGATCCTTGATACTCAGTACGACACTACGCTTGAATATCAGTGTATTGCGACTTTTATTCGTCATCGTGTTGCAGGCGTTATTCTGACAACCTCTGAAGCTCAAAATAATTCAGCACTCGATCTACTCAAAGAATTTGAGTTCCCATACTGCTTATTACACAGCATGCCGTCACGTAATGAGCCAAGTGTCTTTATCGACAACTATCAAGCAGGGGTCGATGTAGCCAACGCGCTATTTCACATAGGCCACCGTCGGTTCGGCATGGTCACAGGACTCTTCAGCAGCTCAGATCGCGCACAGGCTCGTTTTGCAGGATTTAATGATGCCCTGAACACCCTTAAATGCCCACTCACTCACTTACTAGAAGTCGATCAGAGCCAACTTGAACCATTCGAACTTCATCACGACACTCAATCACAAAAATTACTACCACCAACCGCTTGGTTCTGCAGCAACGACTTGCTGGCCTTAAAAACGATTAAGGCACTGAATAACCAAGGGCTATTGGTTCCAGAAGATGTTTCAGTGGTTGGATTTGATGGCATGGACATAGGGAAAATGATGACACCACCGCTAGCGTCAGTCAGGGTGCCACACCAACAGATGGGAAAGTGTGCTGTCGATATCCTATTTAATAATCAACGCAGCACTGTGTTACCACACCAAATAAAGCTGCCCTATAAGTTAACGCTTATGGGCACCGTTCAGTCTCAACAGCCTGAATAATAATGAACCAAAACCGCGATTTAATTAATGAGTTAATTAATAGAGATTTGAAGGATCACAACATGTCGATGAAGCACCTAACCAAACTTGGCTTTGCCGCCTGCGTCCTTTTCGGCGCAATGAGTACACCCGCTAGCGCATCTAGCAATGCAGTTTGTTATAACTGTCCCCCTGAATGGGCCAACTGGGGTGGACAATTACGCCTGATCAAAAAAGAGTTAGGTATATCTATTCCGATGGATAACAAGAACTCCGGACAAACACTGTCTCAGTTGGTTGCTGAAAAACAAAACCCTGTCGCGGACGTTGCCTATTACGGTGTGTCATTTGGCATCAGAGCTGCAGAGCTCGATGTGGTGACTGGTTATAAACCAGCTAATTGGGAGCAGATCCCAAATGGACTAAAAGATCCTGACGGTAAGTGGTTTGCCATTCACTCCGGAACACTTGGCTTCTTCGTTAATAAAGACGCGCTAGACGGCGCACCTGTTCCACAATCATGGGATGATCTTCTAAAACCAGATTACCGAGGAATGGTTGGCTACCTTGATCCAACCAGCGCATTTGTTGGCTATGTTAGTGCTATGGCTATCAACAGTGCACTAGGTGGTGATCTTGATAATACCAACCCAGCTATTGAGTACTTCAACAAGCTCTCTAAAAACCGTCCTATCGTGCCTAAACAAACCTCTTATGCACGTGTTATTTCAGGTGAAATTCCAATCTTACTTGATTACGACTTCAACGCTTATCGCGCAAAATACAACGATTACGCCAATGTGGAGTTTGTGATCCCACAGGAAGGTACATTAATGGTGCCTTATGTAATGAGCCAGGTAAAAAATGGGCCGAATGATAAAAATGCAAAACAAATACTCGATTTTGTTTTATCAGATAAAGGCCAAAAAGTTTGGGCCGAAGCCTACCTTCGTCCAGTTATCGCCTCAGCAATGGATGAAAAAACCCAAGCCAAATTCTTACCTGAAACGGATTACGCTCGCGCAGCAACCATTGATTTTTCCGCAATGGCAGAAGCACAACCCGCCTTCGCTGAGCGCTACATTCGCGAAGTAAACTAACCCGATAGGAAGGGCAGCATTGCACAAATGCTGCCCAATCATTATGAAAATAAATCAAACCCATTTATTGCTCATCACACCTGCGTTGGTGATCACGTTGGCCTTTTTTCTACTGCCAGTTTTACAACTGATCAAGCTATCTACAATGGATGGTGGTGCCATTAGTTATTGGTACATAGTCACCAAGCCGATTTACCTACAAAGTTTATTATCAACTGTCCTGCTTTCTTTTGCGGTTACAGCAGCAAGCTTAGTGATTGCGACCATTTGTGGTTTATTTCTTACACGCTATGAATTTGCAGGCAAACGAACACTCATCGCCATGCTCAGCTTTCCCCTCGCTTTTCCCGGCGTGGTGATCGGTTTTTTTGTCATTATGCTGGCAGGCCGCCAAGGGTTATTTGCACAAATTAGTTTGGCTTTAACCGGTGAACGCTGGATGTTCGCTTACTCCATTGCAGGACTATTTTTAGGGTATCTGTATTTTTCGATCCCTCGCGTTGTATTAACCGTGATGGCTGCGGCAGAAAAATTAGATCATAGCTTAGTAGAAGCTGCTCGCTCACTCGGTGCAAACCGCTGGCAAATCACCCGAGATGTCACGATTCCAGCATTAAAGCCAGGGTTAATCTCATCGGGTTCAATTTGTTTTGCCACCTCAATGGGTGCCTTTGGTACCGCTTTCACACTTGCAACCAATATTAACGTGTTACCGATGACCATCTATACCGAATTTACCCTCAGTGCCAACTTTGCTATGGCTGCGGCACTTAGCCTTATCTTGGGCATAGTGACTTGGGGCTGTCTTGCCTTCGCTAGGCGTTATGGCTCAGCGTCAATTGGCATGGGAGCATAATCATGAAAAAAGATATCTGGTTTTACCTACAGCTCGGCTTTACCTTGCTGATATGTACTTTTTTGATCGCACCAGTCATCATGTCGGTGCTTGCGGGGTTAACAAACAATTACTTTGTCGGCCTAAAAAGTGGCTTAACCCTACGTTGGGTTGAAGAGGTCTGGTTCTTATATTCCGATACGATTTGGCTCACCTTGCTTATCGCATTAACCACTGTTGCCATTAACTTGATTGCAGGCGTACCATGCGCTTATTTCTTAGCCACCAGCCGTAGCCGTGCGGCTGCAATATTTGAAGAGTGCCTTACCTTACCAATTGCCATCCCAGGACTTGCCATTTCACTTGGGCTTATCTCGGTATATAGCCAATACAGCCATTTCCGAACAAGTTGGCTATTTATCCTCGTCGGTCATGTGATCTTTACTTTACCGTTTATGGTGAAGTCAGTGATTGCAGTACTGCACAGTATGAACTTCAAGGTGCTGGAAGAAGCCAGTGCCAGCTTAGGCGCTGGATTTTGGCGTCGCTTCTTCACCGTGATCATTCCTAATTGCAAAACGGGGATCATCAGCGGCATGCTCATGACACTAACCCTGTCGATTGGTGAATTTAACCTAACATGGATGCTGCATACACCACTGACCAAAACATTACCCGTTGGATTAGCCGATTCCTATGCATCTATGCGGCTTGAAATCAGTTCTGCTTATACCTTGATCTTCTTAGCGCTGATCTTGCCATTGTTGATCATGGCTCAATGGTTAAATCGACCGAAAAAACAACGTAAAAAATCAGTCAAAAAATCTGATTTAGTAACTCAAACTGACTCTAAAAACCTGACTTCTACAGCGGCAGTATCATAATGAAAAATAAAAGCTTAGCCATTTCCCTGAACAATATTAAAAAAACATTCGCTGATGGTACCGTTGGCCTTAAACCGCTTGATTTAACCATCGAAAAAGGTGAAGTATTGGTACTGCTAGGGCCATCGGGCTGCGGTAAAACCACAACATTGCGTTTAATCGCAGGCTTAGAATTTGCGGATGAAGGCGGCTCTATTCATTTTGGTGAACGCGATGTCACTGCATTGCCTATCGAAAAGCGCCGTGTTGGCATGGTCTTTCAATCGTATGCGTTGTTCCCCAATATGAACGTCAGTGAAAATATTGCATATGGCTTGAAAGTCCGTGGCATCGATGCTGATACACGCACCAAGAAAGTATCAGAAATGCTAACCATGTTCGATTTACAGCCTTATGCCGACCGAAGTGTAGAACAACTATCTGGCGGCCAACGCCAACGTGTCGCACTTGCGCGGGCCATTGTCACGGAACCCGATGTATTACTGCTTGATGAGCCGCTTTCAGCCCTCGATGCTCGATTGAAACAGCGCTTAAGAACCGACATTAACCAACTACTCAAACGGCTTGGTATTACCGCTGTATATGTGACGCACGATCAAGAAGAAGCCATGGCAATGGGCGATCGCATCGCTGTACTTGACCATGGTGAGATCGCACAAATTGGCAGCGCAGAGGACATTTACCTGAATCCACAAAGCCACTTTGTGGCGGACTTCATTGGTAAAATCAATCGCCTAACTGGCATCGTGAAAGGGCACTCACTCGAGATCAACCAAGCCCTATCGACCGCGTTGCCAGAAACATTACACATAGAGAAATACCAAAACCAGTCAATGACTTGCTTAGTAAGACCTGAGGATATAGAAGTCGTGCCAGAGTCATCATCACGCCTATCAGGACAAATTGAATCATGTACCTTCTTAGGTGATCGGGTGCGATTAGAAATATCGGGTTGCAGCGACGACAATCATATTACCGTTGACTGCTTCAAACGTGCTACATACCGCATTGGTCAATCCGTTAATCTGCTTATTCAACCAGAGCGATTAATTCAAGTTGGAGCAACAGTATGTTAATCGCTCAATTAACCGACCTACATATCAAAGAATCAGGCAAACTGGCTTACCGTAAAGTTGATACGGTCGCTTCGCTTAAAAATGCCATTAACCATTTAAATACACTGGTTCCAAGGCCTGACCAAGTCATTATCACCGGCGATTTAGGTGACTTTGGTACCCCAGATGAATACGCGTTAATTTGTGAATTATTGGCCGACTTAACCCTGCCATATAGCGTGATCCCGGGTAATCATGATTGTCGTACCAATATGCGAGAAGCGTTTAGCGGCAAAGCATCGTTTGATCACCCTGAATACTGCCACTTTATTCAATCAGCAGGTGATTATCAGCTGATTGGGCTAGATACATCCGTTGCTGGTAAGCCCTATGGTTTCCTTGAAAACGAATCATTAGTATGGCTTGAGCAACAGCTAAGTAAGCATGTCGATTCCCCCACGCTATTATTTTTGCATCACCCACCAATGGCGGTTGGACTTAGTCACATGGATGTGCAAAACCTTAAAAATGCGGATGAACTCAAAGCGGTTCTCAAGCAGCACCCACAGGTAAAAGGGATTGTTGCTGGCCACCTCCATCGCCCTATCAGTGCAACATGGGCAGATATACCGGTATGGGTTGGGCCGTCACACAGCCACTCAGTCACACTCGATTTAGACCCAGAGGCACCATCATCATTTTCAATGGAACCACCTGCAATTAGGCTATTTACTCTAGGGGAAGACACGATTGTCAGCCATCTCAGTTACATTAAAGATAGTGAAGGCCCTTACCCGTTTTTTGATGAGAACAATCAGTTGATTGACTAGCTTGTTCACTGTTGAGTCACTTAAAAACAAACAGCCCTGCTAATAAGCAGGGCTGTTTAATGATGCAGATAATAAACTATTTAAAACGAGAAGAAGAAGCCCGCAATAGTTGCACTCATCAAGTTAGACATGGTCGCAGCAAAAATGGCTGACATGCACAGTGTCGAAATTTCATGACGGCGTTTCGGTGCCATTGTACCCAACCCGCCAAGTAACATTGCTGCTGCGGCGAAGTTAGCGAAACCACATAGAGCAAAAGTAATAATGGCAGTACTGCGAGCCGATAATTCAGTCACTTTTAGGTATTCTGTAAAATTCACATAAGCGACGAATTCATTCAATACCAGTTTCTGGCCAATAAACGAGGCCGACACCATGGCCTCATCAAATGGAATACCAATGATCACTGCCACAGGGTAGAACACGTAACCCAATAAGTACTCTAATGAGAGTTCAGGTAAACCCACATAGCTACCAACGCCACCTAACATGCCGTTTACCAAGGCAATCAAGCCAATAAACGCTAGCAGCATGGCACCAACATTTAAAGCCAACATTAGACCGCTTGATGCACCAGCGGCAGCGGCATCAATAACGTTTGCCGGCTTTTCAACCGAGACGTCTTCTTCGACTAATTCGCTACTGCGATCTTCCGTTTCCGGCACCAAAATTTTGGCAAACAACAAGCCACCTGGGGCTGCCATGAACGACGCCGCAATGAGGTATTGCATATCAACCCCCATTGCTGCAAAACCACCAAGTACTGTGCCAGCAATCGAGGCTAAACCACCACACATTACCGCAAACAGCTCTGAGCGGCTAAGGCGGTTAATGTAGGGTGCGATAACCAATGGCGCTTCGGTTTGACCGACAAAAATATTGGCCGTTGCAGACATTGACTCGTTCTTGCTGGTTCCAAGGAGCTTTTGTAATGCACCACCCAACACACGAATAAATATCTGCATGATACCGAGGTAATACAAGACCGATACCAATGCCGAGAAGAAGACGATAACTGGCAGCACTCGCAAGGCAAAAATAAAGCCGCCACCACCAAACACTTCAAACATCTTATCGCTGACTAAACCGCCAAACAAAAATTCAATACCCGCATGGGAGAACCCCAACACCGAGCTGACCCCGCTGGAAACGACTTCGAGTAAGTCTTTGCCAATAGGAATGAACAGGACAAAAGCCCCAATAATAAACTGGATAGCGAAGGCTCCCAGTACAGTACGTTTATTAATTGCTTGGCGATTTTTTGAAAATAAAACAGCGATAGCAAGCAGTGCTACCATTCCTAGTAAACTAGTCAGAGCGTCCATTTTGGCGGCCTTGTTCAGGGTGGATAAGCAAAAACTTATCTACTCGACATATAAAAATGCCCCGAACACAGCGTGCTCGGGGCGATGATAAAATTAGTGTTGAATCCAGTGCTTCACTGCAAGCTCTGCAACTTGCATTTCAATATCGAATGGCACTGGTTGAGGAATATTCTGTAGAGAGTCTCGATTTAACGCGATACGTTCCAAACTCAATGATTGCAGCGCCAAGCCAAGATCCATAATCTCGATTGGGTTGCCGTCACCAGCTGATAAGTTAACTAAATTTGCATCAGATAAAACAAACAACTGCTTATCAGTTAGCTGGTAAGCCGTTACATGCGGACGGATCTTATCTTGGCTTTCGCTCATTGCTGCCAGATCTGGCAAATTGATTTCGCGCTGAAAATGACCCGCATTGGCAATGATGGTGTTATCACGCATCAATTCAAAATGCTCTTTACGCAGTACATTATCACGGCCGGTAATGGTCACAATCATGTCAGCGTCTGGCAATGCGTCTTCAAGCTTGGCGGTATAGAAGCCTTCCATATGCGCTTCAAGTAGTGTTAGCGGGTTTGATTCAACAACCGTAACATGCGCCCCCATTCCGCGAAGTCGCTGCGCAGTACCTGAGCCACAGTAACCATAACCAATCACCACGACTTTTTTACCATGCAGCATAACGTTGGTGGCACGCATGATGCCATCAACCACCGATGAGCCTACGCCAAAGCGGTTTTCAATAATGCGCTTGGCTTGGGTATCATTAATGATCAGTGTGCTGAACTGGTCGGCATTAAAGTCTTCACGCAGACGGTTGGCACCAGTAGTGGTTTCTTCTGTCGCTCCGAGTAACGAGTGCTTAAACTGAGAGAATTCGGCTTCTGTAAAAATAAGCTCATGCAAATCAGCACCGTTATCAGCAATGATATCCGGCTTATGCGATAACACTTTACGACAGTAATCGATGTGATCATCAAAGCTTTCATCACGACGAGAGTAAACACTCACCCCATAGTCTTCGACCAAGGCTGCTGCGGTTTCATCTTGCGTTGAACCTGGCGAGCCCGTGATCACCACCTTCGCACCACCTTTGGTTAAGGCTTCTAGCCATACGCCTGTTTTCGCTTCAACATGTAAGCAAATACCAATCGTCAAACCTGTGAATGGTTTTTCTTTTTCAAAGCGTTCGATAATACTGCGCATGATCGGCATGTGATTGCGTGCCCATGCAATACGGCGAGTACCTTGTGGCGCAAGAGAAAGATCGGCAACGTCGTGTTCAGGGTGGATATTCTGTTCCATAGGAGCCTCTGTTGTGAGAACGTTTTGTTGACATAATCATCATCCTCGAAAAGCAACTCCCCGTTAATCAACTTATCAAGAACTCATAGTTTCCACTTCGTGCAAAATAATGTGATATTTCACAAATACACCATCAAAATGTCATTTAACATCGATTTGAAGGGGTTATTACGTTATACAGCAACAGTTAGTTTCCATAATGGAAACAGTAACCATACTAAGATCACCAAATAGCAAACGTTTTCGTTTTAAACTACGCACCAAGGAGTTAATCGGTGAAAACCATGAACCTAAATTTATTGGCAACCTTCTATACCGTGGTTATGAATAACTCATTTTCAGCCGCTGCAGATAAATTATGTTTATCCAAGTCGGTGATCAGCAAGCATGTAAAACAACTCGAATATGAACTGCGCTGCTCACTGATCCAGCGAACCACACGGCAGATTAGCCTCACGGAAGAAGGACGCTTTCTTTACGAAAGATGTACCGAAATTTTTGACAGTGTTGATAAATGCTACGACTTCATCGATGAACGCAAAGACATTGTCAGGGGGAAATTGCGAGTCAAAATGCCCGCAGTTCTAGAGTTTGATGATGCTATTACCGATACCTTTGCCCAATTGTTATCAACCTATCCTGAGCTTGAACTCGATATTATTTTTGATAACCAAATTGGCGACCTTATTCAGGAGCAAGTCGATTTAGTACTGAAGATTGGAGAGCTTGAAGACAGCTCGTATCTGTGTAAGAAAATCAAAAACATTAATACCTATGTTGTTGCTTCTCCTGATTATTTAGACGTACATGGCACCCCAGAAAAGCCGACTGATTTAATTGGCCACAAATGCATGAATTACACCCACTGCCTAACCAAAGACAAGTGGATGTTTATAGATGATGGTAATGAAATAAAAATAGAAATCGCACCATTCTTGCAACTAGAGAGTGAGTCATTACTTACTCGATATGCGCTAAAAGGTATGGGGATAACCACCACTCTTGATTTCATTACCGAACCTTATATTCAGTCTGGTGAACTCGTCAGCCTGCTGAATGATTTTACATGGAAAACCGAATTGTATGCCGTCTACCCCAACAATGCCGTCATACCGTTAAAAACTCGAAAACTTATCGATTTACTTACAAGCACATAAAAGGCCTAAAGATGAAAACAGCGTTTATCTCAGCACTCACTCTAGGGCTATCTTTTAGTACGATAGCCCATAGCGAAGAGGTTAAACTTCGCTTTATCGGTACCTCTGATCTCCATTCGTACATTAGCCAGTTTGATTACTACAACAATCAGAATAGCCAGAACTATGGCTTGGTAGGACTGGTCGCTGAGATAGAACACTATCGCAACGAGGTAAAAAATAGCTTCCTTGCCGATACTGGTGACTTACTGGTTGGTAACCCACTAGGAGACTACCTTGCACGAGTAAGCCCTGAGTCTTATGCGCGTAAGTCACCAATTATCTGTGCGATGAATGCCCTTGATTTTGATGTTGCCGTTCCAGGTAACCACGATTTTGACTTCGGTCTGGATTATCTTCAGCTGAGTTACAGCAGCGGTAACTTCCCGTATTTTGCTTCTAACGTTTACCGTGAAGATGGCGAAAAACCTTACTTCGACCCTTATTTAATTGTGCCGCGTAAAGTGATTTCAGAGCAAGGCACAGAGCACACTTTGAATATCGGTTATATTGGCCTTGTACCGCCGCAAACTATGCAACTCAATAGGCAGCACCTTGAAGGTAAAATTACCATTACCGATCAACTGGCCGATGCTGAAAAATGGGCTGACGAAGCCAAAAAAGCCGGTGCCGATATTGTGGTTGCTTTAGCTCACTCTGGGCTTAACGATGATGATTACACTGAAGGTATGGAGGATGTGGTATGGCACTTGGCTGGTGTCGATAACGTTGATGCGATCCTTTTTGGCCACTCTCATAACACCTACCCCAATGAACGTTATGCTGATTTAAAAGACGTTGATATTGAACAAGGGTTAATTCAAGGCAAGCCTGCTGCACAACCTGGTAAGTGGGGCGATCACATTGGTGTTGTTGATGTCACAATGACAAAAAATAACGACCAGTGGGAAATGACCAATGGCAAAGCCTTTGTTGTTTCTGCCAATGAAATAGAAGAAACTGCCGAGCAAAAAGCACCGCTTGAAGCGTGTATCGCTAAACAGCACAACGAAGTAATTGAAGATTTTGGTAAAACCATCGGCCAAGTCAATACATCGCTAAGCAATGACTTCAACCTACTGGGTAACGATACCGTTTATCAAGTGGTGAGCGAATCGCAAAAGCGCTACCTAGCGCCATATATCAAATCAACAGACAAAGTGCTTTCTGCCACTGCTCCTGCTATTCACCGCAATGATCCTGCTTATTTCCTTGATATAGAAAAAGGGGATATTAACAAGCGTGATATCGCATCATTGGTTTACTCTTCGACCCTAGCGGCACTTGAAGTAACGGGTGAGGAAGTCAAAGAATGGCTGGAAATGTCAGCGGCGATGTATGCTGAGCCAACGGATGAAGGCAACGAGATTGTTAAACCAAATTCGCTGACTTTTCTTTACTATGTGATTGACGGTATTGATTACGACATTAATATCACCAAGCCATCAACCTACAACCAGTTTGGTAACAAGATTGCAGATGGTAACGGACGTATCGAAAATATTACCTACCAAGGAAAACCAGTAGCAGCGGACGATACCTTTGTCATTATCGCCAGCAGCTACGCACCGTTCTTTGCCCGAGAAATGAAACGAGGACGTGATTTTATCGATATCGACTCGCCAAACAGCCGTGATGTATTGCAAACATATCTATCGCAGCCAGAGCAAAATATCAATGTGAGCGATAACTGGCGCTTAGTGGGTGAAAAAGGCAAAGAGTATGTCTTCGAAGCAAAAAACAATAAGCAGAAGTTGGCAGGCTTTTCTGACTATTCAGAATTAAAGCTCAAGCACGCTGAAAATAATGGTACTTCGAACGTTTATCACATCACGTTTTAATCTTTAGTTGTTAACCAGATAATGGCCTGAGCTTTCCGCTCAGGCCATTTCCGTTTCAGTCAGCATACAATTTCGCTTAAATGATAAAAGTTTGATTCATCCCCACATTATGAATTTGATATGCAACATAAGGATTGGTAAAATTTATCCTGAAGTATTTTATTGTACTCAACACATCTAGCGAGGTATGCCTATGTCTAATACCATTCCGCTCTTCATCATCTCTTTCATCCTGCTCAGAGCAGTAATACTGAGCCAGTTAATACAAGCTAGCTCCTACACTCAAACAACTAGCCCTCATACATCAACAGCTACCCCTTATGAAACGCCCGTACAAAGCAATACCCATATTCACGGATTATTACTTCAGCGTACCCGTTGAATGTTCAATACATGCGTAAGATATAGATGGAGTAAATCTATTAATGTTATTAGCTCGGCTGTAATACCTTAATAGACTGCCCGTAAGAAAAGTCACTACTCACATAGTACCGTTCTGAACTGGCCTCTCCATCAATTTGCTGTTTTAACAGCGCAAGGGTCTGTTCGCCAATTTGGCTGATCGATTGATCAACGGTGCAAATCGTTGGTGAGAGAAGTTTACCCATTTCATACAGGTTAAAGCCTGCTAATGAAATATCTTGCGGGATCCGATACTCCATTTGGTTTAACTCACCATGCAATTTGATCAGTAATTGGGCATGAGAACTGATAATGGCTGTCGGGCGGTGCTTAACACTTAAAATACGGCATAGTACCGAAGAAAGATCCTCCAGCCCCAATTGCGTTTCTTCAATTTGAATCTGTTCCGCTAACCCTGCCTTCTGCATCGCTTCACGGTAGCCTTCTGCTCGCATTTTATATCGATGTACTCGGGTAAAATCTGAGCCGATCATAGCGATGTTCTGGTGCCCCCTTTCGATCAAGTGCTCTGTCAGCGACAGCATGGCCTGACGGTTATTTAAGGCAATTGACGGTAACCCTTCCAGCTCACCGTCATTAAATAGCAACACCTTTGGCAGTTGTTCTGGCCACCATGCTTGATGACGATGTACGGAATGAGAGGCCAAGTTCAGGATCACCCCATCGACATTCAAATCAATAAGCTGCCTTAAGGCGCTCTTTTCTTCCTCATAGTCATAACCTGTGGTGAATAGCAGCATCCCAAGCCCTTCCTTTCGGCAAGCATGCTGAATACTCTCGATAGCCAAGGCGTAGTTCTGATGAGTAATATCAGGTACCACAACCCCAATAAGTTTCGAGCGCCCTTGACGGAGAATTTTACCTATTCGGTTGGGGCGATAACCCAGCTCTTTTACCGCCAATTCAATCCGTTCTACGGTCTCGATATCAAACGTCTTTTTCCCGTTCAGGTGCCGTGACACCGTTGAAGGGTCGACATTGGCACTTTTGGCCACATCTTTTAACGTTACTTTACTATTCATCATCGCCTACGAATAACTTCATTTTGYGTCTATATCGCCCTTTTCATTTACAAGGAAAATTTACGAGGAAAACGATTGTCCTGCATTCACAGTTCAGACTTGTCACTATAGCTTAAACACCCTGTCATTATCCTGAGATTCATCATCATAACTAGTCCAAGTCATTATATTTAATATAAATGTCATCTATTGATCATGGAAGCTGACAATTACTGTCACGTTTCAAACTTAACGTATAACACAATAAATGGACAATCGATTGTCCAAAAAGGGAAATTCATTGTTTGAACAAGCGGAAGGACGCCGTACCCCTTTACGCATCTACATTGGCAGAGAACTATCATGGCTGATATTCAGTTACACAACATCACTAAATCATACGATAAAACGCCGATTCTCAAAGGCGTTGACCTAACGATCCGTGAAGGGGAGTTCATCGCTTTGGTTGGCGCATCAGGCTGCGGTAAATCAACCTTACTCCGTATCATTGCCGGGCTTGAGCAACAAACCACAGGACAAGTCACCATCGCTAACGATGACATCAGTGAGCTCAAGCCACGCCAACGCGATCTGGCAATGGTATTCCAATCCTATGCCCTCTACCCTCACCTGACGGTGCAGGAAAACATGCTCGTCCCCTTAAAAATGGCCAAACCGTTCTATTACCGCTTGCCGGGAGCGACAAAGGCTTCTGCCACAGTGAAAGAATGGTTAGCAGAGATCAACACTCGGGTTGAGCACGTCGCCGAACAACTGCAAATTACAGCTCTGCTTGATAGAAAACCAGCTCAGTTATCTGGTGGCCAGCGTCAACGTGTAGCACTTGGCCGTGCCATGGTTCGAAAGCCCAAAGCATTCTTAATGGATGAACCGCTATCAAACCTTGATGCCAAACTGCGGGTTCACATGCGAACCGAACTATCCCAGCTACATCGCCAGCTCGGTAGCACTTTTATCTACGTTACTCACGATCAAATCGAGGCCATGACCATGGCTGACCGTATTGCCTTAGTGGTAGAAGGGCAGCTTCTGCAGGTCGCAAGTCCTGATGAAATGTATAACAACCCATGCCACCTCAAGGTAGCTGAGTTTATCGGCAGCCCGAAAATCAATATTCTACCCGCCATATTAACCCAGCAAGGTGTCACTATTGGCCAGCATACTCTTGCCTTTACGCTGGATGATACATGGCAAAATATTAATAATACTGAGGTTAATATTGGGATCCGCCCTGAACACCTTACTCTTTGCGATAATGCCGACGACCACTGCTTACCAGTCACCATCACCCATACAGAAAATACCGGTTGTGAAGGTTATGTCTATTTAACGGCTGACTGGCTAACACCGACTTCTCAACACAATAACCAACTCGTCGTTAAGTGCTGCCCAGAACGTACCCGCCAACTGAGTATCGGCCAAAATTTGCACGTCCAACTAGCCCAAGAAAAAGTGCTGGCATTTAGTGAGTCTGGCGAGCGAATTTCACCTTTTTGCTCGAACGTTTTCGCTATGAATACAGGGGTAAACTATGGCTGATCTAGCACCTAGCTTGGGGCGTGTCGTCCCCCCTTTTCGCTTCGCTGTTCCAGCCAAGTGGCGTGAACCCGTTACGGCTTGGTTATTGTCTGCACCCGCATTGTTTCTGATGCTGCTATTTCTGATCGGGCCGATGGCCGCAGTGCTATTGCTGTCATTTACGGACTGGCAACTGGGTATGGATAGCTTCGATTTTGTCGGTTTGGCGAATTACCAAGAGCTAATTGACGATCCAGTGTTCTGGATCTCACTTAAAAATACCCTGCTATATGTCGCGGTTGTATTGCCAGGCTCAGTGATTGGCGGACTTGCTATTGCCATGTTGATTGAATCTCGCCCATCAGGCAAAAGTTTCTATCGCACCGTTTTCTTTCTTCCTGTAATGGCAAGCCTGATAGCAATGTCGATTGTCTGGGAATACATCCTCCACCCTGAATTTGGCCTGCTGAATATGGTGCTAAACCTTGTTGGCGTTGAAGGGCGTGATTGGCTCAATGATCCTGATGCCGTGGTGTATGTCCTCGCAGGGATCGGCGTCTGGCACCAGCTTGGTTTCAACATGGTGCTGTTTATGTCAGGGTTGATGGCGATCCCCAAACACCTCTACGAAGCCGCTGAAATGGATGGTGTTAGCAACCCTCTATCACGTTTTTCTCTGGTTACTTGGCCAATGCTCGGTCCTGTTGCAATGTTCGTTATCGTTATCACTGCCATAAAAGCATTTCAGGTTTTCGATACCGTTCACGTACTGACCAAAGGCGGACCAGGCAAGTCCTCAGAAATGCTACTACTGACCATGTACCACGAAGGGTTTGAGTACTTCCGTACCAGCTATGCAGCCGCTATCACCGTGGTGTTCATGTTCTTTATCCTGCTGGTCACCATCATTAAAACGCGTTACATGGAAAAGAAGGTGCATTACTCATGAAAATGTCTCTTTACAGCCTATTCCGCCATTTGGTTTTGGCGAGTTTGACCATCATCGTGCTGATGCCCTTCGTTTGGATGCTGTCTGCTTCGACAAAGCCTTTAGATGAAATATTTGTCAATGAGCTACGTTTTTTGCCAGAGCGCTGGGCCTTCGCCGAGAACTACCACAAGGCACTGACTCAAGCACCATTGCTCAAGTACATGCTCAATGGCTTGATTGTCACTGTCGGAATTTTCCTGTGCCAAGTTGCTGTTGCTGTACCGGCAGCCTATGCACTCGCGAAACTGCGCTTCAAAGGTAAAGACATCATGTTCAGCGCGGTGTTACTGTGCTTGATGATCCCGCCACATGCGGTTTCGATTCCATGGTACTACCTGATGTTCAAACTCGGCTTCTTGGATTCTTACGCTGCACTTATCGCCCCGTTTTCTATTTCGGTGTTTGGCATCTACCTTATGCGCCAGTTCTTCAAAACCGTGCCGGATGATCTGGTTCATGCTGCCCGTATCGATGGCTATACCGAATTCGCCATTGTCTGGCGGGTAATGTTGCCGACGGCTATTCCTGCTCTGGTGTCATTTGGCATCTTCTCGATTGTCGCGCACTGGAATGATTATTTCTGGCCGCTGATTGTTGTCAGCAGTCAGGACTACTTTACTCCACCGCTTGGTGTAGTGGCCTTCACTAACGACGAAGCTGGCAATGATTATGGCCCGCTGATGGCTGCAGCCACCTTGATCATCGCTCCGCTGATAATTGCATACCTGCTAGCGCAAAAGCGCTTCATTGAAGGCATTACCATGTCAGGCATGAAATAGTTTTTACCAATAACACTTACGAATTAGCAAACCGACAAGGAAAAATCATGAAACTGCTAAAGACAGCACTAGCTGCAGGCTTACTGGCTGCTGGCCTATTCAACCCAGCGTTCTCGGCAACTGAGCTGGTTGTTCAATACCCTTATGGACCGACTTTTGATCCGTTGATGAAAGAGCTCGCGAGCCGTTTTGAAGCGGAAAATGATGATATTAAAATCACCTATCGTACCAGCTACGAAAATTACGAGGATGCGAGCCAGCGTGTCATGCGTGAAGCGATCACCAAGCGTATGCCCGATATCAGCTTTCAGGGGCTAAACCGTATTCGTCCACTAATGGAACGAGACATCGCTATCTCACTGGATGACTTTCTCACCGAAGACGACAGACAGCAGTACGGCTATGGTGATGCCATGATGTCTCCGGCTCGTTTCGATGGCAAAACGTGGGCATTCCCATTCGCTATCTCTCTGCCCGTTGCCTACTACAACATGGATTTAGTTCGAGCAGCACAAGGCAACGATAGCCTACCAACCACTTGGGATGGTGTTATCGAACTGGCGCAGAAAGTCAATGCACTGGATGGTAAAGAGTCGGGGCTCGCCTACGATTGGCACATCACTGGCAGCTGGCTGTGGTTGGCTCCAATGATGAGCCAAGGCGGGAAACCATTAGATGACAACGGTAAGGTCGCCTTCAACAATGAAGCCGGCCAATGGACCATGGATTTGTTTGCCCGCATGACCCAAGAAGCCAAAGCCCAGAACTATAGTCGCAGTGCCAAAGAGCAATCTTTTGTCGCTGGCAATATGGGGATCTACTTCACCTCAACAGGTAGTCTAAGTAAGTTCACTCGCATGGCTGGCGATAATTTCGAATTAAAAACCGGTCCATTCCCTGACGTAAAAGCAGGCGGCACACTGCCTGTTGGTGGTAACGCCGTGGTCATGCTAACCAAAGATCAAGAAAAGCAGCAGGCAGCATGGCAGTTCATCCGCTTTATTACCGGTCCTGAAGGCAATGCTTTGGTCAGCCCAATGACTGGGTATATGTCACCAAACCCTATCGCCGCAGCGAGCTTGACTGACTTCTTAGAGCAAAACCCCAATTACAAGACCGTGGTTAACCAACTGCCACTGATGGACACTTGGCACGCTTTCCCGGGTCGTAATGGCCTAAAAATCACCGATGTTATCTCTGATCACATGGAGTCAATTTTCAGTGGACGAATGGCTGACAAGCCACAGGCCGTTAATGAAAAGATGGCCAAAGATGTGCAAAAACTACTGCCACGCAGCTAATAAGACTTACCTGTCATATCCATGGGTATGGCAGGTACCCAACGCGAACAACAAGTACAAGTGAAAACAGTCCCTATGTTTATATTTGATTTTGATGGCGTCATTGCCGACACACTTTCTCTTTACCAACAGGTTTGCCAGCAAGCCGCAACAGCTAGAGGCTATCAAGCGCAACTAGCTTCCAATCCATTTGCGACGCTTGACCCTGTAACATTTGAAGCGCTGGGGGAGACGCTTGGTATTGATGGCCATCAATACGCCAAAGATGTCGCTATACGAATGACAGCATCAACACAGATCCCAGCTCTTTTCCCGCAGGCTAAAGAAGTACTTGAGCAACTTTCCCGTGAGATGCCTCTCGTCGTGTTATCAGCCAGCCATACCGAGGTACTCAATAGAATTTTATCTCACCATGGCATCGCCCATTGTTTCACCAGTGTTATTGGCGGTGATAAACCTGGCAGCAAAGCCGACAAGCTAGTTGCAATCAAAGCTCAACATAATTGTTTTATGGTAATGGTTGGGGATGGTGTCAGCGATATTGATGCCGCGAAAGCAGCTGGCATACCTTCAGTTGCTGTCAATTGGGGCTGGCAGTCGGCCGACATACTTCAGCAACGTAAGCCTAACTATCAAATTCAAACCCCAGAACAACTCCTGCCTATTGCTGCAGAGTTTCTTCAGTTTGCCCAACAAGGAAAGCGAGCATGAAACTGATCCACCTTACTGATACTCACTTTGGCCTCAATGATCAGAAGATTTATGGCCGCGTACCTAAGCATGCTTTCGATGCAGCCATTACTGATGTTAATCAATATCATAGTGATGCCGATTGCGTCATTATCACGGGCGATCTTGCCCACTGGGGGGAAAAAGAAGCTTATATAAGCCTAAAAGAAAGCCTTGAGAGGCTGCAACTTCCCTACCATCTGGTGATCGGCAACCACGATGACCGCGATACCTTACGTGAAATCTTTCCCGAGCTGCCGCTAAACGAAGATGGCTTTGTGCAGTACACCTTCGAGCAAGGTGGTAATGTGTTTATCGTGATGGATTCGGTTCAGCAGGGTACACATGCTGGGGAATTTTGTGAAAAGCGACTTCAATGGCTTGATAGTGCACTAGATAAAGCCGATAAGCCGGTATTTTTACTGATGCACCATGCCCCTTTTGCTGTCGGTATCCCTTCAATGGATGTTATTGGCTTTAGCGAAGACAATAAGCAAACCATTGCCAAGATGCTTAAACGCCATGACAAGGTAAAACATTTGTTCTTTGGTCATTACCACCGTCCGATAAATGGCATCTGGCAGGGCATCGGCTTTTCTACCTTAAAAAGCATGAACCACCAAGTTGCGCTGGATATGCATACCACCGATGTGATCAACGCCAGCTTCGAATCACCAACTTACAATGTGGTGCTCATCGACAATGAACTGGTGATTGTCCATACCCGCGACTTTACCGACACTACTGATACCTTCTCGCTCGGCGGACCATTCGACGACGAGTAAAACTTGAATTATTGCCGCCCAAATAAAAACGCCGCCTATATTTATACAGGCGGCGTTGTTTATTCTAACAATTTTAGTCAGTGGTCAAACCTAGGGCATTAGCAACAGCTTGTCCCAACTGTTCATCGACTTTCATGAAGTGCGCTAGCTGATCACGTTTGATCTGCTCAGATTTCACCTCACCCAGTGATCCAACAATATTACCAACTAAACGCTGTTGTTGTGCTGCATCCATGATGCGATACAGATTACCCGGCTGCGAATAGTAGTCGCTGTCATAGTCACGGAAATTAAAGTGTAATGCTTCTTTCTCCAGAGCTAATGGCGGCTCATAATCATGCGTAGGCTGATAGGTACCATGGTGGTTCGGCGCATAGTTAGCTTGTCCAGCACCATTCCCATCAGCACGCATCGATCCATCACGGTGTGAGCTATTGACTGTCGATTTAGGTCGATTAACTGGCAACTGACCATGATTAATCCCCAAGCGGTAGCGCTGAGTATCACCGTATGAGAACAAACGCCCTTGCAATAAACGGTCTGGTGAATAACCAATTCCCGGTACCACATTGGCTGGGGTAAACGCTGCCTGCTCTACTTCAGCAAAATAATTTTCCGGGTTACGATTAAGCTCAAGTAAACCTAAGTCATGTAATGGGAAATCGCCATGCGGCCATACCTTGGTAATATCAAATGGATGAATGGCGTATTGGCTTGCCTGCTCTTCCGTCATGATCTGAACTTTGACATCCCAGCGCGGGAAATTACCTTCATCAATATTAATAAACAAATCAGCTTGTGACGATTCGCGTGTTTTTCCTGTCACTTGTGCCGCTTCTTCATCGGTGTAATAGCGATGACCTTGCTGGGTTTTGAAGTGGAATTTCACATAATAACGTTCGTTATCATTATTAATAAAGCTATAGGTATGGCTTCCATAGCCATTCATGTGACGGTAATCGGTTGGAATGCCACGATCACTGAACAAGATCATAATCTGGTGCAGTGATTCAGGGTGACGAGACCAAAAATCCCATGCCGCTTCTGCACTGCGTAAATTTGTTTGCGGGTCACGCTTCTGGGTATGAATAAAGTCAGGGAACTTCAGAGGATCACGAACAAAGAATACCGGCGTATTATTACCCACTAAATCCCAGTTGCCTTCATTGGTATAAAACTTCAGTGCAAAGCCACGCACATCGCGCTCCGCATCGGCCGCTCCTTTCTCTCCCGCAACGGTAGAAAAACGTAACAACACATCAGTCTGCTTACCAATATCAGAGAAAATATCGGCTTTCGTATAACGAGTAATATCGTGGGTCACGGTAAAAGTACCAAATGCCGCCGAGCCTTTGGCATGTACTACACGCTCTGGAATGCGTTCGCGATCAAAATGGGCTAGCTTTTCCAGCAACCATGTATCTTGCAATAAGATCGGGCCTCGGGCACCCGCGGTTAAGCTGTTATCGTTATCAGTTACTGGGGCACCATTTGCTTGAGTCATTTTTTTGTTTGTCATGAGACACCTCCTTTGGGGATGCCTAAAGATTAGACTCAAACAATTAATAGGTATAATACGTCTTTTCTATTTCATTGATAGGTAATACCACTCATAAAAAACAAATCCCACCATTCTATTATCTGACTGTTTTTAATTACATTTTCTTTCAAATCGTGTCATTTTGTAAGTCCTGGTTACGCAATTTATCACCACTCAAAGACATTCATCCCACTTATTAAAGTTTGTGTTGCACATCGGAAAAATCAATGACGAATTCTGATGCATATCAATTTTTCCGACACCAATACTGGTTAAGTTATAGCCAGTGAAGCGCGATAAGGAGGATTAACAAATGAAAGTAGCTATCAACTGCCCGGAATGTAAATGCTCAAGCGGATTAATCAGAGTACGTCGTCGCTGGCATGAAAAAGCCCTAACAACACCAGGACAAGAAAAATTACAATGTCCGATGTGTATGTCGTTTTTCATGCGTGGAATGGGGACTCAAAAACTGCTGTATATCGGTACACATGACCCAGTACAAAAAAAAGAACCAGAATTTGAACTATAAAAATATCCTCTTTACTGGTTAGCCAAACGCCGATTTTCATCGGCGTTTTTTATTTACAAAGGCTCAGCACTACAAACTAGTCATCTATCTCTAATTGTAATTTTTCTAGCTCATCCAAAATCCGCAAGAATTTCTGCCCAAATGGTGTTACCTGATATTCCACCCGAGGTGGTAATTCGTTGAATATCATTTTGTTTAGAATGCCAAACTCTACATTCTTCTTTAGACATTCATTCAGTACCTTGGTTGATAGCCCTTCAACAGAACGCACCATCTCTCCTGGCCTATTGATCCCGTTGGCCAATAGCTGATAGACGGTTAACGACCATTTACAGCCATAAATAGTTTCCACCATACGCGCCGAGCGTTCAGGGGCTGATTTTCGTGAAAAAAAGTTTTCCTGTGTTTTCATAAAGATGTACCAAAAAGTGCCTACCCTACCGATTTGTACTGACTATTCAGCAGGTTAGTTGTGAGCCTAATATTAGCTTAACGTACAAACACAGGAGAAAACAAATGACCTTTACTCAATCAGGCATCGCACTCATTATCGGTGGAACCAGCGGTATGGGGCTTGAAACAGCTAAACAGCTGCTCAATCATGATATCGACGTCATTATCGTGGGCAATAACCCAGACAAACTCACCAAAGCCATTTCAGAGCTGAGTACTTTAGGTAAGGTTTCAGGCATTCAAGCCAATCTTTATCACTCGCAGGATGTCGACAAGCTCATTGAGCTAATTAACAGCAACGGCAAAGCGATCAACTACCTAGTGAATGCCGCGGGTTACTTTAATCCAAAGCCATTCGTTGACCATTCAGCCGCTGATTATGATACTTATATGGAGCTAAACAGAGCGACTTTCAGACTCAGCCAAACCGTTGCACAAAATATGATAAAACACGGTGGTGGTAATATTGTTAATATCGGTTCAATGTGGGCGAAGCAAGCGATAAAAGCCACACCGTCATCCGCCTATTCGATGGCAAAAGCTGGATTACATGCCCTTACCCAGCACATGGCGATGGAGCTTGCTGAACATAATATTCGCGTCAATGCGGTGTCGCCAGCCGTTGTTAAAACGCCAATTTATGGTGCCTTTATCGAACCAGATCTTATCGATGAAGCTTTAGAAGGGTTCAATGATTTTCACCCTATCGGTCGCATCGGTACACCGGCAGACATAGCGAATAGCATCTGCTTCTTATTATCAGATGAATCCAGCTGGGTAACGGGTGCTATCTGGGATGTCGACGGTGGCGTTATGGCTGGTCGAAACTAACAACTAGAAACAAATAACTTGAAAATAGTGGCAATCTCTTTCACCAATAATTAAGGACTGTACCCATGCTCAACATGGATTTCTCACAACGTATTGTCATCGATACCGCCGCCATGGACTGGGTAGCGAGTCCCGCAGCTGGTGTATGGCGTAAACCGCTAGAGCGAGAAGCCAAAGAGTCGGGCCATACCAGCAGTATTGTAAAGTATGAAGCTGGTTCGGCGTTCAATACCCACCCCCACCCTATGGGCGAGGAGATCTTGGTACTCGACGGAACGTTCTCTGACGAAACCGGCGACTTTGGGCCCGGCACTTACATCCGTAACCCGCCAGACAGTAAACATGCCCCTTTCAGTCAGGAAGGCTGCACTATTTTCGTCAAACTGAACCAATTCGAACCACAGGATCTTACTCAAGTTAGAATTGATACCCAGCAAGCGCAGTGGCTGCAGGGGATTGGTGGACTTCAAGTCATGCCACTGCATGAGTTCGGCCATCAACATACCGCATTGGTCAAATGGCCTGCGGGCGAGCGCTTTCAGCCTCACCAACATTTTGGCGGTGAAGAGATCCTCGTGTTGTCTGGGGTGTTTCGCGATGAGTTTGGCTGCTATCCCGCTCACAGTTGGCTGCGTAGTCCGCACATGAGCGAGCACTTCCCGTTTGTAGAACAAGAAACGGTGATCTTAGTGAAAACAGGACATTTACCAATAGTCTGAGCTCATGCATTACCGTGACATGCTATGGCCTTGGCTGCATTTCAGCCTTAAGTGAGAAGTTTGTAGTAATCCACGCCCTGCTCAGAATAATCTAGATGAAAACCCAGTTTAACCAAGACATTCACCGAGCCTTGGTTCTGTGGTTCGACTCCAGCAATGAAAGAGGCTGCTTGCTTTTGGTTACTCAAATAAGCAACCAGCCCTCGCATAACTTCTGTCGCCAACCCTTTTCCCCAACAGGCTTCATCAAGTACATAGCCAACCCGATAACAATTATCAGGCTCAGGGAAAACAAATATAAAACCAACACCATGCTGCTGTTGATCGACATGCTGTTGACCGACCAACCTCAGTACCGTACCGGTTTCCTCCATCGCATTCAGCCAGTTATTAACCGCTTCAGGGGTATGTAATTGCTGACACGATGGTGGTAAATATCGACTCACCTGCTCGGTAAACATAGCGATAATTTCACTGTGTGTTCCAGATAGAGCGCGATCAAGTGTCTCAGCAGATAGTCGTTCAGTTGTAAAACTCATCATTTCTTTCATTAAACAGGCTTCCTTGAATGGCTCGCTAACATTCTAATAAAATGATGAACGTAAAACATTCATTTCCCGACTAACTTTCCACCTTAAACGTAACTATTCAGAGCGATAGGCTAACTGAGAAAAATCCAAGCCAGACTGCCACTGGCTACTACTCTGCCACCAGTAAGTTGTTTGATATGGCAAAGATAAATCTAAACTCTGACCAATCAACGGTGTCACCAACTCAACATCATGCGTTTTCGCCTCTGCGATCAAATCGTTGACCGGCTCATCCCACTTATGTAGAAACAACTCAAAGGTTGACCAATGGACAGGAAACAGCTTATCACCACCGACATCTAAATGTGCCTGCATCGTATGGGCAGCTTGCATATGACCCCAGCCTTCCACCGGGTAACCTTTACCATCTTTCACATTGGCGGCAACTTCAATAAAAGTCATATCAAATGGCCCTAATTTCTGGCCAATTTCTTTGAAGTGATCACCATAAGCAGAGTCGCCACTATAAAAGATACTGCCCGTTTCAGCTTGGATCGCCCACGATGCCCAAAGAGTAGTATTACTGTCAAACAGCCCACGACCGGAGTTATGGTTTGCAGGGGCTGCTGTTATACGTACCGAGTTGATCATCTGACTTTCCCACCAGTCAAACTCCTTGATTTTTTGAGGCTTTACGCCCCATTTTTCCAAATGGCGCCCGACGCCTAGTGGCACATAAAACATCACATCTTTGTCTGCATAAAAACGTGCTGTCGATTCCTCAAGGTGATCATAATGGTCATGAGAAATCAAAATTGCATCAGGCAATGGTAACGCTTCGCGACTAACGGGAGCATCAACGTTACGGGAAAACAGGCGTGCAAAAACTGAAGGTGATGCATACTCAAACACTGGGTCAATCAGCATACGAGTTTGATCCGCTTCGATAAACAATGATGAGTGGCCAAGCCACGTTACCCGCACAGCTTTGCTAGGTACCGATAGTAATTCGGTATCAACCGCCTGAAACTGCAAAGGTTGCTGCGGCTTATACTGATCACGCTGCATGAAGAACTTCCACATAACCGATAACATGCCTTCTTCAGATTGCACTGCCGGCATACGGGTGATCACTTTACCATCGACAAATTGAGGCGATTGCGCAATACGCTCTTGGCGAATGTCTTCACTTTGCACCAAGCGCCCATCAGTATCACCGCTACCAAAGGCACTAAGGCCTAGTGCACCAAGCACGGCGATTAAAGATGCTTTAAGAGTTGTGTTCATTTGCTGCTAGCCTCAAAAGTAAACGATGGTGTATACTTTTAATCATAACCTTGAATCACGAAAAGTAAACACATGCGTTTACTTTTTAATTCTGCAAGCTGAGCAAATTGGATAATAAACATGGTAAAGATTGCTGAAATTAAACAAGAAAATATTATTTGTGCAGCAATAGAAATTTTTTCCGATAAAGGGCTCGATCAAGCCAGTATGGAAGCCATTTCGAAAAAAGCGGAAGTGTCTAAGCGTACGCTTTACAAATATTACCCAACAAAAGAAAGCCTGTTTAGCGTGATTGTCGAGCGTATGTTGTCAAATGTGAAAACCCTCAGTGACATTCCATTTGACCCACAGCAACCCGTTAAAACACAACTTAACCAACTTGCTGAAAAAGAAATTGAGCTACTCTGTAGCCCCTGTTTTCTCGCATTAGCAAGAGTGGTAATGAGCGAATGCATCCGCTCGAAACCTCTGGCCAACTTAATGCTGGAAAAGTTCGAGCCTTTAGATGGCTGTTATGGGCTCACCAAATGGATTGAGCAAGGGATAAAAGCTGGCCGACTCGATGTCGCGCACCCAGCTATTGCTTCCGAGCAATTTATCGCGAACCTTAAATCAGTTATATTCTGGCCGCAACTACTGGCGCACTTGCCAGCACCTGATCAGCAAACTCAAAAAATCGCCATTGAAGGTGCCGTTAGTCAATTTATTGCGGCTTATGAAATAAAGCGCTAAGGCCGTTTATCTTGAGCTAATGTTGAAGAATAATGATGATGAATACGACATCACCACAGTCAAAGACACATTCTGATACATTTGTGCTCATGATTTTTCAGCTGGCATTCAATCATAAACGCTATGATGCGATTAACAAAAAGCCACAAGATTAGTAATGTTATGAGTGTGTTCGATTTAATTGCTGAAAACCAAATTCAAGACTGGAACCGCCGCAAGGCAAATGGCGAAGTTGATGAAACAAAAGTCATTAAACAAGAAGAGCGTACCAGCTTCGAATCACACCTCTTTAAGTCGGTTATTGGTTGCTATGAGAAGGCAGCAGGAAAACCAGAAGGCCATAATGAACGTCGTGCTCTGGAACAAAGAGCCGAAGATTTACGTGTGCAACTACTGATTGGGTTAGAACAAAAAGGGATGCGGATCACCGCACAATCTATGTCAAAAGAATTATTGCATAAACGTCAGTCTATTCTTGGTGAATCTATCATTGGCTAAATAGGCAACGAATTAAAAAGGCAGAGTACCTACTCTGCCTTATCAAAACATCACAATGAATAACTGCTACTTAAGCTGATTTTCGAATCGCCAGCTCAGTCCCCAGTTCGACTCTACGTACAGTCTCTTTCCCTTCGATGATACTGATCAGCATATCAGCCGACTTTTCACCCAGTTGATAAATAGGTGTATCAACCGTGGTTAAGCTAACTGGCAACATATCGCTGTTGGGGATGTTATCAAAACCAGCGACTGCAATGTCATCAGGAATAGATAGCCCTTTCTCCAAAAGCGCTTTCATCGCACCGATCGCCATTAGATCTGACCCCGCAAAAATGGCATCAAAATCAATCTCAGTCATTTCAGTGACAATACGATAAGCATCTTCCTGATAATAATCCGCAGTAAAAGCCCATTCTTCTTGAAACTCAATGCCGTTATCAATCAGCGCCTGACGATAGCCTTCAAATCGATCACGCGTCGCTTTTATTGCTTCAAGTCGACCAAGAAACATGATTTTACGGTGACCAGATTGAATTAAATACTCAGTCATTCGATACGCTGATTGATAGTGTTCAACCAGTACCGCATTCGCATCACTTGAATCGTGATCTCGGGCAATAGAAACTACGGGTTTGCGCTGACTGAACAATGAGAGGAATGACTCATCATCCATTCGCGTCCCCCACACCAGTACTCCGTCATAAAGATTTGAGTTCAACTCACCTTGAATAAAGGTTCGCTCGTTATCCGCTGTCGCCATACGCAAGGTCAGTTCGTAGCCGTGCTTTTCCAGTGTCGCACCAATCCCATTAACTAATTTATAGATATAAGGATTAGTCAGGTATTCATAGTCAGGGCCAGAAATCACTAAGCAAATATGCTTAGTCGACTTACTTGCCAACATTTTCGCAGCTCTATTTGGCACATAATTCAAAGACTTGGCAGCCTCAAATACTTTCGCCTTTGTCGCATCACTGACTCGATTCTTATTATTCAAGACATATGACACAGTGACTGTTGATACACCTGCAAGCTTCGCGATATCACTTAATGTCGCTGCCATTAAACTCTCCAATTCATTCGTTACTTCATGCTGCACTAAAGGCTATTGTTGCCTTTTTTCGCATGTGCAACATTGCATCTCGCATTATACAGAAACATGAGCTAGCGCACAGAGGACTCCTTCGTAACCCTACCGAGTTCACATTTATAAACGATAAATATTCCCAGTTTATACTTCCGTGATTATGATTCTCACACATCCCGCTTAAACGCTTAAGCAAGTAGTAAAACGCTAAACAGATAGTGAGAAAGAGCCATGAGTTACACATTTGAACCCCGTCAATATGATCTTCTTATCGTAGGTGGCGGTATATCGGGCGTCTGCGCCGCACTCGCTGCCGCGCGTCACGGTGCTAAGGTTGCGTTGATCCAAAACCGCTCTGTGCTGGGAGGAAACGCCAGTTCTGAAGTTCGCATGCACATCTGTGGCGCGGATTACCATGCCAGTAAACAAAATGCCCGTGAAACAGGGATCATTGAAGAGATCCTGTTGGACAACCGTTTAATCAACCCACAGCACTCATTCTCTGTTTTAGATACTGTGCTTTGGGAAAAGGCCACGTTTCAAGAAAACCTCGATCTTTACCTCAACACCCATATGACAGATGTTGAAATGGATGGTCACCGCATCGTCTCAATCAAGGCTGAACAAACAACCACTGAACGTCGATTTGAATTCTTTGCTCACAACTTTGTTGATACCACAGGTGATGCTGTTCTTTCGCTGCGAGCTGGTGCCGACATGCGTACTGGCCGTGAAGCCCGCCATGAATACGACGAAGAACTAGCGCCAGAACAGTCGGATAACGTGATGATGGGTAATACTCTTATGTTCGAATCAAAAGACATGGGCTATCCAGTACCGTTTAAAAAACCGCATTGGGCAAATACTTACACTGAAGATGATCTGAAAGATCGTAGCCATCGAGACATCACCGCTGGCTACTGGTGGATCGAACTCGGCGGCACACAATTAGATACCACCAAAGACGGCGAAGTGATCCGCGATGAACTCCTTAAAGCCGTTTACGGCATTTGGGATCACATAAAAAATGGTGGCGATCACGGCGCAGACAACTATGTGCTTGACTGGGTCGGAATGCTGCCAGGTAAGCGAGACAGCCGTCGCGTACTGGGTGACTACGTATTGAACGCTAACGATCTGTTTGGTGCACGCGTATTTGAAGATACCGTCGCTTATGGTGGCTGGCCGATGGACATGCACGTTAAAGACGGACTCAAAAGTAAGGATTCACCAACCAAGTGGATCGAAACCAACGACATGTACTCAATCCCATTTCGCAGTCTGTATTCTCGTAATATCGACAACCTGTTTGTGGGTGGTCGTAACATCAGCGCTTCGCACATGGCATTTGGCTCCACCCGCGTGATGGCAACCTGCGGCGTAATTGGTCAGGCCATTGGTACAGCTGCTGCATTGAGTATCGAAAAATCATTATCACCACGCGAAGTGAACACTCACATTAAAGAGCTACAACACCGCCTGCTAAAAGATGATTGCTATCTATTTGGTATCCAAGATACCGATCCAAATAACCTTGCTCTTCAAGCGACAGTGACAGCTTCATCTGAACAAGTTGGTTTCGAGGCCAGCAAAGTGAACAATGGCTACCAACGTAATATTAGCGACAAGAAAAACCTCTGGATATCGGAGCCTTTAGCACAAAGCGATGCCAGCCTAACCCTACACTTTGACAAAGCTATCAACGCTTCGGAAATGGTGGTTAACTTCGATTCCAACCTCTCGAATGAAATCATGATCACGATTTCCAAGCCGAACAAAGCAGCGCAACGCGAAGGCTTCCCACTAGAAATAGTCAGAGACTATCACATCGAATGCCGACTGAACGCTAGCGTTGTCCACCAGCAAGTAATCACAGATAACCACCTGCGCCATAACAAGATCGCATTTGCAGAGCCAGTTGAATGTGACACCATTAAGATCACCGTCACGGCGACTCATGGCGATCCTTGTGCCCGAATTTTCGAAGTTAAAGTATTCTAATAAAAAGATAGGAATGAAACGATGAGCACCTTAGACGTTGTAGTACTCATAGCCTTTCTGGCCGGTATGGTCGGAATTGGCTACTGGTCATCCAAACGGGTGACTAACAGTTCAGAAATGTTTTCCGCTGGCGGTAAGTCACCTTGGTGGATGTCGGGTATATCTGCCTACATGACCATGTTCTCTGCCGGTACTTTCGTGGTATGGGGGGGCGTTGCCTACCGGCTTGGCGTCGTCGCCATTACCGTGTGTATCAGCATGGGGATCGCGGCACTGATCGCTGGCTACTTCTTTGCCGGTAAATGGAAAGAATCTGGTGCCACCTCTGCCGCTGAATTTGTCGGTCAGCGTTATGGTCAAGGTGTACTGCAGATGTATACATGGCTCGGTATTGTCACCCGCATTATCGGTGTCTCGGTCGCGCTGTATTCTGTTTCAGTGATTGTAAGTTCGTTGATCCCACTGTCACCTGGCAATTTCTTTGCGGATGAAAATGGATTCTTCGGAGTAAACTGGCTGATCCTTATTGTTGGTACCGTTATTATTCTATACACCTTCCTAGGTGGGTTATGGGCCGTATTACTGACAGATTTCACCCAGTTCGTGGTGCTAATGCTGTCGGTCTGTTTAATTCTGCCGATGATCATCACGCAAGGTGGTGGCGCAGAAAACATTATCGCCAACCTGCCAGAAGGCCACCTGTCGTTCTTCAACAGTAGCTATACGCAAGTCTTTATCCTTGGCTGGATTTTAGTGCATGTGTTTAAGGTAGGCGGGGAATGGGCATTCGTTCAACGCCACCTTTGTGTTGAGTCCCCAAAAGATGCCCGTAAAGCATCATTCCTATTTGGTGCACTGTATATCATCACCCCAGTACTGTGGATGCTGCCACCCATTATCTACAGCACTATCAACCCAGATGCTAACCCAGAGCAAGCTTACATCTTGTCAGCTCAAGCAGTATTGCCAATCGGTATGCTAGGGCTTGTGGTGTCATCAATGTTGGCGGCAACAGCCAGTATGGCGTCATCTGAATTAAACGTATTCTCTGGCGCATTAACCACAGAGTTTTATGGCAAACGTATTAACCCAAATGCCTCTGATAATCAGCTTATTCATGTTGGCCGTTTAGTGACAATCATGCTGGGTCTATTAGTTATTGGCCTGAGTATGTCAATTCCCTACCTTGGCGGTGCAGAGAGATTGATTGTTAGTATCACCAGCCTGTTTGTGGGCCCGATGGTGATGCCAACCCTATGGGCATTATTTGTTGCTAAAGTAACAAAATTGCATGCCTATCTAACCGTTGTCGTGACCGCTGGTGCAGGCTTTATGCTGCAGTTTGTATTCTCGAAAATTGACTGGGTGGCTGCGAACATGGGTGTAATGAACCAAGCAGTTGGTTTATTAGTTCCGGTTGCGATGCTACTTGTTGCGGATAAAATAATGAAAAAAAAGCAACTAAACAACGTGGTTATTGAGAACTAATCACCTCAAGTTACCTCTTTGCCCTACATGCAAAAAGCCCCGCTTTATCGAGATAAAGCGGGGCTTTTTAATGCTGATTTTAATTATGCTTTCAGCGGCGCTTTCACGTTATAGAACAACGCGAACAGCACAGGTACAACAATCAAAGTCAGTACCGTTGCAAAGCCAAGGCCAGCCATAATAGTAATAGCCAGTGAATCAAAGAAGGCATCGAACACCAACGGGATCATACCCAGTACCGTGGTCAATGCTGCCATACTTACCGGACGCACACGACTGATAGCACTATCGACAATGGCATCATATGGCACCTTGCCCGATTCCAGCTCGATGTTGATCTGATCCAGCAGCACAATACCGTTCTTCAAAATCATCCCGCTTAAGCTCAATAACCCCAATAACGCAGTAAAACTAAACGGTACTTGAGTAACTAATAAACCGATAGAAACACCAATGATTGACAACGGTACGGTTGCCCAAATCACCAAAGGCTTTTTCAATGAGTTAAACAGCAACATGGTAATAATGAACATTAGCAGGTAGCCCATTGGCATTGAGCCCATCATACCTTCTTGCGCTTCTTTCGACGATTCATACTCACCACCCCATTCAATGCTGTAGCCCTCAGGAAGTGGCAGTGCATCAACTTTGGGCTGGACACGTGCGAACAAGGTCGCGGCAGTATCATCACCCAGTACGTTATGGTCGGCTAATACCGTTAGCGTACGTTTACGGTCTCGGCGCTGAATTAGCGGCTCGGTCCACGCTAAATCTACACCATCAATGACCTGCTCAATGGGTACATAAGCCTGCTGTACAGGGCTCCACAATTTGAGGTTCTTCAGGGTGTCGTAATCAACTCGTTCAACTTCAGGCAAACGAGCAATAACAGGTAACGAGTGTGTTCCGTCACGCATCACACCAATAGTGCTACCGCCATAAGCCATCTGCAATGTATTCGACAAGTCTTCTTTTGAGATCCCCAAACGTCGTGCTTTCGACTCGTTGAACTGCGGAACCAGATCTTTGGTACGCTCACGCCAGTCATGGCGTACATTGCGTGATTCCGGATCTTGCAGCAGGACATCTTCCACCTCCAGCGCAATATCGCGTAAAACTTGAGGGTCCGGCCCCATGATCCGCGCTTCTATCTTCGACGCTGGTGATGGGCCAAACTCCATCAGCTTAAATTGGAATGTCGGCTGATCGAACTCAACGGCTAACGTATCATCCAGCTGATTCAACAAAGCAAACATGTTGTCACGACTGCTAGTACGCACCTGAAGCTGAGCGTACGCCTCGTAGCTTTTCTCTGGCTGGTATGTCAATGAAAATCGCTGCATGCCCTGACCAACAGAGGTGGTCACGAATTCCACGTTATCTTGGCGGCGAATGTAACTTTCAACCTTATCGGTTTGTTTAATCGTCTCACGAATATCGGTACCTTCTGGCATCCACATATCAACATAGAACATCGGTGTGTTCGACGGTGGGAAGAACGACTGTTTCACCTGACCAAATGCGACGATTGAACCAACCAGTAATACCAACATCGCAGTCATGGTTAACCAACGGAAGCGCAATGCGAATTTCAGCAAGCTACCAAATACAACGAATAACACGCCTTTATAAGGGTCTTCCTCTACTTGGTTATCTGTTCTCTCGGGCTCATCTTTTAACAGTAAATTAGCTAAAAACGGTGTAATTGTTAGGGCTGTCACCCAGCTTAAGAACAAGGAGTAGCACAGCACCCAGAACAACGAGCCCATGAACTCACCACTGGCATCCGAGGATAAACCAATGGGTGCAAAAGCCGTGATAGCAATAACAGTCGCCCCCAATAACGGCCACTGGGTTTGCTTAACAATATCCACCGAGGCTTGAACCTTGGTACGGCCTTTTTTCAGCCCAACCAAAATACCTTCAACCACGACGATGGCATTATCCACCAACATACCCAGTGCAATAATGAGGGCACCGAGTGAAATACGGTGCAACTCGATATTATTCCACTTCATCAATATGAAGGTGCCAAATACAGTTAGCAGCAGTACCGTACCGATGATGATGCCGCTACGCAGTCCCATGGCAAACAGCAGTACGACAATAACAATCGCAACCGCCTGCCCCAGACTCACAATAAAATCTTTAACTGACTTATCAACTTCTTGCGCTTGATTATAAAAGTAGTCGAGCGAAATACCTGCAGGCTTAACACTTTCAAGCTCGGCAAGGCGTGCCTCGACGCGCTGGCCTACCTCGACCACGTTTACACCAGCAGAAAAAGAAATCGCAAGGTTGATGGCTGGTTCACCATTGTAAGTGACGATATTCGTTGGTTTCTCTTGAATACCACGACTGATAGTCGCAACATCCTTCAGGCGGATAAGGTTACCCGTATCACGACCATGAATAACCAGGTTTTCTAACTCTTCAACGCTGCTCATGTTGCCATTCGGTCGAATCGTCAGCATCTGCCCATTGATCATCATCTCACCAGAGGCGATAACACTGTTTTGCTGGTTCAATAAACCCGCCACAGTGTTCATGTCAAGGTTCAATGCCGCCATTCGATCAATAGAGATCTCAACAAAAACCTGTTCTTGTTGATCGCCAGCAACACTCACCTTGCCCACACCGTCAACCAGATCTAACTCGCGGGTTAAGTAATCAGCATATTGCTTCAGTTCGATATAGGAATAACCTTCTCCCGTCATCATAATCATGACGCCAAACACATCACCAAAATCATCGATGACTTGGACGGAGGTCACTCCAGCCGGAAGCGTCGGGCGTAAGTCGTCGACCTTGCGACGCATCTCATCCCAAATTTGAGGTAACTCATCGGGACCATAGATCATCTCCATACTGACCATCATTTGGGTCATGCCTGACGATGACGTTGACGTTACCTTATCAATATACGGTAATTGCCTTACTGCCTTCTCCAGTGGATACGTCAGCTCTTCTTCCACTTCTGTAGACGTCGCACCAGGGTAAGTCGCAATAATCATGGCGTCTTTAAGGGTAAACGCTGGATCTTCCAAGCGCCCCAAATCTAAAAACGATGTCACACCGCCGACAGCCAG
The DNA here is from genome assembly GCF_050336715.1 of Photobacterium makurazakiensis. Classification (NCBI taxonomy): domain Bacteria; kingdom Pseudomonadati; phylum Pseudomonadota; class Gammaproteobacteria; order Vibrionales; family Vibrionaceae; genus Photobacterium; species Photobacterium makurazakiensis. Next base: position 39,370 of record NZ_JAKJSJ010000016.1, read on the forward strand.
AATGGCAATAAATAGCCAGCTGATCACTTTATTTTTAATTGAATACTCGGCAATGCTCACCGTATTGTCTCCACCGCTAATCCTGCAAAATCAAACTCAATATCTAACGCTTTATCTTGCGCTATGAGCCCCAGCCCCTGACTCGAAGTCATCGCTCTATCAGGAGATACTTTTATTTCAATACCTGGCACTTTTACACCAATTAATTGCCACACTAAAAACTGCCCCAGCTCACTAAAAAAAAGCACTCCTGAAACCGTCATTACGATCATGACTATCCAGCGTAATAGTGCTTGTTTGTGTCTGAATACAGCCCGTTTCACTGCGCAATACCTGCGTTATCAGCAGACCGATGAATAGGAGAAACCATCATATTTTGACGTAGTTTTCGTAGGTTCGACGTAACCAACACATCACCTAAATCGACACCGCTACTCACAATCGCACCTTGGTTATTAACTTGCTCGATGGCAACTTCCACTCGTGCAACCTGATCATCGGTAACTTTCCAAACATAAAACTGGCCATGTGCTCTGCCAGCTTCTAATGCAATCATTGGTAATTGATACCCTTGCAACGTACTTAAACCAGCTTCAGCCATATTGACGTTCAGCGATACACTGGTACCCGGTAAAATAGTTGATGTCAGTTGCGGCATTTCAAACCATACCCGATAGGTTTGCGTTTGAGGTTCAAGCTCACTGGTATGTTTTAGATAACGAACAGGAAAGGCTTCGCTATCTGAACCAAACTGCGCCAATGGCTGATAGCCCTGTACCTGTTGTTGTGGATTTATCATCGCGATAACGGTATCTGATACAGGAATGTTGATGTAGACCTTGTCATCCTGATAGAGGCTAAGCACCGCTTCTCCCGGTGTTACTGCCTCATACGACTCTTTTGGTACATCAGAAATAATTCCGTCAAATGGCGCGATTAAGCGGGTATACCCCAAACGTGCATTGGCAGAATCAAACGCGACTTTCGTTAACCGCTGGTTAGCGGTTAGTTCGTCAAATTCAGCCTTCGAAATCATTTTCTTGCCGTATAACTCACGACCACGCTCAAGTTGTTTTGCTGCAAGGCCATACTGCACTTTTGCATCACGCTGTTGCTGTTCGAATTTGTCAGCATCCAGCACCGCAAGCAACTGCCCCTTCTTGACCACTTGCCCAGTACGAACCATAACGCCTTTCAACTCGCCTTCAACCCGAAAGGCTAATGGCGTATTCTCAGCAGCTTCAACCTGTCCATTAAAGATTCTATATTGACTATCGATAGGGTCAGAAACGGTAAGGGTAGAAACAGCTAATGGTTTTTGTTCAAATTCCGTCGGCGGCTCCTGACACCCTTGCAGTAAAGCTACGGATAGGGCAATAACAAACATTTTCTTCATCATAGTTAGATACCACCCTCTCGTTCCCAAGCACGCACTTGTTGGCCTGGGTATAAATCTTTGGCACCGGCAATCACAATAATTGTTCCTTGCGATAATCCACTGATGACATTGCCTTTTTCATCTAGCGCTACGTCGAGAGCTTCAATGACTGAGGTCGCTGGATTAAATTGCCACACCGTGCCACGGTCATCGTGTTTATTGACCCATGCCCCTTCAGGTAAAGGTAACGCCGACGCAACATGCTGTTTTGCAAAATGCACCTGACCTGCCATCCCCGACAACACATTCAAATTATCAGGCCGCTGAATAGTGACTTTTGCGGTATAGGTGTTGGTATCACGATCGGGTTGAGTTGACAGCTCTTTAAGCTGAGCCGCTATCGGCGTATCAGAAAAGTTATCCATGACGACCCAAGACTGCGTCGCTTTAATCATTTCAATGTTCACTTGTTCAACAAACGTCACAGGCAAGTTAAATGAGATATCAAGGCTGTCGACATTTTGAATATTCAAAATGGGTTGGTTAGCCCCAACAAACTGATGTTGGTTGACCAAGCGAAGTGACACAACCCCATCAAAAGGTGCCTTGATCAAGGTATGCTCTAAGTCTGTTTTTGCCTGTTCAATATTTGCTATCGCAGCCTCATAGCTCGTTTCATTGCGATCAAATTGATCGGTACTAATCAATTTTTTCGCATATAACTGTTGAGCTCGTTCAAATTGGCTTTTTGCTAGCTCAAGTTCAGCAAATTTCGCATCAAACGCTAAACGATAATCCTTATCATCGAGTTTCGCCAACACCTGCCCTTTACCGACTTTCTGGCCAACATTGACCAACATTTTTTCAATTTCGCCTGACACTTGAAATGATAATTGAGCTCGCTGAGACGCTTCAGCCTGGCCGGGAAACTCATTGCTTTCTTGTGTCGCAACAACCGGTATTTCATACAGTTTTACCGGTTTAATAACTTCAGTAGCTGGCTCTGAATTTGCCTGATTACACCCAGCAAGAATGCTACCCAACAGCACAATGGCGGCTAATTTAGCAAACGGGGTTAGTGAGGGCTGCTGTCCTTTCACTGACATTTCTCTCTTTGGTATTTATTACACACCTGTGCAGTATATGTTGATTTAATCGAAGATCAAGTATATTTTACAACTGGACAATAAAGGTTTTCTGTGAGCACAGAGATGACGACAAAACGATTTTCTGGTACAAAAGGCGGTAGGGGATTAAACCAAGATAATGATGACTGAAAGAAAACAAGGCCGCCGCAGCGCACAGGCCGCCGAAGAAACTAAGCTGCTAATAATGGGAACTGCCGCCGAGATGTTTTGTGAACTCGGTTACGAACGGGTATCGCTACGAAATATCAGCGAACGTGCTGGGGTTTCCCATAGTTTGATCCGCCATCACTTTGGCAGTAAAGAAAAAATTTGGCACAGCATTAGCGACTGCCTGCATGTCTACTTTTTATCGTACATGTACAAACTTCTGGAAAGTATCCCAGCTAATTTACCGAGCAATATTATTCTATATCGGTTTATTACCATGTTGCTGGCTCAACAATTGGTTCATCAAAAGCCCATCCAGCTGATCACCGATGGGGTTAGGCAAGGCGATGAGCTAATGGACTATTTCTTCGATAGCAAAGGTGAACTTGAAACTTTCGTTAACCAACTCGTAGATACCTTCCATAAAGATTTTCCAGAATCATCCATAAATGTCTGGGAAATGAAGTGGCAGATGATGATCTTTGCCAGTGGTGCAGTAAACCTAAAGCCTTTTTTACTTGATACTTGGCAGCACGATAAGGCAAATCACGAGCAGTGTTTGCTTAACCACTGGGAGCTGTTTAACCAAAACATGGCTATTCGTCTTAACATCACTCCTGAGCAAATGCTTCACCCCGAAAAATTGAACGACATTTTGATTGAACTACCTTGTGAATGGGGTTGCAACAAAGAGCGCTAACATTCTCCTCCCACAATAGTAAAAGTGAACCCAGCATAGCCTGTTCACTTTTACTCTTTCATTTCAAGTATTCACATTGACCTTTCTATATTGCCTTCCTGTACTTTTAAATTAGATTTTTTACTCTAATGAAAATGCATACAATTTCTCTGCATTCCTAACGGATGTTCGTACCCCAAAAAGTGAAACTAGCGTCCACCTTTGGTACAAAGGGTCTCTTTACCGACCATCACTAACAAGTTAGAGAGACCTTTTTTTTCATTAAGTTAACTAAAATTATAGACTTAAAGTTGCCTAACACATTACTGAACAGCTTGTTGTTATCACATTACGTAATTACATACCTTTGCAAAGAACAGCGACATGAATCCAGTTTGAGCGATTTAACATAAACACCCCTCCAGCTTTGTAATACATTCAGTCTAAATTGCCCAGTTATATGGATATAGCGAGATGCAAGGAATGAATAAAGAACGACTGTTTGAAATGTCACAGCAGTTGCATACCATTACGAGCCACCATGACATTGAGTCTTGGTTTAGTGAGCTAAAACAAGAGATACCCTTTATTTTTAGCATTATGGGGCATATTTCAGAACACAAAAATAACGAGCCTATCTGTATCGACTTCCCCTCGGACAAGGTCAACGCCTGCTTTCAGAACAACAATCTAACCAGCGATCCGTTATTTGCTTCGTTATTACAAAACAACCACCCCATATCCGCACTGCTGGATCCGATCACTCACCCTTCTTATGGTAAACGCCTCGTGATTGCAGGAAGGCAGCGCCAATCAGAGCTCTCTATGTTGATGCTGTCTTTCGGCGACCGACAACCCTCTGATGATGAAGTCAATGCCCTTTTTTTACTCGCGCCTCACCTCTACCTAACGCTCAACAATATTTCCAAGCCTCCAGTAGAAGCAAATAGCCGACTTAACGCTACGATTACAGCTCGAGAAAAAGAATTACTTCATTGGCTAAAAATCGGTAAAAGTAATTGGGAGATGGGTCAAGTAATGGGGATCAGCGAACGCACAGTGAAGTATCATTTACACAATATCTACACCAAATTTGGCGTCAGTAATCGCACACATGCTGTCGCTAGAGCATTAGAGTTAGAATGGCATTGACACTTCAGGCGTTTTCGAACATAGAAAAGCGCACCTCATTTCATCCTTCAAGGTGCGCATTTTCCCTATTAATGAAATAGATTAACTTGCTGTTACCGCGTGGGCTTGTTCCACCCCTTTTGCATTACGCATTGTCAGTGCCAATAACGCAGGTAACAGCAACAGATCAATTATCAAGGCTATTACGATCGTAATAGCCGTCATCAGTCCCATATCTGCATTCATTTTGAAACTGCTGGTTGCTAACACGAAAAAGCCAACACTTAATACCAGGGTTGTACCAATGATCGCCACACCTGTTTCTTTCACCGCTGCAACAATGGCTTCTTGCTCATTTTGACCCGCTTTCTTCTCTGCATAGTAGCGATACAACAAATGAATAGTGTCATCTACCACAATCCCCAACGTCATGCTCGCAACCACCGAGAGACTTAAACCGACTTCACCGACCATCAAACCCCAGGCACCAAACGCAATGGCTGCCGGTAAAATGTTGGGCAAGATACTAATCAAGCCTAAACGCACAGAACGCAGCACCACACCAATTAACAGCGAGATAATAACCAATGCCACCACTGAAGCTGTGAGCATACTGACATTATTACGATAACCAATATGGGCAAACATGATGTCAGGGCTCACCCCAGGGCTAACCTGATCAGCACCAAATTGATTCAACAACTGCTGGCGTAATGTACTTTCTAATGCCACTAACTGATTAGATGACATTTTTCGTGCAGTCACAACAACGCGCAGCTCTTGTTTGTCTAGGGCCACCTGGTTGCTCAACGTCAGGCCATAGGGCAACGACATATCGTATAGCAGCAAAGTTTGCGCCGATAATTCAGGATCACTCGGCAATTGATAATAATTGGGATCATCTTGATGCAGGCTACTGTTCAAGCGCTTCATGATGTCAGTGAGCGCTTGCACGTGATATACCCCATCAACCTGCCGAGCCGCTTGCACAAACGTATCTAAATGCTGCAAGAAAGCTGGTGATGTGACGGTTTCACCAACAGGCGGACGAATGGCATATTGGATGCTCGCAACCCCTGTTAGATTGGCGTAAGTAAAGTCATTGGCCTGACGCACCGCATAAGAATCATCAAAATACTCAAATAAGGTGTCATCAATATTATTATTGACCAAATTAACAGCAACGGCACCGCTGATGGTAATTACGCCTACCGCCATGAGTTTTGCATGATGCATTGAAAACTTTGCAATGGTTGCTAACGGACGCTGCAAGCGACTCGGCCTAGCCTTTACCGTTTTACGTTGCGGCAAAATTGACAATACGGCTGGTGAGAAGCTCAATGTCAACAACATCGCCCACAGCACCCCCATCGCGGTAATATTACCTAAGTCATTAAACGGAGGAGAGTCGCTGAAATTCATCGAAAGAAAACCAACTGCCGTCGTAACGCTGGTTAAAATAATGGGGAGCCGATGTACACGAAGAGAATACGCAATGGCTTCATGTTTCAGTTTACCCTCTGACTGCGCTTTTCTGACACCTTGTAAAAAGTGAATACAGTCAGCCACCGCCATCGTTAGAATTATTAAAGGGGCTGATGCTGATGGGGATGTAATCGCGATACCTAACCAACCCGCTCCACCTAAAGCCAAAATAATCGATGCGATAATGGTCAGGGTAACGAGCAAGGTACTCCACACACTTCGCAAGAATATTCCAGTACCGAGAATAATGAGTAGCAAGGCCAAAGGTACCAAACTGCCCATATCACGCTGCGAAGCCTCACCAAATGCGTCGTTTTGCATGACTTGGCCCGTCAAGTAAAACGTCATCTCAGGGTAACTTTGCTGTGCTTCTGCAATTATATCTTGCCAAAACTGCGCCACTTCTCTGACTTCTTCGGCTTGACTATTGCCTGGCAAATTCACTAATACATTAATTGCCGTTGCCTGACCATCTACCGCGAGGATACGGTTTACAAGCTCAGGCTGTTGCATGGCATAAGCTTTCTTTTCCTCAAGGGATTGGGTAAGTGCATGCTCTGAAGTTACTACAGATGCAGGAAAGAAATCCTCCACCAGCAATTCGTCCCCATCTGCACGGGTATACTGATAATTAACTAACGAATCCACCCGGTATGAATGCGGTGTTTGCCAAGCTTTATCAGTTAAGGCCGCGACTGCCTTCAATACGTCAGCCTGAAATACATCACCTTGCCGAGGTGTGATCACAACCAACACACTGTCGTTACTACTGTATTTGTCTTCTATACGCTCAAAGGCGATTAAATCAGGGTTGCTATCACTGAAAAACACTTTGTAGTCATTCACAAAAGTGAGTTTACCCATGCCGACAAACGCCACTGCTAATATCACCAGCCACATGCCGATGATCAGCAGCGGCTTCCAGCCGCGATGAGGTTGTTTGGTTTCTGTTTTCATTCCGTCCATCCTTGGATATTACTGTTGCATCGCCAGTACAGTTTGGCGATGTTTAAGGCATCATCAATGTGTAATAACCTACGTGTGGGGGCATCTATCGTGCTCTCCATATCCATAATTATCTCCTAGCACTAACGTTATATATTTGTTGTCTGTCTATGCTAAGAAATTGCCTATTAGTTTTAACCTGCCCGTTTATCTGTTTCACCTGACCAATTGGACAGGTGTAACAGCTTTTCTAACCTCATACACTGTGCCAATACGCGGTTAGCCCCACGAAGCCAAGGAATGCCTCATGACACGTAGTCCCCTTACCATTGTTCGATCTCCTGTCGATCATTATTGCCGCCTAATTTTGACAGCCAGTATCGTCATCACAGCGAGCATGGTGATCAATGTTAATGCCTCCTCGGCTACGTCAAATAAAACCAACACTCTTCTTCCTGTTTTCTCAAGTACGGTGATAACCCAAGAAGGCTTATCGGCTGAACAAAAAGGCTTGGTTATTGCGACAGAAATGGTCAATCGTGATACCGGCTACCAAAGCTACGCATCACAAGTCACTATGGATATCATTGCGGCAAATGGGGACAGCGCACACCGTGAATTAACCATCAAAGGGCAAGAGCAAAGCGAGGATGGTGATAGGATCATTACGGCATTTCAGGCTCCGCGTGATATAGCAGGTACCACACTACTCACCTACAGCCATGCCATCGAAGCCGATGACCAATGGCTCTACTTGCCGTCGATTAAACGGGTTAAGCGTATTTCCTCAAATAACCGTTCAGGACCGTTTATGGGCAGTGAATTTGCCTATGAAGATATGAGTTCGTGGGAGCTCGATAAATATCGCTACGTATTTATCGATACGCGCAGTGAAGGAGGGAAGCAATATTGGGTCATTGCCTGCTATCCACAATATGCCAATTCAGGTTATACAAAAATTATTGCATGGATTGATCAGACGATCTTTCAACCTCGAAAAATTGAATATTTCGACCGTAAGAATAGCCCTCTAAAAGTGCTGACACTGACAGACTTCCAGCAATACCAACAACAGTATTGGCGAGCCCATGTAGCAACCATGGTCAACTTGCAAAATCAGCGTACAACCCGTTTAACATGGCATAACTTTGAGCTTGGCTTACCACTAAACTCCCGACAGTTCGAGCCAAACCAACTTCGTTTTGCTTATCAGCGCCAATAAACAGATCTCACACCGTTCAAACGAGCAAGTTCTAGCACTATCTATGGATCCAGTCAGACCATGAAATGGCACCGCATACTCCAGAAAATATTTCACATAACAAAGTACAGTGGAATAATGCTGAGTTTAACCACCGCATTTGCTTGCCATGCGAACTCAGCAATAGACGGCTATACCTCACTTAATCTCAGCATGTTTGCCGATGATCCCACCTACTCCGCTCAATGCTGCCAGCATTTCAATGCCGACATCGTTATGTACCCTCGTTACCAGTATTGGCATAACAATGGCGTTAGCGTGGCTATATCGCCTTATCTACGTTGGGACACTCAAGCTGAAACAATGTTTGCGAATATACGTGAAGCCAACATTGGTTACCAAGGAGGACAACAAGCGGTTACCTTTGGTATAGGTGAAGTGTATTGGGGGGTCACCGAAGTTTACCAGCCCGTTAATATCGTAAATCAATATGATGGACGTTTAGCACTGGGCTATGAAGACAAAATGGGCCAACCCATGGTGCACTATCAATATTGGCCAACTTGGGGTGAAGTCCACCTTTTCTTATTACCCTTTCATCAAGTACGGGCCTTTCGTGAACCCGAACAACGCTTATCACTGGGTAAACCCGTAAGCAACAACGCAGTATATGCAGCAGGAAAACAAGCCCTCGATGTCGCGGCTCGCCTTACTTATTGGCACGATACGCTGGACATTGCTTTTAGCATCTTTCAAGGTAATAGCCGTGAACCTTTCTTGCAAGAGACCCCAGCCCAGTATCTTCAGCACTATGCCAATATCACCCAGCTGGGTGTTGAAGCCCAACACAGCAAAGACGATTTGTTATTAAAGTTGGAAGCTACTCATAAATGGGGGGAAGGGCGTCCCTACACCACGTTAGTCACAGGGTTTGAGTACGCATTTTATGGTTTTGCACATTCTAATGGACAAATAGGACTGATCACTGAATATACCTTTGACAACCGACAGACCAAAACTGGCAACTGGGTACCACCAACGATTTATAACAATGATGTATTTGTAGGGGTCCGTTGGCAAAGCAACTCTGTCAATGACACCGAAATGCTATTGTCAGGCTTAGTCGATCTTGAGAAAAACTCTCAGCTTTATAAGCTATCGGCATCACGTCGATTAAGTAACTATCTTAAATTTACTGTTGAAGGGTTTTGGTTAGCAGAAATGGCCACCACAGAGCCTATGGCATATTTACAGCAGGAAAGTTATGTTGAAATGGCTGTGGAATATTATTTTTAATCACTCACTTTAGTCTACATCGCGAAGTTATACTTCTGTAGCGTTATAGAAAAAAACAGCAAGTTACCCAGTCAAAGCAAGGTTGGTAAGCCAAGTAGCTACTCAAAAATGGTGAACATCAACTGTTCAAAGTAACTTGCCGAACGATTATTTGTAGTGATGGTTAAACTTTCAGGGAATTACAGCATGCAACTGAAATTTAACGGGGGTAAATATACATTTTCCTGATGACGAATGTGTGATCTATATCAATTCAGAATGGGGTTATTTGCTACCAAAAAGCTCAAACTGTAAGCAAATAATACACTCCATTTCCCTCTCTATACTTCGTTATATTTTCCTTCATATTTACCATCCAAAATACCTCCGCGAAAAAGCACTCTTCTATCATTTTGACCCTGCGCTACCTCCAATTTATTCCATATCCTAGTATCCCCTTCTATTTACAACGCGCTAAAATAACAGCACTAACCACCTACTAATGGACTCGGCATGTTAAGGATTGACTGCCAAGAAAGGCCACATTGGCGCGAGCAAGCCAAAGACTTCGGTTTCGGTTTTCACTCTATGTACGATGCGCCTTATTGGGATGAAACCGCTTATTACCAATTTACACTGGAACAAATTGAGCGTGATTTAGAAGACCCAACAGAAGAAATTCACCAAATGTGTCTCGATGTAGTTGATACCGTTGTGGCAGATGAATATTGGCTGCGGCGTTTCCAGATCCCCGAGACGATGTGGCAAGGTGTGCTTGATTCATGGCGCAGCCGCGAACCTTCGCTTTATTCTCGTCTTGATTTTGCCTATGACGGTACAGGCCATGCCAAGCTCTTTGAAAACAATGCCGACACGCCAACCTCGCTTTATGAAACAGGCTTTTGGCAATGGCTATGGTTAGAAGATAACGTTAAGAATGGTTCAATTCGACGAGATGCCGACCAATTCAATTTACTACAAGAGCTATTAATGGCTCGCTTCCATGAACTCTCATTAAAGCAGCCGGGGCAAACCCTGCATTTTTCTTGTTGCAAAGATACTGAAGAGGATCGCGGTACCGTGCAATACATGGAAGACTGTGCCAAGGAGGCAGGGCTTTCAACCAATTTTGTTTTTGTAGAGGATATCGGCTTAAACAGCAAAAATGAGTTTACTGATTTACAAAGTCGCCCTATTCGCTGGATGTTCAAGCTCTATCCATGGGAGTTTATGTTCAGGGAAGAGTATGCCCAGCATCTTGATGTTGCCAATGTTAACTGGCTTGAGCCCATGTGGAAATCAGTGCTGAGCAACAAAGCTTTACTTCCCCTGCTATGGAAAAAACACCAAGGTCACCCAAACCTATTACCAAGCTATTTCCCTGATGACCGAGCGCTCAGCCAGCTGAAAGATTATGTGATTAAACCTATTTTTGCCCGTGAAGGTGCCAATATTACGATTGTCGAAAAAGGACGACAGACGTTACGCGTTGACGGTCCATACGGCGATGAAGGTGTCATTTATCAAGCCTATCATCCATTGCCAAAATTCAACGACTACTACACGTTAATTGGCAGCTGGTTGGTCAATGACAAAGCCGGTGGGATCTCTATTCGTGAAGACAGCTCGCGGATCACTCAAGATATGTCACGCTATCTGCCACACATCATTCTCTAGTCTTTCCATTCACTGTCGAGAATAAAGACACACACTGCATATACAAAAATAGGAGGACAAGCCTCCTATTTTATAATTCATTCCGCGCTATGCTAAACGGCATTCTAATGGACGAATCCTAACAATTTTTATTCGGTGCTTCTTCTTCAACTGTATATGACAAAGCTCTAAGATTAAGCCAAACACCATGGCAAAATACACGTAACCTTTATTTATGTGGATAGCAAAGCCTTCTGCCATTAACAGTCCACCTAACAGCATCAAAAATAATAATGCCAGTATTTTAAAGCCAGGGTACTTCATCACCAGATTGTTAATCTTCTCTGCCGTGAAAACCATGACGATTGCCGATGAGATAATTGCGGCAATCATAATCGGGATCTCACTCGTTAACCCCACAGCAGTGATCACTGAGTCCATCGAGAATACCGCATCGACGGCCACTATCTGCAATAGCACAACGGCAAGGCCCGTTCTTACGTGAGTCGAGTGTCCGGTTTCAGCATGCATCAACCAGCCCCATAACTCTTTAAAACTTTTAGCCAATAAGAATGCACCACCCGCGATCATAATCAGTTCCTGTCCCGTTAATGACACTCCAGCAATAGTCAGTAGCGGTTGAGTTAAAGACATGAGCCATGAAATCGAAAAGACCAAAGCGATTCGAGCTATCACAGCTAAACCAATACCCAAATTTCGCGCGAGTTTACGTTGCTCTACAGGCAGTCGTTCACAGAGAACAGAAATAAACACGACGTTATCAACACCAAGTATTACCTCAAGCGCAAATAAGGTTGCGAATATTGCCCAAGTTTCTGGTTGTAGGAAAAGCTCTATCATGATGAAGCTTCCATTGATTGGAAGCGCGGGGAAATACACAGTCGACTAAAGGGGTCGTCCATTAATTTTTATACCTCTATAACTTAGATTTGTGCAGTAAATCATCAAAACCTCGCCTTAGCAATAGCCATATTTTCAGCACGATGCAATGCACGATTAGACCTCGAAGCATTCTACACTCACTACAAGCCACCCTTAACGTATAACATTGATAGTTAAAGGTAAACCATCAAAACCTTATCGTACAAACTGCATAGATCACTAACGATTATCATCAAATAAAATTTAATGTTTTATACAAGAGGTAGGCAACACAGCCATGTAATGAGAGGGCCAAAGAATGCTGCTAGCAATAAATGGCAGAATTTGATTCTGCTTAAAATTGAGTAAGAGGGTTATTGAAAGTCACGCAAATAGCTAAAGCTATTTACATTGTAAATACGCCTCACCTTATGGGCTTATTTTTACGCCCAAGCGCCTAAAGCCATCTTCAATTAAACGGGTTAACTGTTCGCGGAACCATATCTGTGCAGGTTCGCGGTGAACCCGTGCATTCCAATACAGATAAATATCTGGCGCAGGCAATTCCTGGAGCTCAATAATATGAAAATCTTGAGGAGACGTAGCACATGTATCAACCACCAGCCGATTAAAAAACGCGACATGATGACCCTGCCGAATCGATTCCAACGCAATATTGAATGAACTTGTACACATAGTAACCTCCCGCTGGAGTCCCTTTTTTCGTATGATTTCATCGAGCATATTCTCTCCCACCGCCCCTGGTGAAATCCGAATATGTGGATAAGCAATGACATCTTTCAAGGACACCTGATCACGTTTCGCCAACGGATGCTGCTTGGCAACTATCGCTGAAAACTGTGATTTAAAATAGCATTTACCGTGCACACCTGGCGGTACTTCACCTAGCCCTCCAAGTGCTAAATCAATTTCTCCAGATTCCAATGCAGAAAAAATATCTTTCGGCCAATCTAAAAAATCCAAACATAAATGCGGTGCTCTTTTAACAACATCATTAATCAACGTCGGTAACAGATGGCTTAGTGTTGCATCTTGGGTGCAAAATCGAATGACCCCCTCCGCCAATGCCGGATTAAAATTACGCTGATAAATATCACTGTCGAGTTGACGCAGAAGCTCGATAAGAGGCACTACCAGCTGCTCACCTAAAGGGGAAAGTACCATCCCTTGTTTGCTTTTAATTAACAGCGGATCATTAAACTCAAGCCGTAACTTCTGTAGGTAGTAGCTCATGGTAGCCTGACTAACCCCTAAGATTTCTGCTGCTCGGCTAACATGGCGCTGCTCAAGCAATACCGTCAGATACACCAGCAGATTGAGATCTTTTTTGACAAGCTTAGAGAGTAATGATGTCTGCATGGTTACCCTTTCATCATAGTTATCGAATATTTCGATACATAATATAGAAAACACTGTATTTAAGTAGAGCTACTTTGACAATACTATAGTGCCCATATTTAACTCAGCAAACGGTTATTAGCCCTGTGAATAAAATCGCCCTGCTCATTTGTACCTCTTTGTTAACCGCCTGCTCTTATAATACAGCACCTGTTGTTGGCAACCACGGCAAAACACAACTCGAATACGAGCAAGATCTCGCTGAATGTCAGCAAAAAACCAAAGAGGTGGATAAGGGGGAGGCAGTGCGGACAAGCGCGACGAATATGGCCCTTATCGGTACCGCTGCTGGTGCCGTTGGCGGATTATTCAGTGATGGCGTCGGTGTGGGCGAAAGTATGATTTTTGGGTTAGCACTCGGCGCAGGTACAGGGGCTGCCGTAGGCTCGGTTAAAGCAACCCAGACCCAGTCTTTAGTATTGCGTCGCTGTATGGAGCTTAAAGGTTATGAGATCCTTGATGCAGAAGCTGAGGATCTAGCCAATATCGACATGGCACCAGAGTTAGAGGCTAACGACGGCAGCAAACAGCAATTAGCGGCTAACAACTCCGTATCTCAATCATCTCTGTAATGTAAAAAGATCGTATTTATCCCCATTAGCATCCATTCACCATGCTATTGGGGTGTTCTTTTCATCCTTCCTTCAAACTTCTCAACTAGAAAATCCACCAATAACCTTAGCCTCTTAGGAATGAGCTTCCGCTGCGGGTATACCAAATTAACAGGTACCAACGGCATCTCCCAGTCAGGCAATAACTTGGTCAAACGCCCACTAGCAAAATGCTCGCGACAAATAAATTCAGGTAAAATCGCAATACCCAACCCGTCGAGACAGGCATCGACTGACGACGTGATGGTATTAACCCTAAGTCGATAAGGTAAATCAATGCTCACCGTGTCACCAGATTGCATCAGATGCCAGTTGGGTAGTTTTACGGCTTGGTTATGGATCTTCACTTGATGATGAGGTGGCTTGAGATCGGCGGGGCTGGTAACCATACCATATTGTTCAAGGTAAGCAGGGCTTGCCGCCAACACTCGGCTTGATGCCGCTAAATGTCGCGACACTAACGTCGAGTCACCCATTTCCCCCACCTGAGCATACAAATCAATTCCTTCGCCAATAATATCGACTTCTCGGTTGGTAAGTTCTAAATGAATCGTGACATCAGGGTATAACTTCAGAAAGTCATTAAGATACTGTCCCAGCACTTGCTGCCCTAACTCAACAGGCATAACAACACTCAGTCGTCCACGTACCAAATCTTGATTCGCTGTTACCTCAAGTTCAGCTTGCCCCATAATTTCTAGCACTTGGCAGCATGATTGATAAAAAGACTCGCCTTCAGGCGTTAACACTAAACTGCGTGTCGAACGCGTGATCAAGCGCACACCTAAATGCTGCTCAAGCTCAGCAACTTTTCGGCTCACAGTCGATTTAGTCATACCAAGGATTTCAGCCGCCTGAGTAAAGCTTCCACAATCAACAACTTGTGAAAATACAGTAACCGCATTCAAATCCATCTCTTGTTAACACCCCTCTATTAGTAAGATTTCTGCAACAGTGTTTTCATTTATTCCTATCTTATCAACCAATCTAATTCATTTACACTTTGTTACACAAATAGAATGAAGTCCATTACAAGTGTAGAAGAGTGTCATGACAGCAAATCACACCTCCCCAGAAGCAGCACCACGCCGTAATAAAAAGAAAGCGCCATTAATCGCTACCTTAATCATGCTTTCGCTAGGCCTAGCGGGCGGTGGTTATTGGTTCGGCTACGGACAATATTTTGAATCAACCGATAATGCCTATTTACAGGGCGACATCACCAATATCAGCCCTAAGGTAGCAGGCTATATCATCGAGTCATATGTCGAGGATAACCAGCAAGTTAAAGCCGGTGATCTACTCGCGAAAATTGATGACCGTGATTTTATCGCTGCAGATGATCAGGCTAAAGCTAAGCTGGCCGTCAGCCAAGCTGCTATTGATAATCTCAAAGCCCAACAGCAATTACAGCAAACCAAAATTCGCCAATCCAAAAGCCAAATCGCCTCAGCACAAGCAGAGTTTGAGCGTGCCCAACAGCAAGTTACCCGTACTCGCAGCCTACTCAAGCGTAACTATTCATCACAAGATGAGCTGGATAGCATGATTTCTCATATGAAAGTGACCCAAGCCCAACTCGATGAAGCCATTGCAAGCCAACAAGCTGAGACCGATCAACTGGCTGTTATCGCCAGCCAAATTACTCAGGCTAAAGCGTCAGTGACCGAAGCCGAAGCACAACTGGAACAAGCTGATCTCAATGTGAGTTACACCAACATATACGCCCCCGTCGATGGTATCGTCGGCAAACGCAGCCTACGCGTTGGCTTATATATTCAACCGGGTATGCCATTAATGAGCTTGGTGCCAACGTCGGATGTATGGATAGAAGCCAACTTCAAGGAAACCCAACTCGGTGGTATTCACCAAGGGCAAAAAGTCGATGTCGAGCTGGATGCATTCCCAGGCCAAACGCTTGAAGGGGTTGTAGACAGTTTCTCACCAGCGACAGGCGCAAAATTTGCCCTACTACCGCCTGAAAATGCGACCGGCAACTTCACCAAAATTGTCCAGCGAGTACCGGTAAAAATCACCCTCACAGTGCCAGAAGCAATTGAGGGCCGCCTGATCCCAGGGCTATCAGTGGTCGCTACTGTCGATACCCGAGGCTGAGCCCATGAGTACAGCAGCAACTCAACCTGCATCTGCACCAGTGGAAGAGACCGTAGTGCCTCGCCGTCATTGGATTGCGTTGTTTGGCGGCCTAATTGGCGCATTTATGGCGATCTTAGATATTCAGATCACCAACTCCTCACTCAAAGATATACAAGGGGCACTTTCAGCAACTCTGGATGAGAGCTCGTGGATATCAACCTCATACCTCGTTGCTGAAATGATAGCGATCCCACTCAGTGGCTGGCTATCTAAAGCTTTAGGTAAACGTCGCTACCTAACTTGGACCACGGTAATCTTCACCCTCTCCTCATTGCTGTGCTCTTTTTCATGGAACATGACGTCCATGATTGTATTCCGGGCTTTGCAAGGATTTAGTGGCGGGGCACTGATCCCACTAGCCTTCTCTTTGGTTGTCCAGCTCTTACCAATACAAAAGCGCGCCGTAGGGATGGCCTTGTTTGGGATTACTGCGACCTTTGCCCCTTCTATCGGCCCAACCTTCGGCGGCTGGTTGACGGAAAACTTATCTTGGCACTACATTTTTTATATCAATATCCCGCCTGCTATCTTGCTGATTGCGATGGTCCGCTATGGTCTCGACGATGAACCACTCAACTTGGCTGCCCTGCTTAAAGCTGACTGGTTTGGCATCATCACCATGGCACTCGGATTAGGCTGCTTGGAAGTGGTATTAGAAGAAGGTAACCGCGAAGAATGGTTTAGTTCATCCTTCATCGTCATCCTTGCGATCATCTCTGGGGTAAGCTTGGTGTATTTTGTGATTAACGAACTTCAGCACAAAAAACCACTGGTTAACTTAAGGCTATTGAAGAATACTCAGTTTGCGATGTCCTGCTTAGCGTACTTGATCTTAGGTATGGCACTGCTGGGTTCCATCTATGTTTTGCCACTATATTTGACCCAAATCCAGCAATATAACGCGATGGAAATTGGTGAGGTCTTAATGTGGATGGGCTTCCCGCAGTTGCTAATTTTCCCATTAGTTCCCAAGCTCACCAACATCATCAAGCCCAAATACCTTGTGACATTCGGCTTTGCTATGTTTGGCCTAAGCTGCTTTGTGAATACCCATATGTCAGTTGACTTTGGTGGGCAACAGCTGATCTTATCTATGCTGTTAAGAGCTATCGGCAGTCCGTTCATTATGGTGCCATTGTCATTGGTCGCGATGAAGAACATCAGTAAACATGACACGCCTGATGCCTCGACGCTCACCAACGTGATGCGCAATCTCGGTGGTGCTTTTAGCATCGCGATAATTGCAACGTTGCTTGATAACAAAACCCGTGAACATTTAGCGCACATTAAAGAGTCACTGCCAAGTGTTAGTACCAATGCTTGGCAACAGCTACTGCAACAAAGCCAGTTTTTTGTCCAATCCGGTAGTGATGCCAATACTGCCATGATGCAGGCTCAAGCTAGCTTAGTGGCAACCATGCAGCGCGATGCAGCAATCATGGCGTATAACGATGTATTCCTTATGATGACAGGGTTTCTTGCTGTTGCAGCCGTGATCATCCTGACCATGCGTGACTAGTAACCTCTAATCCTCACCAGCTCGCCTAACCAATGTTAGGCGAGCACTGTGTCCTTATTTTGATGTTATATGTCTTTATATTTGTAATAAGCCACAACAAAAATGCATAAAATTCTCCCCATCAAATGCAGAGGAGAATCAACATGAACCGACAAAACATCAGCGTCGACATTAACGAATCGCACCCCGCTTACCAATGGGCAAAACGCCAATCAGACTCAGTGAATGCTATGGGGCATATTGGCACCCACATTGATTGCTACACTAGGGTGCCAGCAGAAACAAAGTACCGTACATCAGTTCATATCATCGACTGCTCACAGGCCATGCCAACGTTAGAGCAAATCGAAGGTCTCGATTTAGCCGGTAAATCATTGGTGCTGTATACCAGCAACCTAGAACAAAACGGCTACGGTAATCAAAATTATGGGGCTCAATCGACCGTACTCGATAGCGACGTACTTGATGCCGTTCTAGCAAAATCCCCGGCATTTATCGTCATTGATAGTTATGGTATCGGCGCACACGGTGATGAACATATTTCATTTGATAAGCGCTGCGAGCAGAACACTTGCTTCGTCATCGAGAATGTCTGCCTTACAGAAGCCATGCTGAAGACAATGATTTCATTAGAGATCAGCTTCGATGCCTCTTCAACTTCTACCGGTAAGCGCTGTGATGTTATCGCTTTAAGCCATGAACAATAAGGGCGGCATTATGTCGATTGACTGTAAGATCTTAGAGCTCGCTTATCTCAACACCAGAACACTTTGCCTAACTCTGCAAGCAACAAGCGATTTTAAGTTTCTTGCAGGGCAATATGTCATGCTTGAGCTGGATAAAGGGCAAAAACTTCCCTTTTCCATAGCTTGTGCGCCGACACCTAACCACGAATTTGAAATTCACCTCGGTGGTATCACCGCACAAAGTGAGCTCGCCAGCCATGTGGGCTGGTTACAGCAGTGCTTTAAGAAGGGTGAAAGTATCCGTGTCGATGAACCTGCAGGCCATGCTTGGCTCCGACCAGTTAGTGATAAAACGGTATTTATCGCTGGAGGATCAGGCTACACCTATACCCGTAGCCTGCTTCAAGAAGCATTGAAACACGCACCAGATAGTGACATTACACTATACTGGGGCGCATATAGTGAGGATGACTTATATGAAAACGACTACCTAAACGAGCTGGCAGCATCACACACTGGCTTTACGTATATTCCAGTCACGGAGACCAAATCTGTCACCCAGCAAATTCGTCAAGGGAAGCTACTCGATATCGTCAACAAGGAATGTGACTTTAGCACGTTACCCGATACGTACATTTGCGGGCGTTATGAAATGGTACAAACCGCTTTCGCTGAGCTCAAAAATAGGCACCACCAACTCAGCATCTACTCCGATGCCTTGCCTGCTGAGTAAATGCCTTTACTGCTTAGTTAGTGATACCCTAACCCTAAGCTCGCATCTAGGCATTAAAAAGAGGCACTTATGGCGGTTATCGACAGATCAACCCAATTCAATGCCGATGACATCGACAACGATGTTGTCGGCATTGCCGCAACAATTGGTTCCCATGACTCAGGTATGCACTGTCATCAAAAAGGCCAGCTACTCTTTGCCGCCTCGGGTTGTATGTCGATATCATTGGAAGGAGCCAGATCGATTTTGCCACCAACCCGTGCAGCATGGATCCCTGCGGGAACAAACCATTATGCAAAAATGAGCAATGTAGTGGCTTACCGTTCTCTCTACTTCGATACCAAGCTGTGCCATGCATTGCCGGATACGGTAACCATCTTTACCATCAACCCATTGCTACGCGAGTTGATTGAACGCATGGCGTTTTGGCGATGGGATAAGCCTAAACACCAACAAACCACCACCCTTGCCCTATTCATTGAAGAGTTACAAAGTGCCCAGCAAGTCCCTATGACGTTGCCGTTTCCGCAAGACCGTCGACTCAGTAGGTGGTTGTCCGGGATCATAGATGAAGATGAGCTTCCCCCACCACTAAAGGAAGTCGCCACCCAAGTAGGTGCCAGTGAAAAAACCATTACCCGAATTTTCAATAAAGAAACAGGGATGCCTTATCAGTCATGGCGTCAACAATGGCGGCTATTTGTGGCTGTTAAACTGTTATCTGAAGGCAAAAGCGTGGCAGATATCGCTTCTTATTTAGCGTTTTCAAGCGATAGCGCGTTTGTGGCATTTTTCCGCCAACAAACAGGAGAAACACCGGGCAAATATATGTAACCTTAAGATATCAACCGATGAAGGAAATACATCATGGATGCTCTCACTATTGCCCAACTTGGCAATCCCATACTGCGTCAACAGGCCGCAACATTAACACCAAGCCAATACCAAAACTACGCGCCATTCTTTGCCGAACTTGAAAAGACCATGCTTGACCATAACGGTGTAGGAATTGCGGCGCCGCAGGTGAGCGAGTCTGTCCGTGCTTTCATTGTGGCCTCAAGACCAAACCCGCGCTACCCCAGCGCGCCAATGATGGCACCGACCCTGATGCTCAACCCTGAAATCATATGGCAAAGCGAAGAGACTGAAAAAGACTGGGAAGGGTGCTTAAGTATTCCTGGCATGCGTGCCAAAGTCAGCCGCTCCACCCATATCGATGTGCGCTACCACGCCCTAGACGGCAGCGTGATCAACAGCAGAATGGAAGGTTTTATTGCTCGTATCTTCCAACACGAGCTCGACCACCTCAACGGCATAGTATTTCTCGACCGCGCCGATTCAAAAGACTATGTCACCGAAACTGAGTTTTTGAAGTTGATTAATTAAAGGCTGTTGGTCGCTTCCTGTCTCAAAGCGAAGAATGTTAGACACCCTTGACCCGTCTACAAGTGTAGGGTTGATAATACCCGCCGCTTTAAAGGAGGGCTCATATGTCACATTCTATACTATCGACGTTCAAAGCGACCATCCAGCCAGTATTCAAACCGGCAATGGCAGCTTTTGACGCTATCCCTAACCATCTTAAAGGGATCTTACTTGCTTTAGTTTCGACTGGGCTCTTTGTCGTCGTCGGGGTACTGGTGAGGATGCTCAGTGACACCATCAGCACCTTTCAAATATTACTGTTTCGCCAAGTCGTATTCCTCGCAATTTTAATGCCAGCGATTAAGGCCAATATCCCAATATTGCTAAAGCCCAAGAAGGTCAAGCTGCACTTGCTGCGGATCACTGGTGCCTTCTTCGCCTTATACCTAGGCTTTGTGACCGTCAGTAATATCCCGCTTGCAGATGCCAAGGCAATTGGCTTCCTGCAGGTACTTTTTGTTGCTTTGATTTCGAGAGTATTCCTCTCAGAAGTCGTCACGGCATCGCGCTGGTTTACGATATTAGTTGGCTTTATTGGTGTGATGCTCATCGTTCAGCCCAACTTTTCCGATGCATCCTTTCGTTATATCACCCTTGGCGCACTTGGCTCATTGGGTGCCGCAACGGCTGTGGTGTGTGTCAGGAAAGTCGCCCTAACCGAGCCTAGAATTACCTTATTGGCTTATCAAGCCATCTTTGTCGGGTTGTTAGCGTTATTGCCAAGCCTTTATAGCTGGCAATGGCCGACAGGGCATGAGCTATACCTATTAATACTGGTGGGAGTGATATCATCGGTTGCTCAATGGTTCGGCGTCTCGGCATACAAATGGGGAGCGGCAAATGTCATTGCCAATGTTGAATACATCAGTATTCTTTACTCTATTACGCTTGGATATCTGCTATTTTCAGAAACGCCTAATTCTTTAGCATTTTTGGGAGCTGCAGTGCTTATCATCAGCGTTATCGTCCCTCACCTATACAATACTGTGAAAACCAAATGTTCGCGCTAATGAAAAAGGACTCAATACCATGCTAACAGTGACTGCACTAGCAAAACGGTGCAAGGTATCGCGTACCACAGTACTCTATTACGAAAGGGCGGGATTATTGCAGCCAGCCCATCGTGCTGGCAACGGATACCGCTACTATGGTGATAAGGAGATCAAACGGTTAGAAACAATCTTATCCTACCGCTCGTTCGGTGTATCGGTCGAAGAAATCGTGCCATTACTTGAGACCCAATGCGAACAAAGCCAGCAGCAGCTACTACATGATCAATTCAATGCATTGGAAGGCGAAATACAGCGGTTACGCAAACAACAGCATGCCATCGTTGCAACGCTGAACCAGCCGTCACTGTTGGCACCGGGAATGCTCACGAAAGAACGCTGGGTAGCCTTACTCGCAGCCTCTGGTATGAATGAGGACGATATGACCAATTGGCATATCCAATTTGAGAAAATGGAGCCCAACGCCCATCAACAATTCTTAGAATCGCTGGGGATTGATGACGATGAAATAACACATATCCGTCGCTTGTCATAACGTGCCCCTGCTCACCCAATATATAGTTTAAACACGTTTATTCGTCCGAAAATCAGCTATAAAAAAACACGGCAGCGATTCGGGTAGAATAACTGCCGTGCTTTATATACATCAAAAATATAAAGCTAAAACCTAGCTTTACAAGTCACAGGGATTAGATACCTAGTGCTTGACCGCCACCGATTTGAAGTGTTTCAGCAGTGATGAATGATGCGTCTTTACTAACAAGGAAAGAGATTGCAGATGCAACTTCTTCAGGCTGGCCAAGACGACCAAGCATGATGTTGTAAGCCCAAAAAGCAAACACTCCGGGCTTAGTGCCAAGAAACAATCTGCTCCATGTCGCGGCGAGTTTTAGCAAACGCTGGTTCATCGGCACGGTAACCGAAAGCAACCATGACTGCTGGCTTATAATTTTTCGAATCGACACCGAAATGTTCTTCCAATACCGCCATTGTCTTATCGATCTCAAAACCCTCGATTGGACAAGAATCTACCCCCATCAGGGCCGCAGCTGTCATCATATTCCCTAGCGCAATGTAAGACTGACGTGCAGACCATTCGGTGATCTGCTCATCTTCAATCTTAAAGTCATGCTCTTGGAACTTCTGGAATGCTTGGTTGATAAAACCAATCACCTCTTCTGGCAACTGCTTCACTTCTTTCATAAAGTTTTGCTGATAATCTGAGTTGTGCTTCATGGTCGCCTCAGTGTGTGCTAGCAGGATCACAAAGTGGCTCGCAGTGCCAAGCTGACCAGCCGAACCATTAAATGCACCGTTTGCACCCCACGTAAACTCACGGAACAACTCACGCTTTTCTGGCGATTGCACAACAAGGATCTGCCAAGGTTCAAAGCCAAACGAGCTTGGTGATAAGCGCGCAGCTTCCAAAATTGTATTAAATTCGTCGTTACTTATTTTCGCTTCAGGATTAAATACTTTAGTCGCATGGCGAAGCTCGAAAGCATCAATAATTTGGTTCTGAATTGCTAGCTGTTGGTTTTGATCTTTCATTGTCGTTAATCCTGTCTCGAATTGATGAGGCAAGAATGCAGGAGCAGCGCTGCAAGATAAATGCATAAAAAAGCCAATGATTATGGAATAAATCAACCATAATCATTGGCTTCATAAACAGTACACTGCTATCGATTTAATCCGATTCGCTTACACCTTAAATTGCTTCACCGTTGCATTAAGCGTTTCTGATAAATGGGCTAGTTCCTGGCAAGACTCTACTGCACGCATTGTTATATCGTAGCTTTCTTGTGAAATCGTATTGACTGTAAGCATGTTTTTGTTCACTTGCTCTGCCGTCACGCTCTGCTCCTCTGACGCACTGGCACTTTGAGTGTTCATATCGTTGATTTTAGATATGGAATTCGAAATCGCACCGAAAGCATCGCCTGATTGAGCCGCAGAGGTAATGGTTGATTGAAGCAGATCAGTACTTTGTGCCATACTACTCACCACCTCCTGTGTTCCTTGCTGAATCCGTTCTATCAAATTTTGAATCTCGGTAGTAGACTCTTGTGTTCGTTGCGCTAGCACTCGCACTTCATCAGCAACAACGGCAAACCCCCGACCTTGGTCCCCAGCTCGAGCAGCTTCAATCGCCGCATTCAAGGCCAAAAGGTTGGTTTGTTCAGCTATCCCACCAATAACATCAAGGATCTTGCCGATATTATTGGTTTCATCGACAAGGTGCGATAACTGGCTGGACGTATGATTAATCTCACCATCTAACTTATCGATATTACGCACAGTACCGTCAATCACACCACTTCCTGTTTCTGCTTCCTGATCTGCCTCATTAGCTACCTCTGCAGCGGTAATGGCATTCTGAGCAACCTCTTGTACAGAGATCGACATTTGGTTCATTGCAACCGCTATTTGATCGGTCATACTCAGTTGCTCTTTCGCACCATTACCTGTTTTATCAAGCGTCTGGCTTAGCTGAGCCGCAGACTCGCTCAATTGATAACTCGTCGTCGCTATATTGCCAATCATCTGTTTTAGGTTATCGGTAATTGTTTGCATCGCTTCAAGCAATGTACCAATTTCATTTTTGCCTGTTTTACCGATTTGAAGACTGAGATCCCCTTCCGCCAATTTTTTAGCATATACCACGGCCTGATCAATCGGCTGAGTAATGCTTCTTGAAACCAGGTAAGCAAGCAAGAAGGTCAACAGCAGGGTCACACCACCACCGTATAGAATGGCATTATTCGCCAGTAAAGCAGAAGAACGAGAAGCGGTTTCTCTACTCACCATCAACGCCTGCTCAACCGCGATAATGTCATTAACTTGCTGACGCAAACTATCCATATATAGCTTGCCTTTTTTACCCTCTAATTGGGTATAAAGATCAGCCATTACTCTATATTGATTGGCTTTTCGAACGAGGTTAATCGCAATTTCGGCGTAGCTTTCAATCCATGAATCAATATTAGCAATCAACTGAGTACCTGTAATAATTGAGCGGTATTGTCCAATTACAACTTTTCCAGCTTGATAGGGTTCAAGAAACGACTCTTGGTGATTCAACATAAATCCCCGAAGCCCAGTTTCCATATTAATCATTGCATTGAGGATCTCATCACCGGTAGCTCCTAGCGTCATTAAGACAATTTCACCGCGTAACCCATCCATTTTTTGCTTACCGATACCTGAAGCGATCAATTCGTTAAGCTCACTATTTACCGCTTCCCCATTTCGTATATCATTTCGCAATGCAATGATCTCTTCTGCATAGACCTGCCAGCGCTCGGCCTGCTCTGCAACGTCATTAAAGCGCCCCTGTTGAGCGGGGTTATCACTCGTTAGCTGTTTTGCCATCGTCAAATATTGCTGAAAGTCTTTCTTGCCCTGAAAATACGGCTCCAAATAATCTTCCTGCCCGGCTATGGTAAACCCACGCAAGCCAGTTTCCTGATCAACCATCGCGCTCACCAGCCCTTTACTCTGTCGAATAACATTATGAGTATGCTCAACCCAGTGAGATGTTTTCCCCATAGTCGAAATGGCATTAAAAACGACAACCATCAATCCAAGTAGTAATAGTGAAAGAATAGAATTGCTCGCAAACAAACGTCCACGAAGTGATATATTTGAGATATCCATTTCCCGTATTCCAAAAAATAAACTTATACGGTTAAGACTAGTCAACCAATTAGTACCTCTCTAAATTTAATTCATCATGAAACCTTGAAAATAAACAGTTCAAAAGGAGAGATACATTATTCCCAAAAACAAATGAAACGAATGCAACAATAATTAATGAAATATAAAACTTTATTATATTAACTATTATTACAGTTTAACTCTAAATAGGTACGCGATAACAATAACATTTATAGGACTCACCACCTAGATAGTGACCTGAAAATAAAATCGAATACTGAATAATCAATGGAACATTACAGCTAATTAGAAAATAAGAAAAAATTCTAATTATCCATTAAGCATTACAAATAAGAAATGAGCTCTTATGCCGAGTACTGTCAATGGTACAAGTAACGCTGATTCACTACACTTAATACGTTCGTTCAGCTAACTCACACAAACAAAAGACGTACTTAAAAGGGGTATTTTCATGGCTAAGGGATCATTCATCCTGCACTCCAAGTATTCACCATCAGGTGATCAGCCCGAAGCAATCGCACGGTTAATATCAGGGATAAAAAAGGGGGCTACACACCAAACTTTGCAAGGTATCACTGGCTCAGGAAAAACGTTTACGATGGCTAATGTAGTCCATCGCCTACAGAAGCCAACCTTGATTCTTGCCCACAATAAAACCTTAGCCGCTCAACTATATAGTGAAATGAAGCATTTTTTCCCTGAAAATGCCGTGGAATACTTCGTTTCTTATTACGATTATTACCAGCCTGAGGTCTATATCCCTGGAAGTGATCGCTTTATTAGAAAAGATTCTGCCATTAATGAGCAACTTGAACGACTTCGTCTATCCACTACAAAATCTTTAATTGAACGACGTGATGTAATTGTCGTTGCGTCAGTTTCCTCAGTGTACGGCTTGGGTGACCCAAATGACTATCGTGCATTACAAATTCCACTCGCGGTGGATATGCATATGGAACAACCTGACTTTATTCAGCGGTTAACCCGTTTGCAATATACCGAGAGTCAAGGCGCCTTGGAGCGAGCAACGTTTCTTCCTCATGCTAATGTAATCGACATTTTTCCTGCCGACTCAGAACACAAAGCCATACAAGTTGAGCTGGTTAATAACACAATAACGCGCTTGCAATGGATAGACCCGATCACGAAAAAAGTTCTCGATGATATTGAGCACTACTTTGTTTCTCCCAAAACCCTTTACGCAACCCCAAAAGAAAAAATACAAGCAGCCAGTATCGAGATTATTCGTGATATGGAGAAACGGGTCGCCGAACTGAATAGTGAGAACCGACTTGTTGAGGCAGCACGTTTGTATGAACGCACCATGTTTGATGTGGAAATGATGCAACAGCGAGGCTATTTTTCAGGGATAGAAAATTATTCTTGTTACCTCAATGACCGTGATCCTGCCCTACCGCCCACCACGCTACTTGATTACCTACCTAAAGACGGCCTGCTATTTATTGATGAATCTCATGTAATGGTGCCGCAAATTTCAGCCATGTATCGAGGTGATAGGAGCCGTAAAGAGACCTTAATTGATTATGGCTTCCGTTTGCCATCAGCGAAGAATAACCGTCCATTGAGCTTTGCTGAGTTTGAAAAAATAAAACCTCAAACTATTTTTGTTTCTGCCACCCCAGGGGAATATGAGCTAAATCGTTCACAAGGAGAAGCCATTGAACAAATTATACGTCCAACTGGGTTGCTTGACCCAGATGTAGAAATCAGGCCATCTGATAACTATATTGATGATTTACTTGCTGAAATATCTCAACGCACCAAAAAGAATGAACGAGTTTTAGTCACAACACTCACCAAAGTTAGCGCAGAAGCCCTCAATGATTTTATGTCAGAGAGAAACATTCGAGTTCGCTACTTACATTCGGATATAAAAACAGCCGAACGCGTCGACATCATAAATGGCTTGCGCGCTGGTGAATTTGATGTGTTGATTGGGATTAACCTATTGCGCGAAGGGCTAGATATTCCAGAAGCGTCATTAGTGGCAATTCTAGATGCGGACCATGCGGGATTTTTACGCTCAGTACAGGCATTGATCCAAATCATCGGCCGCGCCGCACGTAACGCTAATGGCAAAGCCATTTTATATGCAAATAAAATGACGCCAGCAATGAAACAAGCCACCCATCAATCTACCAGCCGCCGCCAACGACAAATGGCTTTCAACCAAGCACACGGTATTACACCAATGTCATCGGTGCGCAAGCATTCCTCAGAACAAGGTGACGCAAGAGAACCGATGACTCACCCTGAAGCGTTTTGTGAAAACATTGCGATAT
Organism: Photobacterium makurazakiensis; assembly: GCF_050336715.1. Classification (NCBI taxonomy): domain Bacteria; kingdom Pseudomonadati; phylum Pseudomonadota; class Gammaproteobacteria; order Vibrionales; family Vibrionaceae; genus Photobacterium; species Photobacterium makurazakiensis. The sequence goes on from NZ_JAKJSJ010000016.1 coordinate 66,838, forward strand.
TATGTCAACAAATCACCGCGAAAGAGCAATACCTTTTAGCAGCTGTCGATCAAAATGATGAGCAACAAATAAAGGCGATCCGCCATCAACTCGATGGACTCTATCGCCAATTTATTTACATCTAATTAGCACTAACATCAGGAATAAATTTAGCAACAGCCCACTTTACAGGCTGTTTCCCCCATCACAACATTTGCTCTGACCAAGGAAGGTCTGTTCCGATAGGTAAAAACGGCTAAATGCCTCTTCGAAGTCTTCTGGCCCTGACTTGTCAGCAAGCCCCGTTGCCATCAAGGCTGCCTGCCATTTCTGCACTTTCGGGAAGCCAGCGAGCAAATCGTGACATGTATAAGATTTGATGATCGCCGCTCGATGCAATAACGGTAACCATGCAATATCAACATTACTCAATGACTCGCCCTTGAAATATGGACCATTACCTAATGCTGATTCAGCCTTAGCAAAGGCTTTTGCTAGTTTTTCGCTACGCTCAGTCAACGTGTCCTCATCAGAGCTGCGCATGGTGCTGCACTGCACCAAATAATGTTTAGATGCTTGATAGCTCCAAGCTCGATCAATCGCACGTTGTTCAGGACTGACATCTTGCTCTAAGGTTGGATACACCTCATCGATATATTCAATGATGGCATCAGATTCAAATAGCGCAGTGCCCGACTCGGTCACAAGAATAGGCACTTGACCGTTTGGCGAAAGATCCAAGAACCACTGTGGCTTATCTTTCAAACTGATAAATTCTATCTCATAAGGAATATTCTGTGCTTCCAGACGAGCAGTGACACGTTGAACAAACGGACAAATTTTAAAACTAATTATTTTAATCATTACTTTCGCCTTTTCTTTACGGAACAGCACATTTCAATGCGTTTTGTACCTATAAGACGCCACTTAAAATAAAAAGACGAAATGAAACGACGAAATGGAGCGAATTTTTCCATCAAAGCACAAATAGGAAAAAGCAAAAACAATGGAAGCAGGCTAACAAGTAATCTAAGTATTTAAAAATGAACACAAAAAAAATGCTATCAGTTCACAAAAATAACTATGTGATTTATCTATAGTACGCACTAATTGTGATCCAACACCATGGTGCATCAAAATAAAAAAACAATTTTAGCCCTAGCTCTAGGTGGCCTGCTTAGCTTTTCATCAACTTCCCTGCTTGCAGATAGTGCTCCGCAGCAGAGCATTCAGTCTACGGCAGAGTACAGCCAATTTACCTCGAAGCGCCAAGTTATTGATCAACTACTGGCTGACGCAGTAACCGCATTTAAGTCACCCGCGCGTATTTCCCACGCTGGCTTTACCGCTAAAATGCCAAGTAATATGGAAATCGTGACTAACCGCCTGCTGGAAGATTATGAACTTGAACCTTATCGTACCGATCTACTGATCTCTGCGGCCAACGCCCAGATTTATAACAAAAATGTCGACCGGGCAATTGAGTTGCTAGAAGTCGCTCCACAAGACGTAGATGCACACGCTTACCTTGCAGTATGGCAACACTTTAAAGGCAACCAAGCTGAATCAACCAAGCACATGACGACGCTTAAAGCGCTAAACCAAGGTCGTGCCGATGACATCCAGCGTATTTTTGACACTGTTAACCGTATTGTCGCAACCCCGCTAAAAGACAAACAAGCTAAAGAATACAAGGGCAACACCGCAATCATTACCCTTGGCTATGCGCTAAACCCAGATGGCAGCATGCATGATATTTTGATTGAACGTCTAGAAATGACACTGGCGATGGCTCAAAAGTCACCTGATTCGCTGATCGTGCTAACAGGTGGAGTGCCAAGAAACCATAAGACCGAAGGTAAGTTAATGGCCGATTGGTTAGTGGAAAACGGCATTGCTCGCGATCGCATCATCGAAGACAACTATGCCCGTAGCACTGTTGAGAACGCGCTATACAGCAGCTATGCATTGGCACGTCATGACATCGCTCACGCCACGTTGATCAGCTCGGCTAGCCATGTCCGTCGCGGCCAAGCTCTCTTTGAAATCGCTAGTTGGCAAACTGGGCCAAAAGGCATTACGTTCGATACCGTTTCAGCAGCCGACAAGCCGCTGGAAGAGCTAAAAGTCCCAACAGACGGTGAGCTACTTGGTATTTACCGTGATGCCCTGCGTACCTATGGTATGTGGAGTTACCGTTCATACCCGCTTGAACAGCGATAATATTTATCGAGATAAAAAAGCAGCCATTGGCTGCTTTTTTATGCCTTAAACGGGCATCAATTATATTCTGTCCTGCGCTCAAAAAATCGGTATAAACTTCTGTAACCTTCCTCATAGTAACTAACACACATATCAATTAACCCTCAGCAAAAATATGACATCCATCAAACAAGTGCGTGCAAAAATTTCACACTCATCAGTAAAAGCACATTTAATACGTTAATAGATCACACATTGGCTTTTTTTTGCTCCTGTTTTTTACGAGCTGTGAAATCAATCACAGCTGGCATACTGGTATAACAGGATACTTACCACACCAACTTAGCCATGACATGTAGGAATAAAATGAACTTCTCTGGTTTATACGCAGCAACACTGACACCTTTCAATCACGACGAATCAATTAATACCGCCGATCTTCAATCATTGATTAAATACAACTGTGCCAGCGGTCTTGACGGTCTCTATGTTGGCGGTTCAACAGCAGAGGCTTTCCTCTGCTCGACAGAAGAGCGCATCGAAACACTTGCACTAACAGCGGAAGCTGCAACAGAGAACGTCAAGCTCATCGCCCATGTTGGTGATATTTCAACCCGTAAGAGTGAAACGTTAGCGCGAGCGGCTAGCGCCATGCCCTATGATGCTATCTCAGCAGTAACGCCATTTTACTACCCTGTCGCTTTCACTGAACTTAAAAAACACTACAGCGATGTGATTCAGGCTGCAGGCAAGCCAATGATCGTCTATAACTTCCCTGCATTTGCAGGCATGAACCTCTCTGGTGAACAGATCAGCGAGCTGCTTAATATTGAAGGGGTTGTTGCTTTAAAACAGACATCAGCCAACCTGTACCAGATGGAGCAGGTCACTCGCCAAAACCCAGATAAAACCGTATTTAATGGTTTTGATGAGATCCTTGCGTCTGGCCTCGTTGCTGGTGCCAATGGCGGGATCGGCTCTACTTACAATGTTCAGGCTGAGCGAGTCATTGCCATTCAGTCCGCAATCCAATCAAACGATGCCTCACGAGCTACAGCGCTTCAACGCGAAGCCAATATCGTAATTGATACATTGGTTGAAGCTGGCGTCATTCCTGGATTGAAGTATGTATTGCAGCAAAAAGGGATCATTGCCAATGCACATTGTCGTCGCCCGCTAAATACCGTATCAGAAACCAATAAAGCAAAACTTAATCAGCTTATCGAGGCTGGTCTATGTTAATTGGCCTAGATATAGGCGGCACTAAGATTGAAGGGGTCAGCCTTGCTCCCGCTTCTTTTGAGCTGCTAGAAAAATTCAGAACGCCAACACCTAAAGAGGGATATAGCGCTTTCCTTGATGCGGTCATCACAACGATTGACCGACTCTGTGAAGAAGCCCAACCACTGTCTATTGGCATCGGTTGTTGTGGTTCAATCAACAAAGACTCGGGGAAGATGCAAGGCTCCAATCTGCTCTACCTCAACGGGCAAGACTTTATCGGTGATTTAAAAAAGCATTATGCCTTACCCATCGCTGTGGCTAACGATGCTGACTGTTTGGCGATCTCCGAATTCAAATCGGGTGCGGCAAAAGGCGCCGACAATTCCTGTATTGCCGTGATCATTGGCACTGGTTGTGGTTCAGGGGTGATCATCAATGGGGATATCGTTACGGGGCTCAACAATCTCGGCGGTGAAATGGGACATAACCCACTGCCTGGATACCAAACAGACACCGATGGCGAAAATACAACTTGCTACTGTGGCTCGATCAACTGTATCGAATCATTCTGCTCAGGTACTGGATTTGAAAGAACCTATGCCAACAAATTTTCACCATTACAAGCCAAGGCAATATTCGACCTTGCGGCAGACAACGATGCAAATGCTCTTGCTCATATCGACTTATATTGCGACCAATTAGCTCGTAGCCTCGCCAGTATTATCAATGTAATTGATCCTGAGATCATCGTGCTCGGTGGTGGTATGTCGAATCAAGAATCAATTTACCCTCGGGTACAAGACAAACTCAATCAATATACCTTCAGTAAGACCGCCAAAACTCAAGTTGTTAAGGCGGTACATGGGGACTCTAGCGGTGTTAGAGGCGCAGCCATCCTCCCCGCACTTAAAGGATTAGTATCATGAGTAAAATCATCAATGTCCGCCCTGTCCTATTAAGTGCTCCCTACGGCTTTGAAGGCTGTGCAGAGAACGTGCTCCATCTACCGCATGGCACTCGTGGCTGCTCAATGGTTGAAATTACCCTTTCAAACGGGATTAAAGGCTTAGGTGAGGGGTATTTGGGTGTCTTTGCCCCTGAAGTATTTACCAGCATTGTTCACCTAATTAGCAAAGCCATAACGGGTGATGACATCGCCAATGGTTACCAAGCCACACTGGCGAAAGCCAAAACTGTCACCGCCTACTGGTCATTACAAGGGGCTGCTCAGCATGCAATTTCAGCCATTGAAATTGCATTAGTAGACGCCTTATCACGTAGCCGTGACATTCCTGCCGTCGAGCTATTTGGCGGCAAGCAAGTTGATAGCATTGCCATGTATGGTTCGGGGGGAGATTCGCTACACCCAACTTATATGGCCGAGGAACTCGCTCAACTTGCACAGCGTGGAATTGGGATTATCAAAATTCGTGCTCGTCATAACCAAGTAGACAAAACCGTTTGGACCATCAACGCAGCGAAAAAACATGGCATCCGAGTCGCTGTTGATATGACTCAAAACCTGGCTGTTGCAGGGCAAACGGCTGAGCAGGTACTGGCGTTTTGTCACCAGGTTCAGCAACAAACCGGCGAACAACTGGTGTTTGTCGAAGAATGCTTAGGGCTAGACAAACTTGAACAGCTGCCACAGCTTGCCGAAAACAAAAACATTGTGGTTGCCGGAGGAGAAATTGTCACAACCAAGGAAGAGCTGTTCCAGCGAATAGATAAAGGCTACTACAACATCATCCAGCCTGATGCCTCGGTGCTGGGGGGAATAGAGGACACCATTGCCGTTTGCAACGCAGCCCACCAGCAGGGTATCAATCCAGTGGTGCATTCCTGGGGCGGGCCAGTAGCTATGATGGCTAACTATATCGCAGCCTTTGCGACAGGCTGCTCACTCATTGAGTACCCAATGCCGCACTTCGCGCTTCGCCATGCAATGTGTGATCTCGAGACTCGTATTATTGATGGCCACTTCCACCTCGGAGACGACATTGGCCTAGGGGTAACACTGACACCCGAATTAGAAGCGAAGTACACCTATGAAGAAACAGCACTCTACCACTGCTTCCCTGTCGAAGATGGCTTAAAGCAACTGGAAAAAAGCCATCAAAATTGGCGTAGCTGTGAATAAAAACAATAAAAATAACAATCGCAATAATTAAATTCTAATAACTAGTTTCTCAAGGTCACCATGAACATTTATGTACATCCTGTATTAGACGCCAAAGAAGCAGAATACCTCCAGCAACAGCTGCCAGAGCATGTCACTTGCTATTTCAATAATGGTAGTCACGATTTCAACCTGGCTAAAGATGCTGACATAGCCATAGGTAATTTCAGTACCGACTGGATCGCTGATATGCCAAACCTTAAAACCATATTACTGGATTCTGTCGGTACCGATAACTTTAATCACTATCAATGGCCCGACAACAGCTCGGTGACAGTCTGCAACCTCCACGGCTTTTTCTCCGTTGCTGTTGCAGAGGAAATACTGGCAAGCATCATGAGCGTGTACCGCCAACTACCAGCCCTTCATGCAGCCAAAGAACAAGCTATTTGGGCAAAAGACACGATCCGCTTTAACAAGCGCCTCATTGCTGAATCACGTGTTCTTGTATTGGGTTTCGGTAGTATCGGCCAGCAAGCCGCTAGCCTACTGTCAGCATTCGGAGCAACCGTCAATGCCTTTGACGCCAGTGATATGCAAAAGAAAGGTAAACAAGGGCTGATTGAAGCAGTAGCAAACCACGACATTCTAGTCTCAACCATCCCCGCGACAGCAGCATCAACCGATTTGATTGACCGTCACGTGCTGGCAGCTATGCCTGAGGGCGCTACGCTAGTCAATGTGGGGCGTGGCCAGGTGATTAACGAAGATGATCTCGTTGCTAAAGCTCAGTCTGACCGCCATTTTTCAGCCTGTCTCGACGTCACTAAACAAGAACCTCTACCACCATCCTCTTTGCTGTGGGCAACACCCAATATCTACTTAACCCAGCATACTGGTGGAGGCTCGAGTAATGAAAACAATAAGAAAATTGATGTTTACATCAAACAAATTCACCGCTTATTAGTCGGTGAACCATTACAAAATACCGTGTCATTTTAACCACGGACTTACCAATAATATCGACAAGTACGACCCTATATAATAAGGATATAACGATGAAAAAATTACTCACGCTGAGCATGATCGCCTCTGCTGTTTTTGCTGCTAATGTTTCTGCTGCAACTCAATTAAAAGTGGGATTTAACGAAGCTTATAACAGCCCAATCTACCACGGGATGGTAAAAGCGGCAGACGAACTAAAAGCCGTTTCAGGTGGTGAGATGACCCTACGCCTATATGAAGGTGGTCAAATGGGCAATGTACACGACATGCTAGAGCAAGTTTCACTGGGTGAACTGGATATGTCGATGCAAGTCTTCGGTGGCTATGCTCAGTACCTTCCACGCCTAGGTGCACTAGAAACACCTTATTTGGTTCGCGACTACAACCACCTCAACGCCATTTTCAATAGCCCTTGGGGCATGGAAGCACGTAATGAGTTAGAAACCGTTTTCAGCCTGAAACCTATCGACAGCTGGTTCTTTGGCGTTCGCCAAACTTCATCAAACAAACCAATTAACGCTTTGGCTGACATGCGCGGCATGAAACTACGCACCCCTAATGCTAAGGCACTCATCAACTATGCCAAAGGCGTTGGTGCTATCCCATCACCGATTGCTTATGCCGAAGTATATCTCGCCCTGCAAACGAATGCCGTTGATGGTCAAGAGAACCCAATTTCTTCAATTGAAGCGATGAAGTTCTATGAAGTACAGCCTTATCTGGCAATGACTAACCATGTGGTACAAGACCAAACAATCTCTATTTCTGCAGAACGCTGGGCTGATTTGAGCGAGCAGGAGCAAGGCTGGCTGACTCAAGCTCTGGCCGCAGGTGGTAAGGAAGCCGAAAAACGAATTATCGAAAATACTGAAAAACACTTAGCGACCTTCAAAGAAGCAGGTGTAACAGTCACTCACCCAGATCTCGCAGATTTCCGTACTGCAATGAAACCTTACTACGCAGATTTGGATAAGGAATTTGGTAAAGGCTTCACCCAGAACTTAATGGACGTTCAATAATCCCACTGGCGGCAAAGTTCTGTCTTTGCCGCCGATTTTACGGTGACGGAAAATGAAAAACTTTATCCAAAAGATGGAACTGTGCGAGAAATACCTTTCAGTTTCACTCTTTATTGCAATGCTGTTGGTGCTGACAGTTCAGATTGTTAGCCGCTATTTTTTCTCTTTCGCGATCCCTTGGACCGAAGAGCTATCACGGTGGCTATACATCTACATTGTGTTTGTCGGGGCCAGCGAAGCAGTATCCCGACGCGACCATATTGCTATCGATATTGTCCCCAACCGCCTAAGCAAAAAAGCCAACTACCTGCTTGATATCGCTATTCACTTGGTGTTTACAGCAACTGCCGCAGTCATTGTATATCGCGGGTATTTGTTTGCATTGCGTATGGATCGACTGGGCTCAATCACCATGGATGTGCAAATGTCGTGGCTTTACATGGCGGTTCCAATCGGCTTCACCATGATAGGTATCAAATCGCTTCTGAATGTGTGCACCTCGACATCCGAGCTAATGGCGCTGACGAAGAATAAAGATAACCTTCCCCCTCTAATGAAAACAGCAGAAAAATAGGTCACTATTATGTTTGGAATTTTTGCAGGCTGGGGGACCTTACTTGCTGTCGGCATGCCGGTTGCCTTCACCCTATATGTCGTTTCTATCATCTACTTGTTACTCAATACCGGTATTGCACTATCCCCACAGAAAATTATTTCGGGGCTAAACTCATTCCCATTACTCGCCGTTCCCTTTTTCATTTTCAGTGGCTTGTTAATGAACTCGGCAGGTATCACCGACAAGATGTTCAACTTTGCTCGGAACCTAACAGGTCATTTCACCGGCTCTTTGGGGCACGTCAACATCCTTGCTAGCTTGCTGTTTTCTGGCATGTCGGGATCGGCCCATGCAGATGCCGGAGGTCTTGGCCAACTCGAAATCAAGGCCATGCGAGATGAAGGCTATGATGACGGTTTCTCTGGCGCGATTACTGCTGCATCCAGTGTTATCGGTCCATTAATGCCACCCAGTATCCCAATGGTTATCTACGGTGTGATGTCAGGCGCCTCGGTTGGTGCCCTGTTCTTGGCTGGCGTCGTTCCTGCGTTGTTGTGCAGCGTTGCATTGATGATCATGGTTTATGTCATAGCCAAAAAGAAAAAGTACAGCGTCTACCCTCGTGCTTCAATGAAAACTATCTGGCTGTCATTCAAAGATGCCGCACTCGCTTTGCTGACACCAGTCATTATTATTGGTGGGATTTTCTCTGGTATCGTGACACCAACAGAAGCCGCTGTCGTTGCGTCACTGTATGCCATGTTCCTTGGATTCTTTGTTTATAAAAAACTAACGGTCAAAAAATTAGTTGAGCTGATCCATGAAACGGTCAACACATCAGCGGTAATTGGTTTCCTGATTGGCGGTGTAAGCTTATTTGGCTTTTTGATCATCAAAGAAGACATCCCAATGAAAGCCGCGGAAATGTTCCTGCAGGTTACTGAGTCGCCAATCGTCTTCTTGCTAATGGTTTCAGTCATGCTGTTTATCCTAGGCGCATTTATTGAAACGTTAGCTCTGCTACTGATTCTGATCCCGATCCTACTGCCAATTACCGTTCAATTAGGCATTGACCCCGTACATTTTGGTGTCGTTGTTGTATTGAATATGATGCTAGGGATCCTAACCCCACCGATGGGCGTATCGCTCTTCGTCGTATCCAAGGTCGGTAACATACCTTATGAGACCCTTGCACGCTCAGTCATAGTATTCCTAATACCGTTGATTGCGGTCTTACTGCTAATCATCTTCTTCCCGCAGCTCGTACTCTTCTTACCCAATATGCTGCTATAGCGTTTATTATAAGGATGGCAGCCGCAAGGCTGCCCAAATTAACACCATGAATATCACGACCATTACCGCCCTACAGTCACTTGATTCTCCATCTCGACTCGATCAAATTATCCTTGATGTTATGAGCCGGTCACCGTTATCTTTCCAAACTGGGATTAACCCCATCGACGGTGAGAATATTTTTGTTAACCGCATTTCAGCCGATACAAAAACCTACAGCGACTCATTATCTGAGATCCATCAATCCTATATCGATGTCCACATCGTGCTAACAGGTCATGAAGGTTATGCAGCGCCGATTACACCGGCAGCCTCTGCAGAAATCGCCGACTATAACTCGGAAAATGATGCAGCCCTTTGCTGCACTATTGAGAACGAACAACATTTTAAATTAACAAAAGATCAATGTGTTACCTTCTTTCCTGGCGAGTGGCACAGGCCAATGCTGGCCGATGGCGAACCCAATAAAGTTGATAAGATCGTAATAAAAGTAAAGGCAGACTTGCTATGACAATTAAAGGCAATTGGGCAACACTGCTGCTACCTCTTGACGGTGAAACCATTGATTACACACGGTTAGCACAACAGATTGATTACTTTATTGAAGTTGGTGTAGACGGGATCTATTCAAACGGCACTGCGGGAGAGTTTTATACTCAATCCGAAACTGAATTCCAAACGATTAGTCAGCTATTGGCGAAAAAGTGCCACAATGCCAACATGCCATTCCAAATCGGTGCTTCTCATTGCCATCCGAATGAAGGCGTTACTAGGGCTGCTTTTGCCGCAAACCTAAAGCCCACGGCCATTCAAGTCATCTTACCTAACTGGTTTCCATGTAATACCAACACAGCCCTTACCTATTTAAAAAAAGTGGAATCACAGTGTCAGGGGGTCCCCTTGATCCTTTATAATCCTCCGCACGCCAAAGTCAGCCTTAGCGCTAAGCAACTTAAATACCTGTTTGAACAGGTTAAAACACTTGTCGGCTTCAAACTACCGAGGCTAACCGATGAAATAGTTAAAACCGGATTACAGGATCAAGCTTCTATTTTTGTAGCGGGGCATTTTCTTGCGACCGATGCCTACAAAGGTGCTTTAGGCGCTTATTCGAATGTTTGTTGCTTAGGGCCGAAAGCCACGCAGCTATGGACCAATGATTGCCTCGCCCTAAAACCAGAGGCATTAGAGGTTGAAGCAAAAATACAGCAATTCATGAATGAAGAAATAGCCCCATTCATTACCGAGCAGGGCTATTGCAATGCAGCCGCCGATAAATTCATGGCATCGATGGGAAATTGGAGCGGTATCACCCCTGACATGCGTTTTCCATTTGAAGGAATCCCTGCTCATTGCTTGGAAAAAGCCAGAGCGGCACAAAAAGAGCTAATTCCTGATTTTACGAACTAATTTAAGCATTATACTATGAGCGTAAAGCGCACATACGGATTAAGGGATAGGTTATGTCAAGCCCTAGTACTGCCATATTGAAACCATTAAAAAAAGTAAAACTATCTGATTTTGTCACTGAAGAAATCGAAAGGCTAATTCTGGACAATACCTTCAAAGAAGGTGATGCCTTACCGTCTGAGCGCGAACTGATGGCCGCCTTTGATGTTGGTCGCCCGTCAGTAAGGGAAGCACTACAAAACCTTGCGCAAAGAGGACTGGTCGAAATAAAAAGCGGGGAAAAAACACGAGTCACCCGCCCTTGCACCCAAACCATCGTCAGTGGCCTGTCCGGCATTGCGATTGGCTTACTATCTCAAGACAAAGAAAAGATGCAATTTGAACATTTGCGCCAACTCTTTGAGATAGCAATTATTCGCGAAGCTGCCAGAATTCGCACAGATGCTGATATCGAGAGCCTTTCTCAGGCGTTAGAAAATAACCTTGCTCAGGTCAATAACTATGATCGCTTTATCGAAACCGATATTGCCTTCCACATGGCAATCATTGGGATCCTCGATAACCCAATGCTGACCACTATTTATGAATCTCTGATTCAATGGTTGATCCGCTCGCGTAACCCTGAAACCTTCGCAGCCCTACACAAAGACAGCTGTGATCATCACGTTAAAATTTTCGATGCTATTAAACAGGGAGATCCTGATTTAGCGGAACACGAGATGCGCTTGCACCTTGATAACGTAATGAATAACGCCTAAACACAGATCTTGAGCATAAATGAAAACACGCTAGCCTCGCTGGCGTGTTTCAAAAATCCGCTAATTACTCTTTTTGCCAGTTAGTCGCCCTGCCCAATTTTCTATTTTTCCCGTTGCCAAGCGACGAGCGAATATCTGGGTGATCTCTTTCCCCAATTCAGGCAGCTGGGCAAGTTCAGTTGCAGCTTGCTTGTTTTCTGTGTCGTGATACAGACAGTCCATCACCTTGGCAATCGACCACTGAGGATACGGACGCTCAACCATCTTAATGCTATCACCGACGTGAATTTCTCCAGCTTCTAGCACCCGATAAAACCACCCTGTCATCGCATGATTTTGGACATATTCCGCCATACCCGGCAGTTCAAAACGCGCATTGAGTTTAAAACACGGTGAACGAGTCTGGCTAACCTGTGCCATCACCGTACCGATTTTAACAATATCGCCGATACACATGGTGTGCTCATTAATGCCTGCTGCCACAATATTCTCACCAAAGCCGCCTGCGACAAAATGTACTGCCGACTGCGGGAACATCCCCTTCAATTGGGCATAATGGGCACTGTCATATTGCAACAAGGCACGGTCGGCCCCACCGTGAAAGCTCTCTTCCTGCTGATCACCATTCATCCCCAGTACATTCACGGAAACATGATCAAGAGGCTGTTTATCGATACCTGTCTTCAGACTGCCGCCAAATGTCTCTTCAAACATAGGCTTAACTTTACCGACTCGTATCTCTGTGACGGTAGATGATGGCAACATGCTCCACTCCCCTGTTAAGTTTCATATCATTTTGTGGGCATAAGTTAGCATGCCTCACGAGGGAAATATTTAGTTGTATTGCCATTAAATCACTAAACTCGGCCAAAGCGTGTTCATACTGACAGCTAGTCTGCCATCTGCTGCAGTGCCTGCATATAAAAGTCTAATGGGCCCGACAGCATCCCCACCTGCAGTTCATTTCCAGCCTGACAGTTCAGTGCCAAAGCGTAACCATGAAGATAATCAACCAGCATAGATAATGCGTTACAACGCAAATCATCCGTTAGCGGCAGGCTAGCAATTGCCAAATCAAAACGCTCAATAAAGACTGTGGCAGGCCCGTGCGAAGTCATCCCCAGAAGGATTTCGAGCAAACCTGGATACAGCGCAAGTAAGCTCAAGTAACTTTCACACAATTTAGTCAGCTCCTGCTGCCATTCAGCTTCAGGATCTGGACGATAGATCTCTCCCACCAATGAAACAGTTACTGCTTCAAGCAAGGCATTTTTATTGGTGAAGTAGTGGTAAATCGCCATCGCATCGACATCTAAACTAGCCGCTAACTTGCGGATACTCGGCACTTTTCCCTCTAGTTTCATCAGGGCTTTGGCCCCCGCAACTATCGCTTCACCACTGAGTTGACTGCTTTTTCCTTTGGGGCGACCACGTTTTTTTTCCTTGACTGTCATTGACGGATCTCTTTAAACTAAACTTAATTTCTACAGTGTAGAATATTTTAAATGAATATGACCAACAAGCCAACCAGAGGACGCATTATGTCGAACATTGTCTACATCGCCACCAGCTTAGACGGTTACATTGCCGATAAGAACGAAGGACTCGACTGGCTACACAGTGTGCCAAACCCAGACGGCAGTGACTTTGGCTTTGCTGAGTTTATGGATCGTATTGATGCACTGGTAATGGGCCGTAATACCTTTGATATGGTGCGCAGCTTCGATTGCGATTGGCCATACCCGAAACCCGTTTTTGTCATGAGCAACAGCATGACCAGCGTACCTGTCGGCTTTGAGAATAAAATCACCTTGGTGAATGGCCCATTGCAAGACATCGTGGCAGATTTGAACAGCAAAGGTTTCAACAACCTTTACATTGACGGCGGCATTACGGTGCAAAACTTCCTCAAAGAAGATCTGATCGACGAGATGATTATTACCACCATTCCGGTATTACTGGGCGGCGGCTCACCATTGTTTGGGGATTTAGCCTCGCCACTTAACTTCAAGCTGGAAAAAAGTGAGGTATTGGTTGATGCGATAGTTAAGAGCCATTACGTACGGGTGAGGTAGGTAACTTTTACACTGTAAAGTCGCCTTTAAGGGCGACTTTATTATTTTTAGCGAGAAGGATAAATCAGCGCGATTTGATACTGCGGTAAGCAAAATCAGTCAGATAATCATTTAACCTATGTGAAGCAGTCACCGCTTCTTCAGCGTCGGTATGGATCACCGCGCGCAGTACTGCCGCATGTAATGATGACGCATCTTTAAGGTCAGAATTCTCGTTCTTAAAGGCAAACCAAAAACGGCGGGATAAGCCTTGTAGAGGAGCCATTGCCAGCTGCAGGTATTCGTTATCAGCCGCTTTTACCAACAAGCGGTGAATATTCTTCAGTAACAAAGCGTATTGCACCTCATCTTTCTGCAGAGCACATACTTCAAGCTGCTCAGCCAACTCCTGCATACGCTGCTTTTCTTCCGTCGATGCCCTTGAAGCAGCATAACGTACACACAAGGCTTCAATATCGCGGCGCACTTCCAAAATTTTCAGCTGGCTTTCTATCGAGATAAGGGGGATCTGAATGCCACGACGTGGATGAATTTCCACCATTCGTTCATAAGACAGCCGCTGTAATGCCTCCCGTACCGGTGTACGACCTAAATCCAGAGATTCGGCCAATTGCTTCTCGCTCACCATAGTCCCCGGCTCTAGTTCTCGGAAAATAATCTTTTTTTCCAATTCGTTATAAGCAATTTCGGTTTTGTTTATGGCTTCTTTTATTTCTGTCATTGATTTCTTCCGTCCAATTCCATAAGTGAGCAGCCTCACATTTAACCTACATCGGATTGTACCATACAAAAAACAAGGTATATATTACAAACACACAACTGATATATCAGTTGAACATCAATAGTTCATCAGAGAGAGCACCATGAAAAATTGGCAAACAGTCAACCGTTTCGATCATCTACCCGATCTTCCGATCCTAGCCGAGATCGATGTACTGGTTATTGGCGGAGGTGCAGCAGGTGTGGCTGCCGCCGTTACAGCTGGCAACATGACAAAGAACACATGGCTTATCGAAAAATACGGCTTTTGCGGTGGCGCAGCCGTGGCTGGTTTATCTGGCACCATTTGTGGCATGTACATGGCAAGTGATGAGCAAGACGCCGAACCAGAGCAAGTGGTTTTTGGCTTTACCGAAAAATTTCGCCAAGCGCTGGCTGACAAAGGTGGCGTCACCGATCCACAACGTTATGGTAAAACTTACACCGTTACCCACGATCCACTTGTATGGCGTGAAGTCGCCGATGATTTGCTCGAAGAAGCAGGTGTGAATGTGCTATTTCACACCGCAGTTACGGGTGTGATCATGGAAGGCGATACATTCAAAGGGGTGGTACTTGAATCCAATGCCGGACAAAGCATCATTCTTGCCAAACAATTTATCGATGCATCAGGCGATGCAGCAGGCATCGCCCGTGCAGGCTTTGACTATTACTTCGGTGACGAAGGCCGCATCCAGAATCCGACCATGTTCTTCCGTATTGCAGGCGTTGATCTCGACAAGTACCTGTCTTACTACGGTGACGACACTATCTGTCCGCCAAAAGTGACGGAAAACATCCTCGCGGCCAACGCCTCAGGCGAATACGACTTACCACGTCATAAAATTTGGATCTTCCCGACCACCCGTGATGGCGAGCTTATGGTTAACGCCACCCGCTTGGCAGGCCAAGACGGTCGTATTCTCAACGTGATTGATCCGGTCGACTTTACCGAAGCCGAAGTCTTCGGCCGCCGTCAAGTACGTAGCTATGCCCGCTTCTTAAATAACTTTGTACCGGGCTGTGAAAATGCCTATGTCGTTGATACTGGTGTCGAGGTGGGCATTCGCCAAACTCGTTCAATTGTCGGTGTGGAAACCCTAACTAATGACGATGTTGTCAACTGCCGTAAACGTCAGGATGGGATCTGCCGCACGCCTTGGCCTATCGAGCTTCATTCCGGTGATAAACCTAAATTACATTGGCTGTTAAACGATTACTATGACGTGCCGTTTAGCACCCTAATCCCCGCTGTTGGCGAAAATATTATTGTGGCTGGTCGCTGCTTAAGTGCAGAGCACGAAGCACTAGCTTCAGCACGAGTCACCGCTCAATGTTTTGAATATGGTCATGCTGCTGGCATTGCTGTAGTGAAAGCGATTGACGAAAACAGCCGTATTCGCGATTTGGACAGCCAATCGATTCGAGCCGTCATGATTGAAAATGGCAGCGCACTTTAAGGAGTTAGAAATGAAAAACACAACAATCAAGCGTGTAGAACTGTATGCCGTTGCCGATCGTGATGCACCACCAATCCCTTGGGCTGATAACCAGGAGCCGTTGCTCTATACCAATAATATTGTCCGTATCATCTGTGATGATGGTACTGAAGGTGTCGGTGCCACTATCAGCTATACCGAAAACGACTTTGACCGCTGCATCATCGAAGCGATGCGCACGATCGTACCGGGGCTGATCGGCAAAAACCCACTGATGACCGAAGAATTGTATTCTTGGTTACAAGCCCGCTGTACTTGGGGCGGCCTACCAGCAAAATCCCCGATTGATATTGCGGCATGGGACATCAAGGCGAAGAAAGCCAACATGCCACTTTACATGCTATTGGGCGGTGCCCGCCATAAAATGCTGTCGTATGCCTCTACCCCAATGTTCGACACTATCGAAGAGTACTTCCCGTATGTCGACGAGTGCATCGAGCATGGCTTCACTGCCATAAAGCTACATTGCTATTGTGTATACAAAAAAGACGTCGCACTGGTTAACGCTATCCAAGAACGCTATGGCAATACAGGCATCCGCTTCATGCTGGATACCGCGACGTTCTATACCCCTGATGAAGCCATGCGCATGGCGAAGTTGCTAGAAAAGCACGATTGGGAATGGCTGGAGGCGCCAGTTTCTGACTATGACTACAACACTTACAAACGCTTAGTCGATAAAACAGATCTTGAAATATCAAGTCACGGCAACTGCTTACTTACTCTACAGGAAGTAACTTATGCCCTTGGTAATAATTTCTGGTCTGATGTACGCCAAGACGCCACAGTGTGCGGTGGTATCACCCCTCTGAACAAGTGCTTTGCTATTGCTGAAGGACACTCGAAGAACGTTGAAATCCAGAGCATGGGTTACACCATTACTCAGGCTGCGAACCTCCATGTGGCACTCGCTCACTACAACTGCAAGTACTTCGAGCAATTCTACCCTTACGAAAGCTTTGAACTTGCATCAAACACTCAGATCCGTACAGACAAGGATGGCTTTGTACACGCCCCTGAAGGTAATGGGCTTGGTGTCGAAATGGATTGGGACGCCGTTAAAGCAGCCTCAATCGCCTCTTATACATTCGAATAATAAAAATAATAAAGGCGTTAGAAGATGAAACTAAAAACCTCTGAACTCGACTTGCAGCTGACTTTCATCAGCTTCACCTCAGTGCTCCTTCTCGGTGTACTGGCTGTACTCTATCCTGAATCAGTTAAGACCACGATGGGGAGTATGCTGGACTTTACTGTGGTTAACCTTGGTTCTGGCTTTTTATGGTACACCCTGTTTGCAACTGCTTTTTTACTATACTTAGCTTTTTCTAAATACGGCACAATCCGCCTTGGTGGTGATAAGCCAAAGTTCACCAAATTCCAATTGTTTGCCATGGCACTTTCTGCAGGCATGGGTGCCAGTACTATGTATTGGGGCTTTATTGAAAGTACCTATTACTTTATGGATCCACAATTTGGCATCGTTGATAAAGCCATGGCTATGGAATATGCATCAGCCTATAACATGTTCCATTGGGGAGCAGCAGGCTGGTTCTGCTACCTGATCGTAGCGATCCCATTTAGCATCGTATTTTACCTGAAAAAAAATCGCCGTATGAGTCTAAGCGGAGTACTCAATAGTCTATTCAACGACCGCCTACCAGTATGGGTACAAAAACTCATTGATTTACTCTTCATCATTACTACCCTCGCAGCCACCGCGCTAACACTCGGTCTGGGGATCCCGATGATTTCTTCTAACCTCAGTGCACTGACTGGTATTCCAGATAACTTGTTCTTAGGTATTGGCGTTATCTTGGCCCTTTCGGTCGTATTCTCATTAAGTTCATACATTGGTATTGAAAAAGGCATGGCTCGCCTAAGCAGCGCGACCATCTATATCTGTGCCGGTTTCATTGGTATCATTTTCATAATTGGCCCATCGGCGCTAATTTTGAACAATACGACGAATGGTTTAGGTATCATGCTCAGTGACTACCTACGTATGAGCACCAATACCGACCCGTTTGGTAGTACCCTTTTCCCGCAATACTGGACCGTATTCTTCCTTGCTAACTGGATTTCATACTCACCGGGTGTTGGCGTGTTTATTACCAAGATCTCGCAAGGTCATCGTGTTCGTGATGTTGTCTTAATCCTTGTTGGTGCAGGTACACTTGGAAGTGCCGTGATCTTCGGTGTTTTTGGCACGTACACCATGAACTTCATCAACACAGGTGTCATTGATGGCGTCAGCTTGATTCAGGCCAACCAACCAACAGAACTTGTGCGTGAAGTATTTAATCAAAGTCCTATTCCAGTAGTTCTGACTGCGGTATACCTTGTTACCATGGTGCTTTTCACCGTAACAACGCTTGACGGTACGTCTTACTCTCTGGCTGGTATCGCAACGAAGCGCTTGGATGAAAACGCCAATGTTTCACCACTGTTCCGCTTGTTCTGGTGCCTACTGCTAACAGTACTGCCGATTATATTCTTGCTAATTAATGCAGATCTAAATATTTTGAAATCATTCCCAGTGCTTATCATTGTGCTGATGGTGCCGATTTTCACTATTACTGCGATTAAAGCGCTGAAATACATCCAAAGCGAGTTTGGCCACCTTGAGCCAAATCAGGTTGAGCAGCATTCACTCGACATGCTTGAGCGTGACCCTTCAGACACTGTCGAAGATAAACAAGAAACGAAACTAGAAATACAAACCGCATAATTATATTTATTCGCGGTACTAAAAAGCCACTCATCGAATGACTGGCTTTTTATTATCTCATCGATACACAATGAAACTGAATCACACTGACCTTACGATGTGCCGACCTGCACTTTAAATTCGAACTTATAATAATCACTACGGCAAATTGCCGATCCGTATTCCAATACCCTGTCCGACTTATCGACACTTTTCAGAATAATTTTCATCAGGGGTAAACCATGGGGCACGTCGAGCATTCTTGCTTCTTCTTCGGTCGGCTCATACACACTTAACGAGTAGTCTTGCGTATGGGGCTCGATCCCTTGCTCACGCCAATAAGCATACAATGAGCCTTCCAGTAAATCGGGACGAGGCAAGAAGTCTTTAGGGATATACATCGTCTCGATTGATACCGGCACATCATCAGCAAGGCGAACCCGCTTAATTTTAGCGATGCAGGCATCTTCTGATAGTTCGAGTTGGTGGCTTAGCTCTGCACTACACTCAATCAATTCACGAACCAGCCAGCGATTGGACACAGCCCCTTGCTGCTGCAGCTGAGATGAAAAGCCGCCCCCCGATAAATTATAATGGATGGGCAAATTGACCATGGTGCCTTTGCCATGCTTTTTCACCACCATGCCTTGCTCAAGTAACTCAGCCAATGCCTTAACAATCGTGACCCGAGATACCCCCAATGCGACAGAAAGTTTTCGCTCTGATGGGAGGATGCTGCCATGTACAAGCAACTTACTGGCGATAGCTTGTTCAATGCTTTGTTTTAACTGAATATACAGCGGTGTTGATGAATCAAAGTCCAGTTGATCCTTCACCTGATTGAGGAATTTCTGTTCCACTGATAACCGTCCGAGTACTTTTTACATGCAAAAAAGAAAACCCAGAAATAATACCAAATAGTGAGGTGTAAATCACATTGGTATACAAAAGGAATTTAACTGGACTCTAAGTGGACTTATCATGGCGACAGAAATGATCCTCATGCCGGAGCAAATACAATGTCATCCTCTTCTCATCTTCAGCAGTCCATGCTTGAAAAGAAAATACTGGGCTGCCTCTATGGCCAAGCTATTGGCGATGCCATGGGCATGCCTTCTGAACTTTGGACCAAAACAAAAGTGATCAGCTACTTTGGCTGGATCAATGACTTTCTGCCAGGTCCAGAAGAAAATATTGCAGCCAACGAATTTAAAGCAGGAGAGTTTACTGACGACACCAGTCAATGCGTTGCTTTAATGGATGCCATTATCGAAAACAATGGTCACATTGATCCCGGTACGATTGCCAAACACATTATTGATTGGGCTATTCGCATCAACGCCTTTGAAAAAAACATACTTGGCCCAACATCGAAATCTGCCCTTACGGCCATTACCCAAGGGATCCCATTTGAACAGATAGAAGCCAATGGCGTCACCAATGGATCAGCCATGCGTGTTGCCCCAATGGGCTGTCTGCTACCCACTCACAACCAAGAAGACTTTATTGCCGGAGTGAGGCTGTCTTGCCTACCCACTCACAAATCTGACATTGCTATCGCGGGAGCCGCTGTTATCAGTTGGGCGATTAGCCGAGCAATAGAAGGGGGAAGCTGGCAACAAATCAAAGATGAAATTATCCCGCTAGCCAATGACACTCAACGTCAATATGAGTCCACCTTCAGTCCACTATTAGGCCGCCGTATTCGTTACGCGCTATATGTCGTTGAAAGCCAGCATGATCGCCAAACTGCACTCACCGATCTGTATGAAATGGTAGGTTCAGGGATGGATATCCTGGAATCTGTCCCAACCGCCATTGCCTTGGTCGACCTCGCAGGCACAGATCCGATGTTATGTGCTGAACTCGCGGCGAATTTAGGCGGCGATACCGACACCATTGGTGCAATGGCAACTGCTATTTGTGGCGCGCTACATGGTGTGGATGCTTTTTCTGATGAACATATCGAACTGATAAATACTGCTAACCAAATTAACTTCACCCCTTATGCCCAAACACTTGCGACATTCCGTCTAAACCGAATCCAACAGGAAGGACAGTACAATGAGCAATAAAGACACCGTTTCAGCCTATAGCCATCAGACAGGTGGCAATGATACCAGCATTGAAGATCTCGGCATTGGCCTTGTACCGCCTAGCCAGCAAACGAAACAGCCCGCTGAATTGTTCTTCGTTTGGTGTGCAGCGAATATCGGCGTTCTTGGCGTCGTTTACGGTGCGATCATTGTGTCGTTTGGGCTTTCGTTCTTCCAATCAGTACTTGCTGCGATTGTCGGTGTCGCTTCTTTTACATTGGTTGGTATCTCTAGCATTGCCGGAAAAATTGGCCGAACCACCACACTCACGCTTTCACGCTCAAGCTTTGGTAAAAAAGGAAATATCGCACCAACCGCTTTTTGCTGGGTTAACCTTATGGGTTGGGAGGCGGTCAATATCATTACCGGCACCCTAACCTTAGCCGCCTTATTCGCCGCACTCGGTTTTGCCGAGGGCACCGTTATCACCGCTATTTCGCTTGTTTTATTCGGCGGCTTAACCGTACTCGTCAGTATGTTAGGGCAAAACACTGTTTTGTTGATGCAAAAGTGGATCACCCGTACGTTTGGTGCAATGACTTTGCTTGTCGTGCTTTATCTAATGGCGACCGCTGATTGGGAAGTGATCATGGCATTGCCGTCGGGTAGCTGGATCACCGGATTCCTACCAGCCGTTTCGATCATTGCGGCAGGTACTGGGATCAGCTGGGCGATCGCAGGCGCTGATTACAGCCGTGATCAAAGTCCATCATCAAGCAAGCAAGGCATTTTCACCTCTGTTGTGGGTGGGGCTGCACTGCCTTTAATACTACTAATGCTAACGGGCATTCTACTGACAGCACAAATCCCTGATTTGGCTTCTCATGAAAACCCAATTTCAGCCATCGGGCGTCTGCTTCCATCTTGGATGGCAATCCCTTACCTTGCCGCAGCAACTGCGGGGATCGTAACGATTGCGGTATTAAGTCTCTATTCTGCCAGTCTTAATTTACTTAGCATGGGCATTCAATTAAAACAACGCACCGCTGTCGCCCTTGATGCGGTATTAGTGCTTGGTGTCGCGCTGTATGTCCTGTTTGTATCCGGTGACTTCCTTGGTCCATTTATCTCGTTCTTGGTTTTCTGTGGTGTTTTCTTAGCAGCATGGGCCGCTATTTTCATCACCGATTTTTACACTAAACACCAGAGCGCAGGTTACAGTGAAGAGGAGCTATATGGTGAAACAGGTACGATTAAGCCTACATTATGGTGCTGGATCGCAGGTTCAGTTTCGGGCTTGATGGTGACCAATACCGGCTTTATTGATGGTCCGTTTGCCGTGGGTATTTTTGCTGACTCAAGCTTAGGGCTATTTGTCTCTTTCATTGTCAGTATGGTGCTTTACCGTATTACCCTTAAGAAGACCCGCTAAGGAATAATCATGATTGCTCAACAAAGCCTAAGAACAAAGCGACCAGTGATTGTTATTGGTGCAGCTTTTGGTGATGTGATGCTTGGGCTTGACCAATTGCCTCAAAGTGGTGGCGATGTCATCGCAGAAGAGCTTGGTCGGCATATTGGCGGCTGTGCATTCAATGTCGCCAGAGCCTTGGCTCGCTTGGGGGTAACACCGATTAACGCGATCCCCGTTGGTAACGGTAGTTGGGGCCAGCATGTTGAAGCAGCGATGGTACGAGAAAAGCTCCCTCGATTACTAAGGCACCCAACCCATGACAATGGCTGGTGTCTCGCAATGGTCGAAGCGAGCAAGGAGCGTACCTTCATCACGATTGATGGTTGTGAACAACATTGGACAAATGCGCTACTGGCACAAATTCCAATGCCAGAAAAAGCACTCGTCTATGTTTCGGGCTATGAGCTTGTTAGCCAGCAAAGCGAGCCGCTTCGTCAGTGGTTACTTAACTTGCCGGATGACTACACCTTGTTTGTCGATTTTGGCCCTCGCTTGGCTGATATTAATCCAGAATTTGTTAAGGGGCTACTCGCGAAGAAGCCAATCTTAACCCTAAACCGGGATGAACTGGCACTGCTCACCAAGCAACCGACGAGCAATATTGATGATGCCGCTGCATTTGCGACTCACCACCAGCTCAAGCTTATTTGTCGCTTTGATAAAGATGGAGCGCAGATCTGCCAGCCCGATACACCACCGCAAGTAATACCGGCTTTTAAGGTTGAGGTTGCTGATACTATCGCCGCAGGCGACAGCCATTGCGCGGGCGTACTTGCTGGCCTTGCGGCAGATTGGACGCTTGAAACTGCAACAACACTCGGCAACATGGTCGCAGCCATTGTGGTAAGCCGATCAGGCTCTGACGGTGCCCCAACACTCGATGAGCTCCAGCAATTCCAAGAAAAGCACAACTAATCAAACGATAACCTGTAAACAAAAAAGCCTGATCACGACATTGTGAACAGGCTTTTTTATTATTTGCTAAACAACGTTACCCCCTGTTTGGCAAAGTAAATCCCTGCTACAACATGCTCAAAAATAAAGCAATCAACCACATTTCCATGTATTCAACACATTTATTAACTCAAGTTAATAAATGTGTAATTTTTATCCTTGAGCATATAGATGCCTTCAACCATGAAGCTATTTAAGGGACTAAAATGAAAAAACCGCTATTGGCTGCTTTACTTGCTACCTGTATTTACATACCAAACGTTTCAGCTGAGGCTGTTGATCTAAAACTCTGGATGCGTGCGGATAAGTACCTCACTGATATGGAGCCGTCAGTTCATCGTGCTACTGAAAGCTTGAATGCACAATTAAAGCAAGCGGGTGATGACAGACAATTAAATGTTGAGATTCACTTCAACCGCTCACGGGGGTGGGATGAAGACGTACTTCAGTACCTGCGTTCCGACTCGGTCAATCGCGGGGCTGACATCTATGTCGGAGCACACGAATGGTTGGCTTCTCTCGCTGAAGCAAATTCCGTCATGGCGCTGGATGAATATATCAGCCAGCATCCCAGTTTATTTGGAGATATGATCGATTGGGTCTGGCCAACCGTGACCTATAAGCAACAACGCTGGGGAATCCCTTTCCTACCAGAAGCTCGCATGGTGTTTTTCAATAAAAACATGCTGCGTAGCATAGGCAAAAGTGAAGAGTTTATTGCCGCCCTACCTGAACGTGTTGATCGTGGTGAATTCACCATTTACGACCTATCAGCATTAACAAAAGAGGTGATGGATGCAGGTAAAGCTAAGTACGGTATTTTACATCGTCCAAACACCGGCCCTGACTTCCTAATGAACATGCGCAGTTTCGGCTATGAAGCGCAAGATCCAGAAACCGGTAAATTAGTCGTAAACACAAACGCACTCACCCGTTTTTTAACTTGGATTAAAGCAAACAGCCAAAACAACATCACTCCTTCAAACAACACCACCATGAGCTGGGATGCCATTCATCGTGCTTTTGGTGAAGGCGATGCTTTTGTCAAAATTCACGGTATCTGGGGCGTTCCTCAGATGATCGATATGGGTATTTCTGACAATTCAGAACAGAGCTATTTTGAAAATGTCGGCTGGATGAATATTCCGTCAGCAGAGCAAGGAGCACGCCCATTTAACATGTCTCACCCGCTAACGATGTCAGTCAATCCTAAAGCAGAAGACAAAGAGCTCGCAATACGCTTGATAGGGGAAATCCTTAAAGCGGAAAACTACACTCCAATGGCAACAGGCGCTGGCTATCTAGCAATCCATAATAAAGAACTCACTTCACCTGAATACAAAGAAGCTTGGATTAGCCGAAATGGCTCTGAGCTACTGACCAATTCCGACGTGCTTTCAATGCCAATTCACCCCTCGCTGGCTAAATATAACGATATCCTATTCAGAGGTATCCAAGGTGTTGAAACCGGCAGGCTAACAGCAGATAAGGCAACCGACTTTGTGGTTGAACGTATGCGTATCGAAATGGCCGATGACGTCATCATTAAATAATACTCAGTCTGCTTGGAGGAAGGGGGGATAGCCCCCTTCATATTCAATGAACCACCACATCATTAATAAAAATGGCCTTCTATTTTTAGGGCCGGCAACACTCTTGTTGCTCCTCTTGTTTGTATTGCCCATTGGCGTCAACATTGTCATTGCGTTTTCTGATATGGGACGTGATCTATCCATTAATCAATTTAGTTTCGACAATTTTTATCAATTGTTTAGTGATCGACTACTTTGGGAAATCTTTCTGCAAACCATCTTGTTTGTTGTTTGTACACTCACCTTCTTCAATGTTGGCCTTGCTCTACTGCTCTCTTTAGCCATTTCAGCCTTACCAGAACGAATAGGGAAGATGTTCACCACTTTGTGGTTGTTGCCTCGCATGGCACCAAGTGTAATTTATGCCCTGTTATGGATATGGGCAGCAGATCCCAATGAATATGGCTTGATTAACCAAGCATGGACCAGCATAGGTGGCACTCAGTTGCTGGATTTACGCCAGAACTCCCCGATGATGACGATCATTTTAGCTAACGGGATCATTGGTGCCTCAATGGGGATGCTAATTTTCACTTCGGCAATAAAGTCGATCCCCCCTCACCTGTTTCACGCCGCCAAAGTCGATGGTGCTCCTGCAATGGCAACCGTCTGGCACATCATTTTACCCGCTATTCGCTGGCCATTAAGCTTCGTCACTATTTTCCAGTCCTTGTCCCTACTGGTTACTTTTGAATACGCATTGCTAATTACCAATGGTGGCCCTTTTTATGATTCCACCGTGTATTCACTGTACGTCTATAAGCAGGCCTTTGAATCTGGACAATATGGCTATGGTGCTGCCTTGGCCTTGCTCTTAGTCGTCGTGGGTATCGTCTATTCAATGTTGATGTGGCGATTTACGGACATGAAGAGCTTGCTACAAACACCTAAAATAGAGGTTAACCAATGAGCCAGTTACTCTTATCGCTTCGGCGTTCAGCCCTTACCCAATTATCATTGGGACAATGGATCATAGTGTTGCTGATGTCTGTCATTACCTTGCCTGTGGTCTTGCCGTATTTCTGGATGCTGTTTGTCTCTCTCACATCAGGGGTAACTGGCAGTGTCGACACTCACAGCCTATCGGCAATAATGACCGCTTTTATTCCGCTCATGCTGGTTTTTTTCACGATCCAATTTCTTATCGATCATCAGCCCCTCCGAATAATGTTATCCATCTCGGTCATCGTGACCTTTATGGTGCTTGCCTATGCAAGAACTGGAGAGGCTATCAGTCTATACAGTTACCGCTTCTTATTTGAAGAAAATACGCTCCCTTCCGTTTATGCCAGTTTATGGAACTCGTTTCTGTTGGCTGGTGGACAAACCCTGTTAGTTTGTATTGCAGCAACGGGAGCGGGTTATTATCTGTCACGTTTTAATTTTCGAGGCCGAAGTGGCTATATGAAAGCCTTGGTTATCCTCCACGCATTTCCGGCATTAACCTTGATCATCCCTATTTTTCTATTGCTGTATTGGAGCAACCTGCTCGACTCCCTAACTGGCGTTATTCTGGTGATTGCTGCACTGGAATTACCATTCGCCATTTTCTTGATGAAAGGGTTCTTTGACAGCGTACCCTGGGATATTGAAATGAGTGCCATGACAGATGGCGCATCACGTATACAGGCATTCTTTAGCGTGGTGTTACCTCAAGTAAAGAATGGCATTATCGCTATCGGTGTCTTTTCCTTTTTGAAAGGTTGGGAAGAATATGTCTTTGTCACTTCATTCATATTTGATAGCCAGCACTGGGTAATGAGCCAGTTCTTGTATTTTTTTGCTGAAGATTCAATGGGCGCCGATTACGGCCTTTTAACCGCTGTGGCAGTGATATATCTGCTTCCTAGCCTCATTCTCTACATCACTTGCCAAAAATACTTGTCACAAATCTCTGTCGGCGGCACGAAAGGATAAATTATGAAAATAGAATTCAAACACGTTACCAAATCATGGGGCAGCGTTACCACATTAGACAGTATTAACTTCACCATTGAAGACGGTGAGTTTGTCGCCATCCTCGGCCCTTCCGGCTGTGGGAAATCGACAACACTGATGTTAATGGCTGGTATTTATGAATGTAATGGCGGTGAAATCTACTTCGATGAAAAAGTTATCAATAAAGTGGCCGCCAGACATCGAAATTTAAGTGTCGTATTCCAATCTTATGCGCTTTACCCCCATAAAACGGTGTTAGAGAATATTCTGTTTCCAATAAAATACCGTAAACCCAAAGTAGATAAGCACACGGCCTTAAAAATGGCCAAACAGGTTGCAGCCAAAGTACAAGTTGATCACCTTCTTGAACGGATGCCTTCCGAGCTGTCTGGCGGACAACAACAACGTGTCGCACTAGCTCGGGGGCTAATAAAACAACCTGGGCTTTTATTGCTCGATGAACCGCTCTCTAACCTCGATGCCACTCTTCGCCATTCAATGCGTGACGAGATGAAGCGATTACAGAGCGAGCTGGGGGTGACTACCGTTATGGTCACCCATGATCAACTTGAAGCAACCACCATGGCGGACAAAATTATATGTATGAACCATGGGGTTATAGAACAAGTCGGCACACCCGATGATATCTACCATCGCCCAGCAACACGTTTTGTCGCCCAGTTTGTCGGTAATCCTGCGATCAATATTCTTGAAGGTAAAGTGGTTCAAGGTCAGTTAAGCCTCGGTAGTACAACATATCCAGCTTCATCGTTGTTGAGCAGTAAAGTCGATGTTGGTATTCGTCCAGAGTCAATTACCATCTGTGAAAACGGCCAATATCTCGCTAACATCAAAAGTGCGTCCCCCATTGGTCGCGAATGGTTCCTCACCTTAGCGACACCTTTAGGTGAATTGAAAGCAGTTGTACCCTATGCAAATAACAGCTTCACCATTGGTGAGTCGGTAAACATCATGATAGACGAACATCAGGTTCAACTCTTCGACACAAACACTGGTAATCGAATCGGAACACTCAATGAATACATTGACTATGCAGAGGCATTAATTAATGCCTGATAAAGTACGCTTTCGCTCTGGGCAACCGAATCAGTTAGTCGTAGGCGGCGAAAAAATTCAGCTTACCTCACCGCGACCATACAGCGATCGATTTGTCCCGATAACAAAAGATCTGGCGACTGAAATTCCGCATTACCTCGATAATTTTCAGCCTTATATGGCTTCTTGGGGAAAGGTAAAGGCGAATCACACTTTACTTGCCTTCTCATATGGTGAAGGGCATGAAGTAAATCGCCTTATTGCTCTTAAAATCTGCCAATTATTGAATAAATACCCAATAGGCACCGTATTAGTTCAATGGGAAATCGCGAACCTAATTAGCACGGTTCAACCAGCTTTGAATCCATTTATCAAACCGGTAACGCTGGATGAAGGCCAAGCGTATATGTCAACCATTGAGGTTGCTCGAAAAGCGATGGCTATGACAACAAACCATGATGTGACCATCGTGGCTCAGTCATGGCATCTATCAAGATGTATACGTCATGCCGAAATTGTTGGCTGGCGCTGCCAAGCCGCGCGTAGCTTGGATTCTTTTGCCCCAAACGACCCACAGCCATGGGTGCGCCACCCTCTGGATTGGATCATCAAAGAGAGCAAAATGCGCTATCTAGAAACTCAACAGAGCAATATACCCAAAAGCAATGTCTCCAGAAATCATGCTACCAATGCCTACTAAAGCCATGAGAGTAAATTTAACTAATAATGAAAAATACCTGCTCGGGGTTATTCACCGAGCAGGAAAGCCAATCAGTCGTCCAGAGATTGCGGAAGTGTCCACGCTGACGTTTCAATCTGTCTCCCGCATCGTAAAAGGGCTACATGCCCAAGGAATATTAATCGAAGTTGGCATTCAATCAGAAGGGCGAGGAAAACCTCGGGTTTGCTATCAAATCAATGCTCATTTCGGCTTCAGTGCTGGGGTGATCTTTGATAATGGCTCCATTGCAGTTTGCCTTATCGATATGCAAGGCCAACTGATCAAGGCCGCTCAAGAGCTAATTACCTTCAGTGATCCTGGCACAATTGCAACCAGAAGCTATCAACTACTCCACCAGCTACTATTGGAAACCAACATACCTCAAGACAATCTGTTGGGGTTAGGCGTTTCGATACCAGCACGTATAAAGGGAGAAGCAGGCCAATATATCTTTGCTGCCAAGTTCCAAGAGTGGGATCGCATTGATATTCAAGCACTCTTTGCTTCACGATTCTCCGTGCCAGTATACATAGGCAACGATGCGGTTAACGCAGCCGTTGGCGAGAGTTTTCAAGGTTATGGAAAGTGTTCCGGTGACTTTTACTTCATATTCATCGGCCATGGTATTGGCAGTGTCGCAATTGAAAATGGAGTGCCTCGAATAGGGGCAAATGGGCATGCTGGTGAGTTATCCATGTTATTCAAAGGCCTGATGCCCAACACCAATACATTAAAACAGTTCCTCTTCGAAGCAGGCATTGACTGGGATGGCACCTCTCCTCTCACTTATGAACAAATGTCATCATCGGGTTTTGACCGATGGGTATCATTTTGTGCTCAAGAATTATCGTCCATGATTGAAATTATCATCGCCCTTATGGATCCACCCGCTATCGTAATAGGGGGCACACTAGGCCCATCCCTAATCCAACCAATCATTAATCACTTGGCCTTAAGCTCCGATTCAAAGAAAAAGGCCATTGTCTATTCAACACCAGTTTTTCAATCTGACACAGAGCGCCATACCCCAGCCTACGGCGCTGCGTTTCTACCGCTTTCAAACTGTGTATTTAAGTAATAGGCATACATTGGACAGCCCCCCCTCCCTCATAAATAACTTATATAACGGAGTGCTTATGGGGGTCTCGAAACTTTATTAAAGAATAAAATTACGTTGATGATGGAGTGTCTGTAATAACCTGTAATAGCACTCCGCTATCCCTTCGCTAATACTCAAATAAAGCTCAATTAAATAAGCAGCTACTGTATTTACAAAGTAACTTGCCAAGTGAATGTAAATACTAAGTCTCTAATAGTTTCAGCTAAATACATTAATAATGATTAAACATAAATGACTAAGGGAATATTATGTGTACTCGTGTTTTTAATAACCTCAATGACGCATTTCTAACAACAGCAAGAAATATGGATTGGGCGACTCAATTACCGACAACTCTATATACCTTCAATAAAAACCTTGAAAAATCGGGAATGGCAGACACTGACGACTCGACGCTCACATGGACATCACTTTATGACAGCGTCGTAACAATGGTCGTAGGAGATGAAGGTGGTGTCGAGCACTGTGGAGCCTCAGATGGAATGAATACCGCGGGGCTAGTTGCTAATGTATTGTATGACAGTGGCGCGCAATACCAGCGGAAAGATGGTAGTTCATGCAAAAATTTAGATGTACTTAGATGGGTACAATATGTATTAGATACTTGCTGTTCAGTTGAAGAAGTCGTTGAAAAATTTAATCATAATAGTGGCATTCAAATTAATGCCTCATTGGTCCCAAGTAGTGGCAAACCCGCTTCATTGCATTTGTCCGTCTCTGACATTTTTGGTGATTCCGCGATTATTGAGGTCATTAAAGGCGAATATCATGTCCACAGTAAGCCTTCATATCAAGTGATGACCAATGAGCCCAGTTTTACCAAACAAATTAAAATTAACCAATATTGGAAATGGCAGTGGAGCGATAAAAACCAATTCCCAAGTCATACCATTCCTGGTGGTCCATTCCCGACAGATCGTTTCGAACGCGCTGCCTTTAACATGCACCATTTAAGTAAACCGACAAGTAGTGCTGAATCGTTGGCGCAATCAAAATCTGTTGCCGCAAATGCTTCTGTCCCTATTGGGTTTGATTTTGGTGTCGCCAATAGCCCCAATATAGCGCCGACACTTTGGTCTACAATTTCGAGTCATAATGAACTGATGTACTATTTCGACAATGCGCGTACAACAGGGGTTTGCTGGATTGATTTAGCAAATTTAAAACACCAGCATAATAGTGCTAAATTACCCCTAGTCACGTTTGATAAAGGCTTATTTTCCAACCATTCCTATCACGGACTAATTAATCAGCGCCTTGTTGTAACCAGTGATCCATTTGCATTACCCCAGTCAGGATCTTCCTTACACATCAAAAGAAAAAGAAAATTTGAGCTTGATGTTGAACTTGGCAGCAGTTTTGAACTTAGTTAATTACCTTGATCATCGTTCCAGTTATTAACCATAACAACCTGTTCTTAAATATAAAAAACCTGACTACTTCAACGTAATCAGGTTTCATTATTTACCCTTGAAATACTCGCGAAAACAACGATATCAAAAGCGGCAAATTAGTGCTTAAACGTATTCGTTTCGTTTTCACTGGTTGCTGTCAAATCACCTGCTGGGTTGATTAGGTGCGGCAGGATCTTGGCCAAATTCAGTTCGATATCTTTATCTTCTACAGGGTTAATGACTTCGTTATACCAGCCTAACAATCCCATAGTGGCATAACCAATCGCATCGTTTTCGTCTCGATGCTCAAGAATGATTTGCAGAAAACGTAAAATTGCCTTGTCGTTTGATTTCGCCTGCTCAAGCGTTTCATGAAAAATAGCGGTCGACTCTTCAATCAAACCATCATATTCAGTCTCAATTGCGACTTTAAATGAACCACCATCAACGGAAATTTTCATAGCAAATCTAACCTGTTATTTGAATTGTGAATGATAGTAGCTAAAAAAGTCGGCACTGTCGTTGACCTAGCTCAGCACCAAACACGATATAATGGTGTTACAGCATTCACTTACCACAAATTCAGCTCTTCTTTTTTACTTGAGTACTTGAGCTAACGTTGGCTCATTTTCTTACTTGGCTCTTCAGCAAGCTGTTCGGTCAATTGATTGGCAACAAATTCCGGACTTTTCGTGTGTAGCGCCAGCAACCGATACATCACAGGGATCACTAACAAGGTGAATAGGGTCGCGACCGCAATACCGCATAATACAACAATCCCTATAACCATTCGTGTTTCAGCCCCAGCGCCACTCGCCAGAATGAGAGGCACCGCCCCAACAATCGTCGTTATTGCCGTCATCAGGATAGGTCGAAAACGCTCTGCTGATGCTTCCAGTATGGCATCATCAAATGACCGCCCTTGATCGCGTAACTGATTGGCAAATTCAACAATCAAAATACCATTTTTTGCCGCGAGCCCAATGAGCATGATCCCACCTATCTGAGAATATATATTTAGACTCTGATCGGTAAAGTACAGCCCAAGCAATGCGCCAAAACTGGCTAATGGCACTGTAAGCATAATCACAAACGGGTGAATATAGCTTTCAAACTGCGCCGCCAAAACCAAATAGACCACCAGCAATGCGAGTACAAAAACGAACAAGATTGATGCGCTCGAATCTTGGTAGTCTTGTGATGCCCCTTTGTAATTCACGACAGCATCAGGGGGTAAGTTGTCACGAACCAAACCATTGAGGTAGGCTAACGCCTCTCCCAATGTATATCCTTCGGCCAAATTCGCTTCAATCGTAATTGAACGTACTCGGTTGTAACGATTAAGCTGCGGGGCACCAGCATACTCATCAACCTGGATTAGGCTTGAGAGTGGAATTAAATGATGGTCGGTATCGGAGCGCACATATAAATTAGCCAGATCCGCAGGCGTATTCTGATGCTCTCGCTGCCCCTCAATCACCACATCGTATTCTTCGCCACGCCACGTATAAGTGGTAACTTGCCGTGAACCCAACATTGATTCTAACGTCTGACCTATCTCTTTAACTGAAACGCCAAGATCACCCGCCCTATCGCGATCAATGACAACCCGGTATTGTGGCTTAGTTTCTTTGTAGTCATGATCAACTCCCGTAAGACGGGGATTCTCAGCAACAGCCTCAAGAATGACATCACGCCATTGTGCTAACTCTTCATAGCTGCCCCCACCAAGCACAAACTGCACCGGCTTCCCGACGCCGCGGCCAAATGGTTGCCGCATAACAGGAAAAGCAGTGATCCCTGCCAAGTCAGACAAGCGACCGTGAATATCACCAATAATGGCATTGGCGCCACGACGGGATGACCAGTCTTCTAAGACGACGATAGCAAAACCATTCGAAAAATTGGAGATACGCCCCCATCCACGAGGTGCTCGAATAAGTAGACGTTTGATTTCACCAGTCGCCACCAAAGGCATCAACCGGTGCTCAATTTCGTCCATATAAGGCTGCATGAATTCAAAGCTTGCACCTTGCGGCCCATTAACAATAAGGAACATTACACCGCGATCTTCTTTTGGTGCAAATTCTGACGGGATCCGAGTCATTAACCAACTACTGCCCAGTAAGGTGACTAGCAACAAAGCAACCACCCATGCCGGATGATTAACCCATACTTTCAATATGTTTACGTAGTGCTGGGTACAGGCAGACAACCACCGGCCCATTTTTTTCGCCAGCCAAGGTAAAGACTCGGCCGCTGCTGGTTTCATTAGCTTAGAGGCCAGCATTGGGCTGAGCGTCAATGCCACTAACGATGACAGGATCACTGCGGCACTAATGGCTATTGAAAACTCACGGAACAATTTACCAAGATCGCCATCAAGAAACCCTACGGGTAAAAATACAGCCACCAAGACTACCGTCGTCGCAATAATGGCAAAGCTCACCTGCTTTGCCCCCAGAAAGGCCGCTTTCAATGGCGGCTCCCCCAAGGCGATACGGCGGTGAATGTTTTCCAGCATCACTATCGCATCATCAACCACAATACCAATGGCCAAGATCAGCGCCAATAAGGTAAGTAAGTTAATACTGAACCCCAGCGCATACAGAACAATAAACGAGCCAATTAGCGACACCGGTAAAGTGAGAGCAGGGATCAACATGGTACGCATGCTACCAAGGAACACATAGATAACCATGACAACAAGCAGCAGGGCTATCGACAACGTTTTATAGACTTCCTTGATAGAAGCTTGAATAAATACAGAAGAATCATAAGAGCGCTTAATTTCCATCCCCTGTGGCAAAGTTGGATTAAGCTCATCAACTAAGTCATTCACCGCATTGGCAACCGCTAACGTGTTAGCAGTTGATTGCCGAGAGATCCCCAACCCAATCATGTCCTGCGTATTACCTCGAAAGGTGATCCGCTCTTCTTCTGCAGCCAGCTCAACGTTTGCCACATCCCCCAGCCGGATCAAATAACCATCACGTCCAGACCCGACAACCAACGATGAAAAATCAGCAGGGCTCACAAACGACCTTTGAGTTCGAACGGTAAACTGGCGGTTTTTCGATTCGACGGAGCCTGCGGGCAATTCAACATTATCATCACGCAGTGCATCTTCGACATCAGTCACCGTTAAACCCCTGGCGGCGAGTTTTTGCCTATCAATCCAGATACGTAGCGCATATTCCTTACCACCACCAAGGCGAATATTGGCAACACCATCAATAACCGAAAAACGATCGACCAAATACCGACGTGCATAATCGGTAAGGGCTAATGTGTCCATTCTGTCTGACACCAGATTCAGCCACATGATCACTTCAGAGCTACCAGATGCTTTCTGTACTTCAGGAGGTTCAGCTTCTTCAGGAAGGTTATTAGCAATCCCAGCTATGCGGTCTCTAACATCATTCGCTGCTGCATCTATATCTCGGCTAATACCAAACTCAAGTGTCACACTTGAACGGCCATCACGGCTTTGTGAGCGAATATTTCTGATCCCTTCGAGCCCAGACACCCTGTCCTCGATAAGCTGAGTGATCCTTGATTCCACAATCGCAGCAGATGCACCTCGATAGCTTGTCGAAATGGTTACCACAGGGGGATCAATATCTGGGTACTCTCGGAGTGGTAGCCGTTCCAATGCAACTAAGCCAAAAACAATTAGCAACATGCTGATCACCGCCCCTAAAACTGGGCGCTTTACAGAAATATCGGATAGCCACATCAGTTAACCTCCCGGTGTGTAAAACGCTCACTCCTTTGAGTTTCTACGTGTTGCCCAGGGCGGACACGTTGAATACCGCGGCTGATAACAAACTCTCCTTCCTCAACCCCCGTTAAGATCTCGATCTCTCCACGACGACTAAATCCCGTTTTAACCAAGCGTTGTTCAACAACACCTTCGGCATTGACCACAAACAAATAATTATCACGCTGACGTGGTACCAAAGCTTCTTCCGGCACAACCAGTCCTAATCTTTCTCGCACAATGAGCCGGACAGTCATTAGCATGCCGGGGCGAAGTTGGTATTGTTGGTTGTCTATCTCAGCTCGTACCAAAATAGTCCGCGTTTCTGGGTCAACACGGCTATCAATACTGGTAACGACACCAGAAAACAGGTATTCAGGAAAAGCGGCAACTTGGCCTTCAATCGTGGTGTTTTTTTTGAGGTAGCCAATAAAAGATTCAGGAATAGAAAAATCCAGCTTTACTCGAGCAATATCATCTAAGGTCGTGATCACAGTGCCTGGTGTTATCAAGGCGCCGGGGCTGATTTGTCGAAAGCCAAGTAGTCCAGTGAACGGCGCATGAATAGCACGGGCATCTAGTTCGGCTTGATTTTGCGCCAGTACAGCACGTGCGACCTCGATATCGGTAAATAGTTTATCGAGTTCTGAGCTGGCAATCGTATTACGCCTAACCAAGCCTTCAATCCGCTTATGTTCTCGCTGTTGCTCTTTTAGGTTTGCTTTGGCTGCTCGCACTTTTGCTTTTTGTTCGTCGGAAGCCAGCGAGATTAGTATTTGCCCTGCTTTTATCTCTTGTCCATCCGTAAAATGTACCTGCTCCACTTTTTCGGTTACTTTGGCGGTAAGCACAACCGACTCTCGTGATTTTACCGTCCCTAACGCTTCGATTTCCCAGCGAACAGATTTACGTTCAACGGCTGACACCACAACAGTCATTACCCCCTGACGTGGAAATACTTTTGCCACATCACCCAAAAACTCCTTGTACCAAATGCCGGCAGCCAAAGCGGAAAAAATGGCAACAATGATCAAGCGTCCTTTTATTTGCACAAATTGCTCCTAGCTAAAACCGAGCCACATCAATCCACAGCAATATTGTCAGTATAGGTAGCGGTTAGGAACTAAGGGAGAAAACACGGCAAGGAAGCGTGTCGAAAAATAGCGGGGGTAAATGCCAAATTTTAGGCAAAAAAAAGCGAGCCAGTCGATGGCTCGCGAAAACTCATATATTGCATTTCGAGAGGGTGACAAGACCATTCCCGACATCCATGGCGGAGAGTGGCCTCTCTCATCGAAAGGGGACAAAGGTTATATCCGTCTCCAATATTGCCCAAACAAAACAACGCTTTGTCAGGGCTATGTCAAAAAGGAATAACATCGACAGAGATCGTGCTCATCGTTCCATTTACTGTCAATTAAATGAGCTACCCAGTGTCAGATAAAACGAGCTTTGTCCGCCTTCAGCTTGTCCGTAAGCCAAATAAGCAGGGCCGACGGGTGTATCAAGCCCAATAAAGACACTTGCCGCTCCCATACTGCTTCCCCAGCTCACATCGGACTTTTGATCCCATACATTGCCACGCTCTAGCGATCCACCGATATAAACAGGCACAGAAACCGCGCCAAAATTATTTTCCATCAATCGGTAGCTATATACCAACGCGCCAAACAAGCGATATCGACCATTTAACTCATAGCGGTGGTAGCCTGACATATTAAATAAACCACCGAGATCCTGAACATAGATAGGCAATAAATCATCGGAATCATCACCCGAGACTTTTGCCACTGCCGTTACCGTGTGGTTTTCATAACTTAATGGCTTCATCAACTCCATGCTATAGAATAGATTTTCATTGGATATTTTCTCTTCGTCATTAAACTTACTTTTGCTCATACCAAAGCCGAGTTCGGCATCAAACAGAAAGCCTTCTCGCGGAAAATAGAAGTTATCTAGGTTATCGTAAGCAAAAGAAATATAGGGACCATGAGCGGTATAGTCTTGCCCGTTGCTATCACTTGCTCCATTAATTTCGTTTACTTGCCCGCTATCCACTTTGTAGCCCATGGCGATGGCACTCCACGGCTGTAAATTCCAACCCAATTCGGCAAACCCATTAAATTGTTCATACTCAGTTTCAACGACTGAGCCTTTCGGGAGATCAACCAAATCAGCCTGCTCTTGGGATAGTTGAAATTCACGCACTTCTCGACTCCAGCCAACCCCGGTTGAAACAAAAATCTCTTTTTTGTAATCCAGCGGAATATAGAAACTCGTATTAACCTGTTTCCAGCTTCCCAGTAACCATTCAAATTGCCATTCCCCACCTTTTTCCGTGAGATCGGTATAGATATACTGCGCACCAAACGAAAAGTCTGAGCGATTGGCAAAATCATCTTCAAACGAAAACTTTAAATTTAAGTAACCAGGCCCCCAGCTTTTTTCTCGGACTTCCACCTTCAGCACATTTTCAGTATCTTGGTTGTCGATTTGATACGTAACACGCTCAAAGATATCTTGGCTGTTTAACCGCTTTACCGCCTCATCCAACTCTGAATTAGTGATCACTTTTTTGGTCTCGAGTTCCAACAACGCGAGTAAGGCTTGATCGGGTCGCCGAGTATTATTCTCTATCTCAATACGGTCAATGTAATAAGCAGAGCTAGCAAGCAATTGGCTACGGCGGTCGAGTTTGGCAGTGAGATATTGTCGATAAGCGTCTTCCGATAACTGATAATGAAGCAGTTTTGGTAACGCATCCAGCGCCACTTTACGCCCTGCGACATAAGCTTGATCCATTTTGCCAAAATCAGGCGCTAGCATGAAAGAAACATCTGGCTGAAGGTAAATATCCCCCTCCCCCATTAACCCTTTTTGCTGATCAGCACTGCTATTGGTCATAAATGTGGTGAGCTGACCGATAATATTCAACGCACTATTTAGCTCCTCTTCTTGAAACAACGCATCACGAAGGTCAACCGCAATAATAACATCGGCCCCCAATGCCTGCGCGGCGTCAACAGGCATGTTATTAACTACCCCGCCATCGACTAATACTTGATCATTGATCCGTACAGGCTGCAACGCCCCCGGCACAGTCATGGAAGCTTGCATTGCAGTGGCAAGGTGCCCAGAGGACAATACCGCAGGTTGTACAGATACAATGTCTGTTGCCACCGAGCGATATGGAATAGCCAGATCGTCAAAACTGTTAAGCGTTGGAAGGTTGTCAGTTAATTGTCCCAGTAAGGTCGCCATCCCTTGCCCTTGAAACGCCCCCGGTTTAGATTGGTATTCTCCTTCAAGGCTGATGCCGATATCAGAATAGATTTGATAGTTATCGTTTTGTTTTTTACGCCGTAAAACAAGATCATTACGCCCAACCCTGTCGTTATAACCGCTTTGCCAATTAGCTTGTAGTGTCCGCTGGTGGACTTCTTGTGCTGAAAATCCCATCGCATACATTCCACCGACATAAGCGCCCATACTGGTACCGGTAATAACATCAACGGGGATGCGATATTCCTCAAGGACTGACAACACGCCAATATGCGCTGCCCCCTTGGCACCACCGCCGCTAAGCACAACCCCAATTTGGGGCCTATCGACGGTCTTAGCCTGCACATTAGTTAGCGGGAAACAAAGTGTGGTAAACACAATCACACAGGAAAACTTGTGCCAAAGCGCAGAGCTATTCATGACTATTCCTTTAGAAAAAACAAAGCAAACTAGCAAGATAATAACAGACACAGCGAAGCAAAAAATGGTAAACAATTAATCACTAAGCATAAAAAAAGCTGAACCCGGTATTAACCAAGATCAGCTTCATTATCATTAGAATTCGGTGTGATTATATACCGCGAGCAACATCGTCTAATGCATTCATTACTTGTTCGTTGATATGGCCTTCAAACACCAATTTACACACTTTGCGGCGTACTGCGAGACCCGAAATTAAGCGCTCAATAGAAAGATGACGCTCTTCGTGCTGGCTGTTATAGAGTTCAATGGTTTTACTCAACGTATCATAAGATAAAACTTCGCCACTCACTCGAAGCCAATCAAGCTTCTCTAACAGCGCTTGGCACTCATCGTTGATTGCTGCGACAGAATGGCCCGTCATGGCCGATAACGCCGTGATACTGCGTTGTAGAGCCTCTGGTGAGGTATATTTTGATAATGTTATTGTTAATTCATCGGCATTGATCTCAACCAAGTGCTTACGCAGCTTTACCCGACGGCCTAATCGGCCTTTCGTTCGCCCTTCTTTGCGTTGAATGGGTTCGAACTCACCATCAATGATCTCGGAAAGCTGATCAAGCTCTCGCTTCGGCATAATTTCATTACGAAGAGGGTTAGGCATGGTCGGTGCCATCGAACGCTTGCCTTCATTGGTCGTTTTAGCGCGCGAGTAGCGGATCACTTCATCTGCATCACACTTGATGTCTATTTGGTAATCACAATAACGCTTATCTTCCTCATGGGGCGCGATCGTTAAGTGATAACCCCATAAGTTTACCGCGAATATATTATCGGTAAGTTTCCCTTCTGCTAGCTTACGCAGCTCTCGGATCAAATCGCTAGAAAAGCGGCGCCATTCAATATTACGCGCCAGCTTTTGGTTTAGCTCACTCAATAACATTGAGTCATTTACACGACGAGACATTCGGCTTCTGAAGAACGTGTAAAGTTGGAAGACCAACGTATGCTGGCGCAAAATCTCTGGTGGGAACAAGAAGAAATAGTCACGAGTAAGTAGCTCATCAAAAAATGACGGCTCCCATACCAAAATATAAAGATTCGGTTTGATCCGGATCTCACCATCATCCCCTTCTTTCGGTGCTTCTTCAGAAGCGGTGATCGTTCTCGCAAGAAAACGAAAACGATCACTTTTAAACCCTTCAGGCATGTTCTCACTCATCCAACGACCAGTCAGTTCATGCAGTTGGAAGTCTGTAAATTCAATACGATCAATACTTTCTCGAATTGAATCACGAGCAGGGCCACTGTCTTTTTTCCCCCGAAGCGCCAGAATATCGGTGATATAGACCGGGGTTTTATTGGTCATACTACGGGTCTGAATTTCATAATCAGCAATATGATGATCATGATATTGCACAGTCAGGGTAAATAACGCGAATAAGGTCATCAGATCATCAACAGTCATGATCGACTTTGATGATCGTGTTTCAATGATCGCTTTTGTGCCACTGATCGCCACCATTGATTTTTGGTAGCTTTTCTTGGTACGTGGTGGTGCTAAAGCTTGATCAATGATCCCAGCCCAGCTAGTGGGAGAAACAACAATTTGATCCGCTTCATCAGGCATTGTTGGTGGCGTACCCAAACCATATTCGTTTAGCAATTGCCGGTTAACATGGTTTTGAGCTAATGCTTTGGAACGCTTTTGTTTTTCTTTGGCTTTGCTTTGTTCTGAGTTGAGGCTACCAGTACCTAACTGCGAAATGAGCAACGCTGGATTAATAAAGTGATGCAGCATCGTCTTGCCTGCTAAGCCATGTTCAAAGCGTACAGGCTGTTGCTGGAATAACCCAACACCAACCGCAGCGCGAAGTCGTTGCTGAATTGCAGCACGAGTGAGCTGACCTTCAGTCGCTTCTACTAGCTCTGTGGTTGATACCATGCCGTCTTGGCAAGAAAGGCCTCGTAATGAAATTAAATTCAGCAATTCAATAATACTTTTCGTTACCCCTTTGAAATGCTGGTACTGGGGTAACCAATCAATCAAATTTGCAGGGATCGCAAAAAGGTGCCCGTCTTTGTGTGATCGTGGCGCTGAGATCAGTATTTTTTCTGTCAGTTTTTTATTGGGCATGATTGCTGAATTCATTTGTCATTAGCCGTAGATGCATCATTTTTCCGAGAAAGATTAATAGAAAAAGATCAAGAAAGAAAGCTCTTTTTGTTATTGATTTTATTAACTGATCTTTTTGATTAAAGTGATCTATATGATTAACTGATCTAATGATCTGGTTGAAAATAATCGTGTAAGTTACTAATTATAAAAGAAATAAAAATAGAGGTAAACGGAAGTATGATCAAGAAAAGCAAGGAACGATGATCATAACGCATCCGAAACTATGATCATTAGCACATTGGAAACATGATCATCAATTCTCTGAAACCATGATCATTGAAAGATTGAAAGCATGATCATGGTTGATGCACGGTTTAATCACAGAGTTATCCACAGGCGTATGTGAAATCATTCGTTTTTCTTCATGTTTGGTGATGTTTTAACTGTTATTTGGCCTTTTTTCTCCCAGAACGATGATCATGATTGTGACTTTTCATTCTATTTCGCTCGTTTTCGGCAAAAAGCACTAATTTAAGTTTCTAGTATTGTTTGTTTTTTAATCTTAGTGAGAATGACACTGCCCGTATATCGAGGGCTTATTATCATGTGTCCGGTTTGGAACAATGATCAAGTGATTGATTGTAGGATTGATATTTTGACTATGGGGCCTGGAATCGTCGATTTCAGTGATTTTTTTATCTTTTTAATCAGCCTAAAGCCTTATTGAACCTGCATTCTCTGTAATTTATCAGCTTTTCATCATGCTTCCGTGAGGATCAGGTTTAAAATTAGAATTCAGATCATCACCTTGATCATTCTTCCTTTCATTTTTCGATTCTATTGAGTCTGACTATCCGCCATTTACATTGATAATTACCTTGATCATTGTTTCGATGTTTCTGTGTAGTGCCCAGAACAATGATCAAGCTACTGTTGGCTCTATTCAATGAAAAACGATTATTTTATGGTTGTTTAACTAGTTTCAGGCTGATCTTTGAAATGATTAAGATATCATCGTTGCTCGATCATAGTGAAATTGATGAAAAATTGGTTTTCACCCTACTTTTGTTTTTTTTGATTGATCTAGCGTTGTTTTATTGAAAATACACAACCCGTAATCTATCCGTTTTTTTCACGCTTCCGAGGATTTAAGGCTGGATTGAAATTTACATTGTAAAATAGTGACGCTGTAACACTTTAAATCTGTGGCCTGATTAAGGTAAATAGAGGCTAAAAATAAACGAATTCTGGTCTGATTTTTGGTTTAACGCTTGGACTTTTTTCTCTTCTCTTCTTTTTATTTGCGGATA
This sequence comes from Photobacterium makurazakiensis, assembly GCF_050336715.1. Classification (NCBI taxonomy): domain Bacteria; kingdom Pseudomonadati; phylum Pseudomonadota; class Gammaproteobacteria; order Vibrionales; family Vibrionaceae; genus Photobacterium; species Photobacterium makurazakiensis. The sequence goes on from NZ_JAKJSJ010000016.1 coordinate 108,625, forward strand.
AATTTAAGCACGGCTTAGTGGGCTGTCGTTATCATTACTTGGAATTACGTTTGAATCTATGGCGTAATAAAACACGTATGTTTTACACGGATTGATGTGGATTCAATTTTTATCGATTTGTTCAGCTTTTTATTGTTATAGTGTTTTTATGCTGTACAATTGTGAGTAAATTATTTAATGGCGAATAAATATAATGAATAGGGAACAGACGATTGAAAATTTGCTCAATATCGCAGAGCAAACCAAGCAGGTACAGGCTGATCGTATTGAGATAGTTCTTGAAGAACGTCGTGAGGAACTTTTTCCTCCTATGTCTAAAGCATTAATGGAAACGCGATCTGGTTTAACTCGACGCAAACTTGATGATGCTATTTCTCGCATGGAAGCCACTGGGCATCAATTCACAAAAAACAATGCCAACCACTACTCGATCACTTTGGATGAAGCGCATCAGTTAATGGATGCGGCGAAAAAGCCCGCGTTTTATGAACGTGAAGGGGCGGGTCGAAAGCCTTGGGTCGTTAATGTTCAAAACCAAAAAGGCGGTACTGGTAAGTCGATGACTGCGGTACATTTGGCGGCATGTTTGGCGTTGGATCTTGATAAACGCTACCGTATTTGTCTTATTGACCTTGATCCTCAAGGTTCTTTACGTCTATTTTTGAACCCACAAATTAGTGTCGGTGTGCAGGAAAATATCTATTCTGCTGTCGATGTTATGTTGGGAAATGTGCCGGAAGGCCAGGAAATTGATAAAGATTTCTTGATGGGTAATGTGGTTATGCCAACACAATATCCTAATCTTAAAACGATTTCTGCATTCCCTGAAGATGCAATGTTTAACGCCGATGCTTGGCAAGATTTAGCGGTAAATCAAGATTTAGATATAGTCCGCTTGCTAAAAGAGCGTGTTATTGACGCTATCTCTGATGAATTTGATGTCATTATGATAGATACCGGTCCGCACATTGATCCGCTTGTTTGGAACGCAATGTACGCGTCAAATGCGCTTATTATTCCTTGTGCCGCGAAGCGATTAGACTGGGCATCAACGGTTAACTTCTTCCAGCATTTACCGACAGTCTACGAAATGTTCCCTGAAAACTGGCATGGCTTAGAGTTTATTCGTTTAATGCCAACTATGTTTGAAGATGATAATAAAAAGCAGGTTTCTGTTTTAACGGAAATGAATTATTTGTTACGTGAGCAAGTTATGATGGCTACCGTTCCACGTAGCCGTGCTTTTGAAACTTGTGCTGATACTTATAGTACAGTGTTCGATCTTACGGCAGCCGAATTTGAAGGGGGTAAAAAAACCCTATCAACGGCACAAGAAGCTATACAACGCGTTGGTCTAGAGCTTGAGCGAGTGATGCACAGCCACTGGGCTAACCTTAATCGGGAGTAAAAACAGATGGCAATAAAAACAACAGATCTTAATGCACGTCTGTTCGGCAAGGCTGATAAACGCCGTGCTACAACCCCTGCAGAAGCGCAAACGGCGGCAAAAGATAAGGCCTCTGTCATTGAACTTGCTGTTGCAGGTGAAGATACCGTCGCTTTTGAATTGGTTAAAATAAAAGCCGGTGACGTCTCGGGAAAAACACGAGTATTTGCTGAAAATGCCCGTGAGCAAGCCTTCCTAAATGAACATGCTCTAGCCGATATTTTAACAACATTAAAAGATCGTGGGCAGCAATACCCTGCTGTAGGTCGCTGGCTAGACGATGGCAAAATCGAGGTACTAGACGGTAGCCGTCGTCGCATGTCTTGTATCTTGGCCGAGAAAGATTTTTTAATCTACGTCGGTAAAGGGATTAATAGCGAGCACGCGAAGTTTCTTTCTGATGTTGCGAATGCACACAAGCCACTTTCATTATTTGAGCGTGGTAAAGAAATGCAGGCATTGCTTGAATCTGGCAAAGTATCTGACCAAAAAGAGCTGGCTAAATACTGTCAGTGCAGTGAAGCTTTGGTTAGCGGCGCGTTAAAAGCCGCTGCATTACCAATGGAAGTGTTGATGGCTTACCCGAGCGTTGGTGAATTGGGTCGCCCAACGATTGTAAAACTCCACCGTTTATTTTTCGGTTTACCGCCAGAATTGCAGCAAACATTTGTTACTGATTTGGTTAATACTGATGAAGCAATGTGGAAATCCATCAATGCTTCAGGCATTACACGTATTACTCGTGAAGTGACCAATAAGTTGGAGCAAATGGGAGAAACACTTCAGCCTAAGGTTGAAATAGAGAAGCCAAAATCGCAAGAGTTAGTTAAAGGGAAAATTTCCTATACTCGAGATGGTGATAAGCTCCAGCTTAAGCTGAAGAAGTTATCTGAGCGTCAAGCCGATGAAATTCTGGCGTACCTCGCTGATTATCTTAAGTAACCCTCTAAACCACGCTATTTAGCGTGGTTTTTTTTCGCCATCATCCCCGTCAAATTGGTATTATTCGCAAGTCTTGTTTTTTCGAGTGATCCCATGAGCCCTATCCATCATTATTGCTCTCAGTTAATTCATCAAGCGACCACCGCTAATATTCGCTACCTTGTTATTGCACAAGGTAACCAAGAATGGGGGATTGAGCTTTCCCGTCACTTTGCGTCGTTATTACCAAATAGTCTCGTCTGTGGTGGTGAAGCTATTGATCAGATACCTTTTATACCCACTAAAAAAGCCAAACAAAAACTGGGTCAAGAATGTCAATGCTTAATATTTAATATGCATAATGGCTTTGATGCAGAAGCTTTTGGTGCGTTATCTGGCACCATTATTGGTGGGGGAATTCTATTGTTGATGGTCGGCGATGAGTTCAACGCTACTCAATGTTCTGCTTTTCGCAATCGCCTGAGTAAACTTTTTTCAGATAAGAATGTTGTCTATCTGAAGCAAAATGAAGATTTACCTACGCTGCCAGCTTTACCTAAACAGAGTTTAATTGAATTTTCTGGGGATAATTACGGCTCATTAACAGCTTGTCAGTCTGCCGCTATTACTGCAGTTCGCCGAGTTGTAACGGGTCATCGAAAACGGCCTGTTGTCATTACTGCTGATAGAGGGCGTGGTAAATCTGCAGCGATGGGGTTAGCGGCAGCCAGCTTATTAGAAGAACGCAACATTCGGATTGTGGTTACTGCCCCTTCTTATGGTTGTGCGGAAACGTTATTTAGGCATGTTGTTGCTCGTTTTAATGTCCCCTTTACTAAGCAGAATCATTTAGCACTTGGCTCAGGTCAAATCACTTTTGTTTCACCTGATCAATTGTTAGCAAATGATATTGTTGCAGACTTCGTTATTGTTGACGAAGCCGCTGCCATACCGGCTCCTTTACTGTCAGCAATGCTTTCTCGATTTAATCGGATTGTTTTTTCGAGTACGGTTCATGGTTATGAAGGTACAGGCCGGGGGTTTGCTATTAAGTTTCGTCAGTTACTTGATAGTAAAATGCCACAATGGCGTAGCATTGAATTAAACCAGCCTATCCGCTGGGCTGACAATGATCCGCTGGAAGATTGGACGTTTAAAGCGTTGTTGTTTGATGCTGACCTAATTGAACTTGATGAAAAATTCTGTTGTAACGTTGAACAAGAATTGGCTTTTAAGCTGGTAGATAAACAGTTACTGATTTCTTGTGAACCATTACTTAAACAAATATTTAGTCTTTTGGTTAATGCGCATTACCAAACATCCCCTGCTGATCTGGTTAATATTCTCGATGATGAAGCGTTAAGTATTATTGCTGCGTTTCACGGCGAGATAGTTGTTGGCTGTTGTATTGTCGTGGCTGAGGGAGGGCTTGATGGGGTCTTGGTTGAGCAAGTTCAACTTGGTACACGACGTATTAAGGGGCATTTACTTGCCCAATCTGTTGCTGCACATTTAGGTATAAAGCAAGGTGCGACTCAGCGTTGTGGTCGAATTATGCGAATTGCGGTTCACCCGCAATTACAGCAACAAGGTATCGGTGTTAGTCTGCTTCAATATACTGCCGCATGGGCTAAAGATAATTTTGATTATCTAGGTACCAGTTTTGGCTATGTTCCCGAATTATTCCTTTTTTGGCTCAAGGCGGGTTACCAGCCAGTTCGACTTGGTATTAAGAAAGATGCTTCAAGTGGCTATCAGTCGTTGCAATGTATCTTAGCGTTAAATGCCCAAAGTAAAGTGTGGGCAGAAATAGCAGAAAACTTATTTGCGGTTAATTTTCATTATAACGCTAATGAGTGTTTTGGGGTGTTACCGACCACGTTCTTTATGCCTCTTTATCAGCTTGTCGCGCGAGATCTTGATACGCAATTATCGTTACCAGAGTCTGTTTGGTCCCAGCAGTTGTCTTTGTATTGCCAAGGTGGGTTGGGCTATGAATTGGCATTGCCTTCGTTAACGTTAGCGTTAATGAGATATTTAAAAACGGCAACAGTTAAACCAGATCCAATGATTCATTTAGTTGTAGCCAAGGTAATTCAACGAAAATCTTGGTGTGATATTAGTGAAGAGTTTAATTTGTCTAGCCATAAAGAAGCGGAGCAGCATCTGCGTCAGTGGTTTTTCAAACATTTTTAATTTCGGTTTTTTAGCAAGGAGCATCAAATGAAATTTGTCGTTGATACGCATACGCATACTGTATCGAGTGGGCATGCTTATAGTACGTTACTTGAAAATGCCCAATCGGCCGCTGAGCATGGTCTTACATTAATGTGTGTAACCGATCATGCGCCATCTATGCCGGGCTCTCCTCATTTCTGGCATTTTGCAAATCAACGAATCTTGCCCCGATTTTTACACGGTGTTGGTATTTTGCGAGGAGTCGAGGTGAACATCATGAATTCAGATGGAGAGATAGATCTTCAACCACATATTTCTGAACAATTAGACTGGGTGCTTGCTAGTCTTCATGAGCCTGTTTTTCGTCCGTCAGATCGTCAAACTCATACAAAGGCATTATTAAATGTAATTGCCTCTGGGCGGGTTCATGCACTTGGTCATTTGGGTAATCCTAATTTTGACTTTGATTTTGAAACGGTTATTACGGCTGCTGCTGAGGCTAATGTATTAATCGAAATAAATAATTCATCGCTTGTCGGTTCACGAGCTGGTAGCAAGCCGCGCTGTGAACAAATCGCATTGGTTGCGAAAGAAGTTGGAGCGATGTTGACGACAGGATCGGATGCGCATTTCGCTCATGATGTGGGTAAGTTTGATCAAGTTTCCGAATTACTAAGTAAAATACAATTTCCGGAAGAGAGAGTGGTTACAACAAACGCGAATCGATTTGTTGAGTTTCTTAAGCTACGCAATAATTCAAACTTGGATGCTTTTTCTGCCCTTTAACATTTACACTGTAAATTCACGTATTCGCTCTTCTTACTTCCCCTATGGCTAGTCTAGCGTAGGGGATTAAAAAGCATTACCTACCTCTCTTCTATACACACCTAAACGAATATTTACACTGTAAATCGAAATTTATTGTCTAATAGCGATGTAAAAGAGCATTAAATAATTATACGGAATAGCATTCTATTTGATGGTTTGGACAAATAATTTAACTCGACTAAAGTTAAGTATAATCAATAGTTTTTATGAGTATAACACCAGCACCTAGTCTCTGAGGCTGGTTACACTGGCTAAGGGGAAGTAATGGCGTTAATTCGGACACAAGTGCTTTTTCAACGCGATTTGAGCAAAACAACCGCAGATTACTCAGATGATGATTGTAGCTTTTCTGTCGGACGAGGTGGAATTGCTGGGCGGCTGTATTATCAGCAGACAGAAGAAGCGAAAACTATAGATATGCATGAAGTGGGCATTAAAGTGTCAATCAACCGCTTGAAACGCCATTGTTTGTATTTAGAGTCAACGCAGGTTCTACCGATAACCGCATCTTGCCAACTTATTGTTCAGCCTTTGGGGATACTTGAGGGAGGGCTTTTAGTGGATAATACATCGGTGAATAAGAAGAATCCAGAGTACTATCAGTACCGTTTCCTTACCAATAACTGGCTGTCTGTGGATCAACTGCATTCATTAGTGTTGGATTAATCGCTTTATATTACCGTAATTCTTAGATTTGAGTGTTCTGTCATTAATTTTCACCATGCCTAAGATACAATGCTCTATTGTAGCAATAGCTTTGATTTTGCTGTAATTAGCTCTATTTTACTGAGTAATTATTGTTTTGTTTTGTATCGAAAGGAGTCGATATGACAGCACCATTTTTGCGAATCTCTGACGATTGCCAGTCTGTTTTACTCGCAGTATCCGATTTTTGCGGAAATGACTTGTCACGTGACTCTATTCTTTCTGAATTAGATAAGTTAGGTGCGTCGCAGTTTTATTTATTTGAAGGTGCGATTGATTCGGCGCTTGCTGTCATTAACCAGATAAACGCTGGCCAAACCGATGTTATTGAAACCCTAAAACCTATCATTGTTGCCGAGCGGCGCGATGCGATTTATGTCGTTAAAACTGAAGCTGATTTAATGAAAGCTTCGTTAACAGTAATCGCCCCTTTCGGTGGTAAAAAGATAACAGGCCCCGCTTTATTGGAAGCCCTTAAAGATAATCATATCGTAAAAGGGATCCGCAAAAATCAACTTCAAGAGATTATTAAACAATCCCAATCTTTGTCTGCAGGCCAGAAAATTAGTCTCCCTGTAGCGTTTGGCCGTTTGCCTGAGCACGGGGTTGATACCCGCTTTAAGCCGCTTGTTGAAGATGTTGGTCGTCGTATATTACGACCGCAAGAGCTAGACGACGGAAAAGTCGATATGCGAGATCTCGGTGAATTAATTACCGTGAAGGGGGGGCAGGCAATCATGCAACGTATCCCCTCGACACAGGGTACTCCTGGTTATAATGTGCATGGTAAAGAGCTAGCCGCTATACCTGGTAAGTCTGCTGAGTTTGACGTATTAGAAGGGACAGCAATAAGCGAGCGTGATCCGAATATTTTATTGGCACTTAAAGCCGGTATTCCTGTGATTAAGAACAAAGGCATGAAAGTTGATGATGCACTCACTTTAAAAGGTGTGAATGTTTCAACTGGCCACATATCTTTCGATGGAAGTGTCTTTATTACTGGGGATGTCACACCTGGCATGAAGGTTAGTGCGACTGGAAATATTACGGTGACGGGCTTTGTAGAGCTTGCTGAACTGAAGGCCGGTGGTGATATTGCGATTATGAAAGGTATCATTGGTCGGAAACAAGATGGAAGTCCACTTGCATGTTATCTACATGCTGGCGGTAAGGTAACCAGTAAGTTTGCTCAGTTTTCTGAAATAGAAGCAGGGCAAGACGTATCATTTTCATTGCATGCACTTCACTGTGTAATTCGAACTCAAGGTGAAGTTGTCGTTATCGACCCTCTTAAACGAAATGGTACATTGAGTGGGGGATATATTGAGGCTGGCTATAGTGTTCGTGCCGTGAATATCGGTGCGCTTGCTGGAGTGCCTACAACCATTATCGCTTTTGGCCGTTATAAATATCTACTTGAGCAGTTACAGGCGATTTCCGATGGTTATGAGCAAGAGACAGTAAAGGTTGAGCAGTTAAGGCTAGCTCAACTAAAGTTGCTTAAAATCCCGCAACAGAAGCGTCCTGCTGAGTTAGTTGAAAAAGTGAAACAAGCCACCATACATCATCGAAGTAGTTTGCTTGATTGGGAACAACAATATGATACGTTGAAATCTGAATTTGATGAATTGAGGGGACTTGTGTCTGTTACGGCACTTAAACGCATACACAGTGGCGTTAAAGTACAGTTAGAAAAAGAAAAATTATCGCTTAACCAAGAACACGGCCCTTCCAAAATTCAAATTCGAGATAACGAACTTCAGCGTCAGCCATTGTGATTTACAGTGTAAACTGATTTTCGATTTACACTGTAAATACCCTTCTATTTCTTCATTACACGTATTTATGCGGGCTGGTTTAATCTGCTACATTTCTTTTCAACGATATAACCTTGAAAACCGCTAACAAATAGATCAGCTAGACGTTCGAGTTGAGTTTCAGTTTCAACTCGCGTTGCAATTGTGACGATATTAAGGCTGTGCGCACTACGTGAAATCGAGGATAGTAACGTTTTCTTAGCTTCATCATTTAGCTGATGAGTGTAAGAAAAATCTATTTTTACGTAATCAGGGCGAAACTCTGTGAGGTAATCTAATGAGTTGAAATATCGTCCATAGTTATCAACCCCGAAGCGAAACTTATAAAATCGGATCGCTGAACATAGTAAGCTGCATGAGTCGGGGGTGCGGACAAAGCTAGCTTCTGGAATTTCAAAAAAGATGCGTTCAGACAGGCGTTGATTGCGATCCATTATTTCACTTAGCCAGCGAATAAAAGAAGGGTCGCTTACGCTGTTGTTCGTAATATTGATCGCGAGTGGACCCAGCGTACTATCTGCATTAAGACGATTAATAGAGTTAGCGATAACTTCACGATCGAAAAGCATCCCTGCACCAAGATCTTCTATCGCGCCTAGAAACAGATTTGCGGAGTATTTTTTACTGTCTTTATTAATAGCAGTGAATACTTCATAGTGAAATATCACTCCTTGATCTGATGAAACGGGCTGGTACTGATACTGGAATAAATCATTATCAATGGCTTCAATAAGTAATGCCTTCCATTGCTGTTTGCCAAACGCATTATCGGTTGCTGGTTCTTGCGTGAAGGCTAAAGGGCTCTCTGGAGTCAATGCTGCCTGAGCCAAGACATTATCCAGCTGAGCTAGAATATGGCTCGCGTTATTTGCGCGCTCAGCTAAAACCAGACCAACATGGGCACAATCTGGTGAGTTGTTTCCTGATTGAGCTTGGATTTTATTGAGCACGGTAAGCATACTTTCACCAATGCTTTTTAATTTACTTGCTGTTGTATTCGGGGCAAGTACAGCAAATTCGTCATAGGATAATCTTGCTAAGCTCACCTCGCTATGAATTATATTGCTATTGAGTTCTTCAGCGATTTGCTTAACTAAACTATCACCATGGTCGAAACCATACTTTTGGTAGGTATCATCAATTAAGGTTGTTTTGAGTAATGCGACCCCGCCTTTGGGCGAGCTTGCTATCCAAGTATTGAGTTGGTTAATAAAGTAGTGACGGTTTCCAAGGCCTGAAACTTTATCGCGGTACGCTTGCTCTTTTAACTTGATTGCTTCTGTGGCTTGCAATTTAAAGTGAGAGTCTAGTTGGGTATAAAGGTGGTTCATTGCTGTTGCAATCAGCTTTGTGTCTTTGTCCGAGGGTAACAATAGCGGGGAGTAAGGTTGGTTATTTAATATATCTTTGGCTCGTGCGCTGATAAAAACTAAAGAGCGGTTTTTACGTTTGATCATTAGAGCAAGAAGAGAGAAGACCAATATAAAGCAAAGCACGGTGATGGTGTTAAATTGCAGTGTACTTTGCCATAGCACTTCAAGCTGCGGATGTATTGAAGCTTCGAGGTTGATATGAATAACGTTATCTTGATTTACCGTTATTTTACGTGCAGTGGTGAGCGGTGTCAGGTTAGCAAGAGTAACAAACCAAGTAGGGAAATCATTGAAGTCATTAAGCTGCTGTCGATAACTGGTGTCTTCCCCTTCAGGCATAACTTGGATAAACGTGAGGGAAGTGTTTGACAATATACCTGACAAAACAGAATTGATGTCAATTGCAGACAGCGTCTTAGTATCGGTATAAGCGGTATCTAGACTTAGCTCCGCAATCGTGACTTGAGCATTGAAGTCTTGTTTAGCTTGTGTGCTGACAGCTTGCTGTAAAATGATGAAGTGAACGGTTGAGGTGGAGAACCATATTGTAACAAGGCATATGAATATCCAGCTGATGGTATATCTAAATATTGTCATTCGTTATTCTCAATCATCATCAGAAACGGAAGGTGCGATTAAATTAATCGTAAGAGTTAAAGCCAATCAATCGGCAGCAGCTTTTATCGCGTATTGAGGAAATCAATGCTGACGACATGAACAATGTAGATTGGCTTTCACTGATGAAACACACAGTAAAACATTTGATTTCACTGCATTAAATTAACAAATAACCCTATATGATAGGTGCGTAATGCGCTGCAAAGTCATAAAAACGGAAGATACTTCGAAGAATAGATGTAAATGATCGGGCATTTTCAGTTTCACGGAGGCTATCAGCATTCGCTCTGAATACTTGGCAACGTCTTAATGTGTTTAGACTCAAGATTTAAAATCAACTTTATCAATGTCGTATTTTTTCATTTTGTCATACAGTGTTTTTCTCGCTAACCCAAGCTCTTGTTGCACGTCTTTTAAACGGCCATGATGGCGGTTAAGTGCGTCTCGTAATAACTTACACTCAAACTGGGCAACTCTATCTGCCAAATTCGTGTTTATATCTTTTCTCTGACTTGAAAATGTTGGCTTATCTAATGTTGTTTGATCACCCATCAAGATAAAACGTTCTGTAAAGGTTCGAAGCTCTCTTACATTGCCTAACCAGGAATAATTCACCAGCTGATGCTCAAGTGATGCCGGTACGATACTGGGCTCAATACCAAAGCGACTGCAATCGGCTCGAAGGAAGTTGTGGAACAAAAGTATGATATCTTCGGGACGCTGGCGTAATGGCGGCAGTTCAAGGCTGACAAAATTGTATTGGAAATAAAGCGCCTGATAAAAAGGATCGGTGTTAGACAAATGTTTTTTATCATCGGTTAAGGATGCTATGACACGTACATCGGGTGTGGTTGATGCTGATTCTTGCGCTGGTTGGCTGAGTTGAGCGAGCTGTGCTAATACTGTTTCACGCAGCGAGGCGGGAAGTTTATCTAGCTGCTTGATATACAGAGTCCCTCCATGTACTTGTTCGAATAAGCCTGCGACAGATTGTTGCCCATTATCGAATCCAAATAAATCGTTAGCAAGTTGCTGAGGGTTTTCAGTATTCGCATTAACAGTAATGAAGGGCTTATTTTGGCGTGGGCTATGATCATGGCTAAAGCGGGCGACGAGTGATTTTCCATTACCGGCTTCTCCATGAATTAGCAACGGTGCGGAAGATTGACTCAGGTGGGATAGCATTCGGCGAAGTTGTTTCATACTCGGGCTATTACCAAGAATACGCGGGCCAGGGCCGCTCTGAACTTCAAGTTCACGCCTAAGCTCACGATTTTCTAATACTAATTGACGTTTTTCTCCAGCGCGTTTTACAACATCTAATAAATGCTCGGTTGAAAAAGGCTTCTCTAAAAAATCATAAGCGCCCAGCCGCATCGCATCAACGGCAATTGATATATCGCCGTGTCCTGTCAGCATGATGATACTCAGCTCTGGGTCAATCGCCATGGCTTGTTTTAGGCATTGAATACCATCAATGCCGGGCATATTAATATCTGTGATTATCACGCCTTGAAAATTGGTGGTTAGCTTATCTAAAGCGGGCTTCGCGCTCGCAAAAAGGCTAACCTGATAGTCCTCAAGTTCAAGGGTTTGCCCCAGTGCCTCGCGAACAGATTTTTCATCGTCAATGAACATTACTGGAATTGTCATAGCACCTCCTTGTTTGATATTGGTAAAGTGATGATGAACTCAGCCCCGCCATTTTGGTGAGCGGCAGCTGTTAAAGTACCGTTATATGCAGTAATAATACGTTTTGAAATCGTCAGCCCTAACCCTAAACCATCTTTTTTAGTGGTATAGAAAGGGTTAAAAAGCTGAGTGATCTGCTCTTCTGTAAGGCCTGTGCCATTATCCCACACTCGGCATGTGAGACTGCCGCCTACTACATCAAACTCAATACCGATTTGTGGATCGGCACTGTGGCTTAGTGCTTGAATGCTATTTTGAATTAAATTTATAAGTACCTGTTCAAACTGAATCGCATCGATATTAACCGTAATATCGCTTCGTATTTCAGCTAAGCGGAGAGTAATACCTTGTTTTATTAACCTGCTTCTTACTAGTGATAAGGCTGATTGAACGGCTGTGTTTACCACGGTGTAGCGCGTGTTACCTTGTTCAACTCCTTTGCGAGCAAAGACTTTAAATCTAGCAATGATATCTGAGACGAGGGTATTGAGCTTAATGATCTCTTCAATGTTACCAGCGACAGATTGATAACGTTCTTTGAGCAATAATTTTCGGGTGTTCTCTGCATATGTTCTCATCGCGGCAAGTGGCTGATTAATTTCGTGGTTTATACTTGCAGAAAGCTCACCGAGCATTGCTAGCTTTGCAGTTTGCATTAATTCACTTTGGGTCTGCTTTAGTTCGGCTTGGCTATGTTCATATTGTCTGAGCGTCACTTTTAATTGTTCATTTGTTTCCATTAAATTTTCAGTGCGCTTCAATACTCGCTTTTCAAGTTTACTATTCAGTGTCGCCAATGCTTGACGTGCGCGATGGGTTTGCCACCAAGAATGAATGGCAAAACAGAGTAATGTATAAGCAACAATGAACATTATTACGGCTTGAAAAATTAATTTTTCACTTTGGCTCCGAGGGGTAAAGCCATAAATTTGCCAGCCAGCTTTATCCATATTGTGCTTCGCTGCCATAAAGTCAGCGTTACCCGCAGGGGATGGCCACTGGAGTTGTAAGGTCTGTAAGTTTTCGAATTGTGATAAATCATCATAAGCGCTCAGTGGTGCTAATGTTGCTTTACCATACTGACGTGATGCGATGATGTGTTGTTTGGTTATATCGTCTAAACGGGTGAGGCTATGGTATAACCAACTTGGCTCCGAGCTATAAAATACAATTCCAGCCGTATCACTGATGACATATTCAATGTCTTCATATTGCCAAATATCAGAAATTAGTGATAAATCGACCTTGATAGTGAGTACGCCCAGTATTTTTTTGTTGTAAATAACAGGGGCCGAAAAATAATACCCTCGTTTTTCGGAACTTGCACCAAGCGCAAAATATTGCCCTAATTGACCTTCTGCAGCTTGCTGAAAGTATGGCCTGAAATGATAGTTTTGTCCTACAAATGTATTAGGCTGTTTCCAGTTGCTGGCCACGAGTGTAGTCCCAGTTAAATCAATCAAGTAAATGGTATCGGCATTGAGGGTCGTACTCCATTGCTCGAGTAATTGATTGATAGCTTTAAACTGGTCATTAGCGAGATAGCGTTCGTTACTATCGGCAAGCAGTGGAGTTAATAGCCGCGGATCACTCGCAAGTACTTCTGGTAGCTGGCTATAGCGTTCTAATTGCGCATCAATCTTTAAACCAAGTTGGTTGACGTCATTAACGAGTTTATCTGTTAAGTACTGCTGTGCTTGAAGGTAGGTTAAGTAGGCGATCAGGGTCGAACTAATCAAACCGATGAGGGTTGCTAGGCCGATAAACTTTTTTTTAGATGTCATGGCGTTACCAATTTTTTTGCTAATGTAGCAAATTTACTTAAAATAAAAATCGAACTCGGTAGCAGAGTCGTGGCGTCACGTTATGACTTGGGTATATTACTTGAGTTTCGTTAAGACTAAGCGCACACTTTGCGAGTTAGCGATAAGTACTATAAGCGGAGATAACAATGGAATTGTCTGATATTCGTCGTGACTATATGCGCGGCGGCTTACGTCGTCATGATTTGCCTGAGCAGCCTGAAGTTCTTTTTGATAAGTGGCTGAAGCAAGCGATTGATGCCAACTTGACTGACCCAACGGCAATGACTGTTGCAACCGTCGATGCAAAAGGGCAGCCTTATCAGCGTATTGTGTTGTTAAAGCACTTTGATAAAGAAGGGTTTGTCTTTTATACCAACCTTGGTAGCCGTAAGGCTGGGCAGCTAGAGGGGAATAGTAAAATTAGCCTGCACTTTCCTTGGCATGCGATTGAGCGTCAGGTACATATTACGGGTACCGTCGAAAAGTTATCAAAGCTTGAAGTGATGAAGTATTTTTCTTCACGTCCAAAAGAAAGCCAGATTGCAGCTTGGGCGAGCAAGCAAAGTAGTCGAATTTCGGCTCGTCAGGCACTTGAAGGTAAATTTTTGGAGTTGAAGCAGAAATTTTCACAGGGAGAAATACCGCTACCTTCTTTTTGGGGTGGATACCGGGTGAAAGTGGAATCGATTGAGTTTTGGCAAGGAGGGGAGAATCGCCTTCATGATCGCTTTTTGTTTACCCGAGATAGCGATGGGTGGCATATCGATCGTCTTGCTCCGTAGAGAAAATAAAAAAAGCAGCTTTAAGCTGCTTTTTTTATTTGTTGCTATGCTGCCATTAAATGGCTTGTCACTATGCTTATGCCTTCTGGGTGACGCACCTTCAAGGCTTTTTCGGCATGCTCGATAGACTCTACTTCGTTATCTGCTTGGATTTCATACCTGCAAGGAATATTGAAGTGAGGGTGTACAACGTAGGTGATGCTAAATGGTTTCATAATATTTCCAGTAAAAGTACGGTAAATAGAGACCGACTTAATCAAATCTGAGCGGATTATAAGGAAGTGAGGCCGCTCTAAATTTGATCTGAAAACCGAGTTAGCCATTAAAAATCGTAAACTAAGAATTCATTAACCCCCATAAGGTTTATTCTTTAAGGATTACAGATAGTTGTCGATTTAGCATACTTTCGGGAATGTGCGAGCCAAAACCAAGGTCAAGTGCGATATCTAGCAGTTCGTTTTTAGAGTTCGCATTAAACTTCTCTCTAAGCCTAATGACATAGTTTTCTACGGTTTTAACGGAAACGCCGAGTACCTTCCCGATATACTGAGGTTTTTTACCATACAGCAGCAAAAACAAGACTTCAGATTCTCGAGTGTTTAAGTTGATTGCTTGATGGTTTAAATCAAGATTGAAGGATGCTTGTTCTTTTGGATCTATGCCTGCTGCTCGACAGATCCAATGACCGACTTCTAATACTGCTGTGTCTTTGAGCTCAACACCAGAAAATATGGTACCAACAACATCGTTATTATCATTTTTCCAAGGTGTCTTCGTGAATAAGTGTGCACGCCAACTACCATCCGAATAAGGATGAATATCAAGAACACGTAGCCTTTTACCCGAACTCATAACAAGGTTATCTTGAACTTGAAAAGACTCCGCACATTCTATTGTTGGGCTCGGCATATCAAAATCGGTACGGCCAATACAATCAAGGTGATGTTCAACCCCTATAATTTCGCCATACTCGGCATTGGCATAAACAAAGACAGAATCCTTATCTTTACATCCCCAGCATCCTGGCAATTGGTTGAATATATGTAATAAGGATGGGTCGACTTTATCTTTCACTATTATTTGCCTAAATAGATTGGCTTAATTATTTATAATTCAAAGTCTAAATGAATATACAGAGGTTACAATATCTCAATGACGGTTTTTTGGGCATAATTGTAAAAAAGAATAAAAAAAAGCCGACCTATATAGGTCGGCAAAGACAAGAGTTAGACTCCTAAGAGCACAATCCTGTACGACGTGTAGAAGAGGTATCCAATCAAACTCATATGCCTTAAGTATGAGGGTGTATAGTTAAGGCTAGCTTGCTTGGAATATATCCATTGCTGGATACTGTAAACAGAGTGGGGTGAACCCGTTCTCTGTTTACGGGATGTACTATAACGTAGTCGGATTAATCAAGTAAGGGGGGAAATCACCTATTGACAATATAAAACATATGTGAATTATACCCAAAAGGGATTAGGCGCGGTATTTATCTCGTAGTTAGATTAATCACACTGCAAAATTTAGTGACTTGTGAAGATAAGATATTCGTTGTTTGTGCAGTATTATTCAATTTGAGTGTATGTCATAAAATAGGTATAAGCTGACGAAGCTAAATATGTCTTCTGTTTTTGGTTTTTTGTAAATTTGTCATGAATAATTTGTCTAGTTATGCAGGCGCGTGCATGACAGCATTTATATTACCTTGCTTCTTTTGGTCTACCACTAGAATATTTTGGTAGACCAACATAATGAAATGCTAATAACCATGATAACCACGAGTAATTAGCTGGTTTGATAATTATCAGAGGGTTAAATAGTCAAAAAATATGCTAATAAATGGTCATTGACCACTTTATTTATAGGATTATTTAATAAAGTGGTTTTATTCAAATTAATAAATAATCTTAGCTAAGATACAATATGAAAGGTTTTGAGTAAGGTAATTCCCAAACTTGATGTGAATAACGACCCTAACGTTGTTATTGCGATAATATTAGCTGCTAGGATTGCATTTGCCCCCATCGCTCTCGACATTACATAGCTTGCTGCTGCAGTAGGTGCTGCACTCATTAGGAAAATAACCCCTAATTCCAGCTCTCGAAACCCCATGAAATACCCTGTAGCGGTAATCAATAACGGTGCGATAACTAATCGGCCACAGCTAGAGAAATGCGTACTTTTAGAATCATGACGTAATTGCTTGAAATCAAGGCTTGCGCCAGTACACAGCAAGGCAAGTGGTAAGGTCATATCGGCAAAGTAGCCTCCTGATTGCGTGATGAGGTGTGGCAGTGGTATTTGAAAAAAAGAGAAGGGAATAGCGAGCGCAATACTGATGATGAGTGGATTTTTGATGATGGAGCGAATGAAGTAACTTACACCAATCCCTTTTTCTTGTTGGGATGGGTTCGAACGTGTAAGCGTGATCACCGCCAAAATATTATAAAGTACAGTCACCACTGCAACATACAGTGAACCAACGGCGAGGCCATCGTTACCAAATGCATTACTGACGTAGGCTAAGCCAATGATTCCCGTATTTGCTCTAAACGCTCCTTGTACGACAACCCCTGTGTCAGCTCGATCTTTTATAATAAAAGGCGTGACTAACTCAAAAATTACAAAGACAGCGATATTGGCCATAATAGCAAAACCAAACAGATGTAAATTGGTTAGCTGTTGTAGATCTGCCTTTGCAACGCTCAAAAATAGCATTGCTGGCAATGTAATGCTGAAGACCAGTTTTGAACCAATTTCAATAAATGCATCATTCAGCATGCCGATGCGGCGTAGGTAGACCCCGAGTCCGAGCATGAGAAAAATTGGCCCGGTGATCGAAAATGAGTATTGAAGTTGTGTGAGAAATTCGTTCATGAATATTTATCCTTAATTAGAATAATATTTGTAACATAATAAAGTACTTAGGTGTCAGCGTTATAAACAAATTAATATATTAACGACTATAAACACTCATGAAAGGATGACATGGATACGACTAACGTATTGATTTTTACTGGAACTATGATCAAGGGTGAATAGATGACGGGAGTTGTAAGTTCAACTGGAACAATGATCAAGACGGATCTTTCTTTTGATCATCGTTTCATTCAGAACGATGATCAAGGTGTGATCTTTGTGGTATCTGATTTTTGATGGTCCTTTATTTCTTGAGTATTAACTTAATGTATTGAAAGTAAAGAATAATAATGATGGTTTTAGGCTGTGTTACTCTCCGCTGGTTTTGCTCATCAATAATAATTAACTTAAACAGATCGGGCTATGAGCAGGAAAATGGCTTTTATCACATCAATTTTTAATTGAAATAACACTCTCCGTAACTTAGTCACTCTTGATCATTGTTCCATTATTATCTCTTTGCCTTGGATGTGGTATTATTCCCCTTATGTATTACATCACCTTTCTTCTGGTTTTTTAGCATGAAAGATAAGCTAAACTCACCGATCATCAAACCTTCCGAAATCGTCAAATTACCGGAGCAGATGGATCACCATAATCACGGTTATAATCAAGTGGTGATTGGACTATCTGGCCAAACAGAATTTGATATTGAAGGCGTCGGAAATTTAGTTTGCCCTGGCCAAGGTTGCCTTGTTACCGCTGATTCGGAGCATGCATTTTCGGGGGTTGGGAACAATGAAATACTGGTGATGAATGTCCCTACCGATCAGTTTCAACCGGCTTATACTTCTGACAATATATTGCGGTTATTTGAGCAGTCAGGCTATTTTCATCTTGATAGGCAAGCACAAAGCTTGATTCAAGCGCTTACCGCAGAAATGATGGCACACCCAGATGATCTTCTTTTAAGTCGAGCGTGCACTGATACGTTAATGTGCGTATTGCATCGTCATTTTAAACCGCTAAATGGTGATAAACAAACGCACCGGTTGAATATGGATAGTATCGATCAATACATTATTCAGCATCTAACTCGTAAAATTTCGGTAACACAGTTGGCTGGTTTGGTCTTTCTAGGCGAAAGTCAATTTCATTATTTGTTCAAAGAACAAACAGGTGTCACGCCACATCAGTATGTTTTGAAAAAACGTTTAGAGTTAGCCAAAGATCTGATCGAAGACTCACAGCTAAGTATTGCCCAAGTGGCACAAAGTACTGGTTTCGCGAGCCAAAGTAGCTTTACGCAAGTATTTACTCGTTTACACGGTAAGCCACCTGCGCGATATCGAAAAGACAACATTGGTTGATAAATTAAATTATATTCAGTGGCTTATGTGAATTATCACCTCTTCTTATAAACGCCTTTTCATAACAAGCCACTTATCTAAATTCATCACCTCCCATTTTATTCTCTCCCTTGATCATTGCTCCTATTTTGTTATCCATTTTACGATTCTTTTTAGTGTGATTTTTTTGCTCTATAGTATGCCCGTTGTGTGAAAATGTGTTTTTTTTGAAAAACCGACCTCTATTTTTGTTAAAATACGGACTTTTACTAAAAATTATCGGAGAATACAGCAAGACTATCTGAGCTGTGGAAAATAGAATCCCCTCAACAGTAACACGCTTGCAACATTCCACCTGCTAGAGGGAAGACAGCGAATATTTCTGCTGCTAACTGGATCGGGTTCATTATTGAGGGAAAAACTATGTTCAATGCGGCAGATGTACTTCAGCCTACATTTATTGAGCGTCCACTGAGTGAGATTTGGTCGACTATCTCACCTCTTTATGCCATTGATGAATCACAATGGTTGACGCAACTCATTCCATTGGCAGAACCAACCAAACAAGAAAGGCAATATACCAGTGAGCAGGCTGCTAGCCTGATTGAACGGGTACGAGCAGATCAAAATGCCATTCAGATGATTGATGCACTGTTGCTTGAATATAGTCTTGATACCAAAGAAGGTATTTTGCTGATGTGCCTAGCTGAGGCATTGATGCGTATTCCAGATGCTGCGACGGCCGATGCACTGATCCGTGACAAGCTCAGCGTGGCTGATTGGAAATCACACTTAAAAAGTTCTGATTCACTGTTTGTGAATGCCTCTACATGGGGGTTGATGCTAACGGGGAAGGTCGTGACAATGGACGCCAAAGAAGATGGTGCCCCTAGTCATGTGATTAACCGTCTAGTGAATAAGATGTCTGAGCCGGTTATTCGCCAAGCAATGAATCAGGCAATGAAAATCATGGGCCACCAATTTGTACTTGGCCGTACCATTGCTGAAGCAATGAAGAATGGCAAGTCCAAGCGCGATCAGGGCTTTACCTATTCATTTGATATGTTGGGTGAAGCAGCGCTTACCACGCAGGATGCTCAAAAATATTTCAAAGACTATGTGATGGCTGTTGAGGCCGTTGGCCGTGATAGTTATAGCAGTGATAAAGGCAGTAATACCCGCTCGCCAGATCCGACTGTTTCTATCAAGCTTTCAGCCTTGCATCCTCGTTATGATGTGGCAAATGAGCACCGTGTGCTTGATGAAATGTACGATGATGTCTTGTCGCTATTGAAGCGTGCACGTGAGCTTAATGTTGGTATTACGATTGATGCCGAAGAAGCGGATCGTCTTGAATTATCACTGAAGCTGTTTGAAAAGTTGTACCGTTCTGATGTGGTAAAAGGCTGGGGTCGCTTCGGTCTGGTTGTCCAAGCTTATTCAAAACGCGCTTTACCAGTATTGGCATGGCTGGCAGCATTATCGAAAGAGCAGGGTGATGTGATCCCATTGCGCCTGGTAAAAGGTGCGTATTGGGATAGTGAACTTAAACTGTCTCAGCAAAGTGGCTATGCAGACTATCCGGTCTTTACCCGTAAAGAAGCAACAGATACGTCTTACTTGGCGTGTTCACGTTTTCTATTATCTGAACACCTTAAAGGGCTGATTTACCCGCAGTTTGCGAGCCATAATGCCCATACGGTATCTGCGATCGTCGCGATGGCGGGTAGTAACCGTAATTTTGAATTCCAACGGCTGCATGGCATGGGGGATGCGCTTTATAACCATGTTATGGAGATGCATCAGACCAATGTGCGTATTTATGCGCCAGTCGGTAGCCATAAAGATCTTCTGCCATATTTGGTGCGCCGCCTATTGGAAAACGGTGCCAACAGCTCTTTTGTCCACCGTTTGGTTGATGCTAACTGTCCGGTTGAGAGCTTGACTCAGCATCCGGTCGATACATTACTATCTCGCCCGAGCCTCAATAATGGGTTGATCCCACTGCCGCCGAAAATTTTCGGTGAAGAGCGTAAAAACTCACTGGGGATCAATATTGAAATTGAATCAGAGTGGGCGGCGTTTTCCGCATCAGTACAGACCTTTAAAGATCACCAATGGCAGGCTGGTCCTCTAATTAACGGTAAAGTTGTTGCGAACACAGAGGCTGATATTTACCCGGTTACTGCTCCCTATGACCGTCGTGAGTCGGTGGGGAGTGTTTCTTTTTCAAGTGCAGAACTTGTCGTTGATGCCATTGATGTGGCGGTGCAAGCGTACCCAGGGTGGTCGCAGCGACCAGCGACAGAGCGCGCTGAGTGCTTATTGAAAGCTGCTGATTTGCTTGAAGTAAACATGGGGGAGCTTGTGGCGTTATGCCACCGTGAAGCGGGTAAAACCATTCAAGATAGTATTGACGAAATCCGCGAAGCCGTCGATTTCTGTCGTTTCTATGCCGATCAGGCCGCAAATGAATTTGTGCAGCCTAAAACACTGGTTGGTTTTGACGGTAATACCCAACAGTTAACCTATCAAGGTCGGGGCGTATTTGCCTGTATTAGTCCGTGGAACTTCCCGCTGGCTATCTTCCTTGGTCAGGTGAGTGCTGCATTGGCAGCTGGTAATACCGTGGTAGCAAAACCGGCTGAACAAACATCATTAATTGCTTTCCGTGCGATTGAGTTACTGTTGGAAGCCGGTGTTCCTGCGGGGGTGATTCAGTTTGTGCCGGGAACAGGGCAAACTGTTGGTACGCCATTGACGTCAGATCTGCGTATTGCTGGCGTGGCGTTTACGGGATCGACGGAAACCGCTCAACGTATTAATCGTACGCTTGTTGCTCGTGACTGTGCACCAGTACCGTTTATTGCTGAAACGGGTGGACAGAATGCCATGATTGTTGACAGTACGGCACTGCCAGAGCAGGTTGTTCGTGATGTCGTTCGCTCTGCCTTTGCGTCGGCGGGTCAGCGCTGTTCGGCATTGCGTGTGCTGTTTGTTCAACAAGATATTGCCGAGCGCATTATTGGTTTGATCAAAGGAGCAATGGCTGAGCTGTCTGTAGGTCGTCCAGAACTGCACAGTACCGATGTTGGCCCTGTGATTGATGTCGCTGCCCGTGACAAGTTGCTAACCCACATTCAATCTCTCAAAAACCAAGCCACCTTGGTTGCGCAGGCTAAAGTCGATGAAAGCTGCCAAGCGGGAGATTTCGTTGCCCCAACTGCTTTTGAAATACCTTCGATTGATGTCCTTAAGAATGAAAACTTCGGTCCTGTTTTGCATATTGTGCGTTTTAAAGCCACTGAGCTTGATCAGGTCATTGACCAAATAAACCACACAGGCTTTGGTCTAACCCTCGGCGTGCATAGCCGAAATGAGCGTACCTATAGTCATATTGAGCGCCGTGCGCGTGTCGGTAACTGCTACATCAACCGCGATCAGGTCGGTGCTGTGGTTGGTGTGCAGCCGTTTGGCGGACAAGGGCTATCTGGTACAGGCCCTAAAGCCGGTGGTCCACACTACCTATACCGCTTTACTCAAGATGTAGTTAATGCTTAAGGCTGTCGAGAATAATTAAGGAGTGATCATGACGATTCAAACATTGGTAAAAGCAAGCTCGGCAGCATGGGAAGGTTGGAACAATCTTGGCTACGAAGCGCGTGTACGTATTTTGCGCCACTGGACCGATCAACTGTCGCCAGAGTGCCGTGCCATGGTGGATTTTCAGTGTCGTAATGCCCTAGAGCATGTTGCGACCGTTGAATTGATGCCAGGGCCAACAGGCGAAACCAACGAGCTGTATTGTGCAGGGCGTGGGATGTTTGTCGTGACGGCAGATAATGATGTTTCACTTGTTGCTGTGCTTGGACAGATAGCGGCGGCATTGGTGACGGGTAATACCGTATTTGTTTGTTTGCCTGCTGACTTTGTCACTTCGGCGAAGGAACTCATAACACAACTGGAGCAAAGCGGTTGTGCTGGCGGGGTGATCACCGCCATTAATAACGATCAGCTTGCCGATCTTGTAAGCCACACTGCGATTGCTGGCGTGGCTTATACCGGCAAACTTTCAACAGCTCAGGCGTTAGCTCGCCAGCTAGCTGCCCGTGACGGGTTATTAGCGCAATTGATCAGCGAGACTGATCAGATTCGTTTACCTGTGATTGGTAGCCCTACGTATTCACTGCGTTTTGTAACTGAAAGGACGCGAACCATCAATATCACAGCTGTCGGCGGTAATGCCACACTGTTGGAATTGGGGAGTGGTGAAGAACACTAACCTAGCTGCTACACAGGGCGGAAATGTACTTCTGCCCTGTGATGGACTAGCAGCCATGCTGATTATCAGCACATAACCAAAAGCCCCTGCAATGAACAGGGGCACCAAGTGAGGGAACTCAAAAATGATAGAGAATAGCTTTGCTATTACAGGCACGTTTATCGCTTACCTGATCGGTATGCTCGCGATTGGCTATATTGCCTATAAACGTACATCAAATTCAGCGGACTATTTCTTAGGTGGACGTACACTTGGCCCTTGGCCTGCTGCGCTTTCAGCAGGGGCGTCTGACATGAGTGGTTGGCTACTACTTGGCTTGCCAGGTTATGCTTATGCCGCTGGTATCGAGTCGTTATGGCTTGCGGGTGGCTTGCTTGTTGGCACATGGCTAAACTGGCTAATTTGTGCAAAGCGTCTGCGTACTTACAGTATTACGACAGATAATGCACTGACATTGCCTGAGTTCTTAGCTCGCCGTTTTGATGATAAATCTAAACTGATCCAAACTATTTCAGCCTTCTTTATTTTGCTGTTTTTCCTTTTCTATACCAGTTCAGGTTTAGTTGCTGGCGGTAAACTGTTTGAAACCGTCTTCGGCCTAGATTATACCACTGCGGTTATTATCGGTACGGTGTGTGTAGTTTCTTATACCCTATTTGGTGGCTTCCTAGCGGTAGCGTGGACCGATTTAGTACAGGGACTATTGATGTCAGCGGCGCTATTGATTGTACCGATTGCGGCAATGAACGGTGGTGTCGGAGATCTAACGACGGCGTTAGAAGCGAAGAACCCAGAGCTATTAACCCTGTTTAATGATGTGAAAGGTACGCCTCTATCGGCGATTGCAATTATTTCACTAGCGGCGTGGGGCTTAGGTTATTTTGGTCAGCCACATATTCTTGCTCGTTTTAAGGCAACGCGTAGCAATGCTGATATTGCAACAGCACGTCGTATCGCGGTTGGATGGACTGCGTTATCAATGACAGGTGCAGTTCTGGTTGGCCTAGTCGGTATTTTATATGTTGATAATCAGCTAGCGGGCAGCCTTGATGATGGCGAACGTATCTTTATGTTGCTGGTTAACTCAATGTTCCACCCTGTAATTGCGGGTATCTTACTGGCCGCGATCCTAGCGGCGATTATGAGTACTGCTGATTCACAGCTATTGGTATCGTCATCTGCGTTAGCGGAAGATTTCTATAAGCAGGTTTTCCGTCCAGAAGCATCTTCTGAAGAAATCGTGAAAGTGGGCCGCTACGCAGTTGTTGGTTTGTCGGTTGTTGCATTACTACTTGCGATGAACCCAGATAGCACCGTACTTGGCTTAGTGTCTTATGCGTGGGCAGGTTTTGGTGCGGCATTTGGCCCAGCACTGTTGCTTAGCTTGTTCTGGAAAGGCATGAACCGTAACGGCGCACTCGCGGGTATTGTGATTGGTGCAATGACAGTGGTTATTTGGAAGCAATTAACTGGTGGTATTTTCGATCTATACGAAATCGTTCCAGGCTTTATTTTTGCTACCGTTGCGATTATCTCAATCAGTAAAATGACGGGCGGTGCTTCAAAAGAAGTTAAGGCGCAATTTGATACCTACGAGAAAAATCTCGTCGAATTTAAATAAACACGGCTTAATCATCGATTAACTCAAAACGGCTTCTTAGTATAAGAAGCCGTTTTTTTATGCGGTTAACTTGGTGAGAACGGCTTACTGCGACTTTTGGCGATGGTCTTAACGCTTACCATCGTTAAGTCAAACCAGCTATGACTGAGTTGGTTTAAAAACAAGCAAGTGTAAATAATACCTTACAATCATTAACAAGCTCACAGTCACGCAAAGTGTAATATTTTGTGTCTAAATGGCTTTTTGAACATATATAAATGAGTTTAAATACATGTTTTATGTGTCTTATTAAGATTTAACTTATTGTTATTAAAATAATTTGTGCTGATGTTGGGTAAGTAAATAGCATTTACAATAAATAAGTATAATGT
>NZ_JAKJSJ010000079.1:0-25662 GCF_050336715.1 Photobacterium makurazakiensis
CCATAAGACTTATATCATTCTTATACAACTTGTTCATTATAAGTAAGACTTAGAGAAATATTCGAAATAATGTGACAACCAGCATTCGAGAGATGGCTCATTATGTTAAATTCATCCGTAGGTGGGAATCGATCCATCTATAACGGATGAAAAGTAATAGATCGTAAGTTTCAAACGCAAACGACCTATCATTACCTGTAACTCTAATGCAATGAGCCTGATCTAATCATAAGATTTGAGAAAAATACCTGTAGTGACCTAATCCAGAATATGTTGCGATTTTAAGGTATCTAACACGACCTTTGCAGCCAAGGAGCACCTTTCTTTTTCCTGATAACAGATCCAGTCGATTTCTTCAATTTCTGCTGATGGCTTACATTCACCTTGAAAATCAGCTCGATAACAAGTTAACCTCACCAAAGTATCAGATGACTTCCCATCGGCCTGAGCAGTAAAAACATCCATATATTCAATGGTTTCTGGGATTATATCTATCGAAATTTCTTCCTTAATTTCTCGGATCAATGCAGATTCATCACTCTCCCCTTCTTCTCTTTTTCCACCAGGAAGATAAAACTTATCTTTCCCTTTAGAACGTGCCATCAGTACTCGATTATCTTTTATATATAACCAAGCTAACTTATCTATCTCATAATTCATAACCACTTCCTATAGAAAATCATATTCACCTCAACATAATTAAACCAATAAATATAAAGATTAAAATAAATCCCCCATTGTTCTGCTTATAAAAACACTCATTTTTCACAAATCAAAAACTTATTTAATTAATTGGTTTTATCATTTCAGCATTAATAAATATTTCATTCTTCAATAGGGGGACTTTCAAAAGATTCAGGCAAATCAGGCGTAGAAGTAAATTGGTTTGCTGCTGCTCTAAAAATAGTTTTTTTATTTTTCATCCAGTATTGATTCATAACATGAACAAGCTTAGGGTTATGTTCTTCTTCTTCTTCTAATGCCCGAGAAGTAATATGCTTCCATTCGAGATCCAAATCTAGCTCGCAATTCACATCAATTCGTTCTTGATATGCCTCGTTCAATGCTAAGAGTTTATTTGGCTTAGAGAAATTGCCCGTTGCAAACAAAACGCATTGCATTCCTATCCAGTAATGACGAATGATATTTGTTGTTTCACTATCTGGTAAATGTGTAGCAATCTTTTCCATTGCATACAGAGAGGTCACTAGATGCAACAGCAAGAAATCACCAGGTTTAGCTAAATAGATCAATGTAACAAGGTAACGTAATTGCTCCCAGCTCTTTGTCGCAGGCTGTGTTTCGATCCACTGAGGTAGACGATAAATTTCAGGATGCCCTTGCATCAATACCCTAGCAATCCGATTTTGTAATCCAGATCTTAGCAACTCAGGATGAATGCGACCAATCAAATCTGGATCATCACTGTTCATCAGTTGATCCTGCCACAATGTTAAATTGTCGCGCTCACCTGAATGCCAGAGATTAGCGAGTCTTAACAGGGAGCCCACCGCATCTTCATCATTAAGCTGAGGGTCAACTATTGCCCGTTCCGCATAACACGGTACATAAGAAAATGCCATATAAGCAAGACCTTCAACGATCATCCAGCGATGATTCACGTGCAATGCCCATCCTAGATGGATCGTTCCATGAGTTAAAGCGCCAGCCCACCCGCCAATCAGATATGGTACATACTCTTCAACAACCATATCAATGCCCTTTCGCTCCATCTCATTCGCGAAAAAATGACAGTAACCCCAAAAGCTGGTTCTCTTTCCTAAAAAATCTTTCCAGTTACTCTGGTTGATTTCATACTTGGCTTCTCTCGGCGCCTCTAACCCCATACCATAAGGAGTCATCTTTGCATAATTTTCGTAATAATCCTGTATTCGGCTAATAGGTACCCCCAAACCATCTAAGGCAATAACGGCATGCTTAACGTGGTTGGTGAGATGACCATTAAACTCAATGTCGTAAGCTTTATCATTTAGTAACTGGTTGACACTCATTGCAATTATCCTTCTTTTTTCCTGAATCCACTTTCTTACTGCTAAAATAAACACCCAGTAAGATAAGGAGTACACCGAACATTTTGTACACTCCCGAAACCATTCCCTGATTGATATAATCAACCAGTACAGCCGATATCATTTGCCCAGCAATAACGAAAATTGCTGCTTTCATTGCTCCTATCCTAGGGAAAACATAGCTACTAATCGCAACAAACAAGGCACCAAAAGCACCACCAGCATAAGCCCATACAGGCAAATTATTTAGTTCAGATATTTGCCAGCTCGATCCAAATGAAAACAATAAAACAAAAGTTAAAAAAATCAGTCCAACAATATGATTCCAAAGAGATGCACTAAACGAACCAAGTGAGACACTTAATTGGCCATTAATAGTTCTTGCTGTTCCAATAAATATTCCATTTAATACAGCTATGAGTAAAAACGTAATCATTAAATTAAGCTCCAAATAAAATCATCATGCTTCCTGCCATTACTAATGAGACTACATATATATCCCTTATGGTTATTTTTCTTTTCTTTGTATTGAACAGTCCAAAATGATCAGAAACGACCCCAAACATTATTTGCCCGACTAAACCTAAAGAAATAGTACTGGATAAAGAAACACCGCCATTAATTGCAACCGCAGCAAGTACAACAGTAAATGCTCCGGGGATACCGCCTAAATATAACCATAATGGTAGCTGTTTCTTTTCTTGATTACTTTTAATCGCTCTCTGCTTTGAAAACAGATGATATGTTAAAAACACGAGAATCAAAGCAGTAATAGCACCTACGCCGTGTGCAACCCAAGAGGCGAAAAGCGGAGAAGTATCCTTAGCTAAGAAGCTATTTGTCTGGATCATCAACGAAAGAAAACTGCCGCCAATCATAGCAAGGCAAATGTTTTTAATCATACTAACTGTTTTAAAATTGTCCTGACGCATGTGCCTACCTTTTACTTAAGTATCTTTCATGAAAGATACTTAAGTAATCCGAATATATCAAGTATCTTTTCAAAAAGATTTATTGCTAACATCCACGTATATTTCACACAAGGTAAGTTAGCCCTTATGCGGGGAGGTGCATAGGCTTTGAGCAGAAAAATAAAGAAATGAATTTGCTGTGGAACAGGCTAACCAGACCATCGCACAGTTAACCAAAGCTCTCAGGTTTATGTGGCAACCGAAATCCTAGCAATGGTACGAGATAGTCTGGCTGGTTGATCAGATAGTCGCGATTCCAGTCAAATTAAGGAATCCTGTGTGCGTAAACCGACATAAGATACAGACGGGACTGAACTTAGTTCTATTAATGACCTTCGTTATATAGAAGCCACTTACGTAGTAAGGCTGCCAAATACACTTGCTCATCTTCAGTTAAAGGCTCAAGAATATTCCTTTCATTTTCAACATGAGCTTCCAAAGCCCTATCAATCAGCTCAATACCAACATCCGTAAGCGCCACACTGCAACTACGTCTATCTTGTTCACTTGCAATCCTCGCAATCAGGCCCCGCTTCACCAATGCATCAAGCCGTGTGCTCATTGCACCAGATGACAACATAAGTGTTTGATATAGTTCGGTTGGTGTAAGTGCTTCCTGACAACGGCGTAATGTTGCAAGGATATCGAACTCAATTGCGCTAAGGTCATGT
This sequence comes from Photobacterium makurazakiensis, assembly GCF_050336715.1. Taxonomy (NCBI): domain Bacteria; kingdom Pseudomonadati; phylum Pseudomonadota; class Gammaproteobacteria; order Vibrionales; family Vibrionaceae; genus Photobacterium; species Photobacterium makurazakiensis. The sequence continues at coordinate 3,673 of NZ_JAKJSJ010000079.1, forward strand.
TTCTTAAATGCCTTTAGCAAGCGTTTATCAATGATCCTACTTGATCTACTTAATCTGCCAACTACCCCCATTGGTGAACAGTCAAGATCTGGGCGGCACTCCTTCCATTGTGCCAATAGCTTATCAACATGATCGTATTTCAACAGAATTCACCCTTCTTGTTAGTTTCTTTCTAGGAAGATACTTGAATAAAAGTTTTAATGCTAATTATTTAATCTTACCAACCATTAAAATAGAAATGTTTTGAAACAAAATCAGTGGCAACCATCACCTTTGGTAGCCAATCTTTTTATTATTTGTATCTACTTTAATACAATCTAGGAATATACCAGCCTTAAACGTGCAGAGCGGGTAAGCCCTCGCAATCCACCCTGCACGTGTACTATTAGGCTTTATACTGTTGATGTGCTACAGCTAATCGACCAGCCACTTCAGCTGTATTGATGAGCACTGCCATGTTCGCGATTGCTGAACGTCCGAAAGTTGCTTTCTCTATCGCTTTCATGATGTGTTTTGTTATCGCATTCCCTGTGACTTTTTCCTCTTTGGCCTGCTTGACGGCCTTCTGGACCACCGATTCGATTTCCTGACTATCAATTGCATCGTCCTCTTTTGTTGGAGTGGTAATAACAAAACCTTTCCCACCAGCCAATGCCCAATTCATTTCAATCGATCTTGCAATAGTATTCTCATCATCTATTCGCATTGGGCTCTTATAACCACTTGAACGACAATAAAATGCGGGGAAATCATCAGACTGATACGACACCAGTGGGACACTCTGAGTTTCTAAATATTCAAGTGTCAAACCGATATCAAGAATATTTTTCGCCCCAGCACATACCACAGCCACTTTTGAGCGAGTAAACTGAATTAAATCCGCAGAGATATCCATTGTTTCCTGAGCCCCCCTGTGTACGCCACCAATGCCTGCTGAGCAAAAAAATGAAATCCCAGCCAATTCAGCAGCAATCAGGGAAGATGCCACTGTTGTTGCCCCCATTTTTCCACTAGCCAAGATCATCGGTAAATCACGACTAGAAACTTTTGGTACATTAGAAGCCGAAGCAAAACATTCTATCTGCTCCCTATTCATGCCAATCAAAATAGTACCGCGATCGATACCAATTGTTGCGGGGACTGCCCCGCTCTTTCTAACAGCGTCTTCAACTGCCAGAGCTGTTTTTACATTATCGGGATAATCTAGCCCATGCGTGATCACATTCGATTCTAGCGCAACAACAGCTCTGCCTTCTTCTAGAGCTTGCTTAACTTCATCAGTAAACTTTAAAGGGATATTTTGCTGAATCATCATTTCAATTCCTTAAATGCCTTTTCGCTTTATTTAAAAGCAAAGGGCTAATTTTCGTGGTTATTACTCGTTAATATGTACTTCTAGCTCTGCAACGCCTTGGCCTTTCAGAACCTGATAGTGGTCAGCCTCAAGGTTAACTAGCTTTGGCGGTGCTTTTGAGAATGCAGACGCATTTTCAATAAAGGAGTAATTATCTTGCTGCGCTTTAAAAATGGTTACTGGTGCATTAACTTTACGACCAACTAACTCTTCAAAGGTATAGCTAAAGTTGTAAGAAACCTGAACAATTCGAGTAATACGCCTAATTAAGTCTTCTTGTAACATCGGGAATCGCTGACACATAAATTTGACAAAGCTGCTTTCGTCATTGCACTGAGTCAAACAGCTTTTCAACAATGCACCATCAATAGTATGCGCAAACACTGAAAAAAGAATGGTGACGAATATCGGGTTAGAGAATGATGCTTCATCTTGGTTCAATTGTTCTAGATCGCAGTGTGTCTGCGGCGATCCAGGTGCAATTAAATTCAAGGCTTCTACCGTGTCCCCCATTTGTTCTAGCTGGTAGGCCGTTTCAAAAGCAACCCGAGCACCAAACGAATACCCCCAAAGAGTGTACGGCCCTTCTGGTTGTGCTGCTTTAATTAGCTCGATATCTGATTTTGCCATTTCCTGCACATTTGGTAACGGCACCTCTCCCTCGTTAATACCCAGAGCCTGCACACCAAAGAACTGACGTCCCGGTACAACCTGATTGGCAAGGAGCTTAAGATTCATAGGATAGCCACCAAGACCAGGCCAGCAAAATACCGGTCTTAGTTGCGAATTATTCATCTCGATCAAACGAGAAACCGGTTGGGCTTGCTCATCCTGACTATCTATCCACTTAGCAAGCTGTTTGATTGTTGGTGATTTAAATAGAACTTGAAGTGGTACTTTTATCTCAAAAGTCTGATTGATTCGGTTAATCATTGCTACTGCCGTCAATGAATTACCACCACATTCGAAAAAATCATCTTCGGCAGAAGCTGTATCCCATTTCATAATACGGCACCAAATTACTCCCAGTTGTTTTTCGGTGTCTGTTTCCAATGGCACAAACTTTTTCTCAGAGCCGCAATTAGCAACTACATCAAGAAGCTTCAGAGCTTGATAATCCACCTTACCGTTTGCTGTTTGTGGTAATTTATCGACAATGACAACTTTATTAGGAATCATGTATTGTGGTAGCTGACTCATTAGATCATCTTTAATAATCTCTGTCGGGCCACGCATATGAACAGTGTCTTCTTTCATTCCAGTGCTAAAATACTGTTCTTCGCTGATCCCGCCACCAATACAGAAATAGAACGCTTTCAGCTCCAGTCCTTGGGCATTTAAAATTTGTCGCATCCTGACTGCAGAAGGTAAGTCATTACCTGTTTTAGAGCTGTATCCTGAGGACATCATACCCAGAAAAAGAGGGTTACTTTGAATCTTATGAAGGGTCCTGCCTAAACTGATGTAGTGAATAGCTGGCTCCCGGGAGTTTTCAACAATCGAGATACCAAAGCTTGCCCTATCGTACACCTCCTGATTAATTGCAATAACATCTCGCTTCATAACCAATTGTTTGCTTAGATATTCAAAGCCTTGATCCACAAACCTGTAAAGTCCTTCAGCCATGCCGAGCACCCGGTTACTATAGACTTGGACATAAAGCTCAGGCAGTTCAATCTCTGGCACAGAATCACTAGAGCAAATGTCAAATGTGCCTAGATTGTAATCATGCTGTTTTCCATCGTACCAACTCGGTAACTGTTCACTCAGATGATGGCGGCCAATGGACAGTCCTAAATTAGGTAGAAGTTCGTCAAATAAACCAAGAATATGGCCTGTTTCCATCTCCAGAACTTCTAATATATTGTTTTTATAAACCGGCTCGATGGCGTCACGCTTACCAATGAAGTGCAGCTTTAAAATAGGCGTTTCACTTTGAGCTAATGGTGTGATGTGTATTAGGCTATGTTCTACTGGGTGATAATAATAAATCCCAGCAGGCCAACCAAATAAGCCGTTCAATTCAAAATACATCTGCGCGGCATATAATGCCCCAGGCGAAGCATATGCATATTTAGGAAGCAGGCGCTCATCACTGATGTATTGTCCAAAATGGCGTAGTAGCTCACCAAACTGTAACTCTGTAAGCTGGGCAATATCAGAAGATAAGGGGGTATGCTGTTCAAGTGTTAAAAGCTTGCGTAACTCTTCTTTTGTCACCGGCTGCTGTCGTTCAAAAAAGCGATACGTTTTTCTTCCAAATGCTTTTTCTTTTTGGCTTTCAGTTGGCTCTTTTCCTCTCAACTCGATCCTTAACTTGCCCGTACACTCTTCAGGTTGGCGGCATCCAGCGTTTGATAACTGCGCCTTTACCTGATGTTTATTGGCTTTGGATTGGTGATGTGACCCATGATTTCCCTGATCCATTAAGGCAGCTTTTGTGTTGTCAAGCTCGACACATGAAATCAAATTCTGACTACCTGTTCGGGCGTCATTACTAATCACCATCGCCGCATTTTTTATCCAGGAGTGTTTTTCAATTGCATGACGAATTTCATCTAACTCAACGCGATACCCACGTAATTTAACCTGGTTATCGGCACGCCCAGCAAAATGTACATTGCCTTCTCCATCACATCTCGCCAAATCCCCGGTACGGTATAGTCTTACATGCTCAGGATCACCTGAAATATGGTTTGGGACAAATTTATCTTTTGTTAAGTCTGATCGGTGTAAGTATCCTTTTGCTACTTGAGGTCCTGAAATATAAAGCTCACCAATTTCACCAACTAAAGCTGGTTGACCATCATTACGAAGAATATGGTATTGAGTCTGGGCAACAGGCTTACCGATAGAAATAGCACTTGGGTAGTTATCTAGCTCTTTTGAACAGACTCTGAAATACGATGAGTTAATCGTGCACTCTGTAGGACCGTACAGGTTAATCAGCTCTGACTCTGGTAGCACTCCGTAAAACTCTGCTGATAGCTGTCGGGTTAACGTTTCTCCCCCACTAAAAACTTGTTTTAATCTCTTGCAGTCAATAAATGATGGGTGGTCAACTAATGCTTGCAGTAAAGTAGGAACACATTGCAATACCGATATGTCATAGTTCAGCAAAGCCTCAACCATTACATCGGGATCCCGGTAGCACCCCACCGGCCCAACGAATAAGTGGCCACCAAAAACAGGGGCAAGGATTTCCCATTGAGCCGCATCAAAACTCATTGGGGTTTTCTGCAGGATCCGCGTATGCTCGCCAAACGAAAAACGTTGCTTCAGAAACGCCATTTGATGAACAATATTCTGGTGTTGGATCATTACACCTTTTGGTTTTCCAGTGCTACCGGATGTATAAATAACATACGCAAGATGCTCGGGTGTGATCTTGGAATGGACAGTGTTAACTAAACCAGTGGTTCTATCAGAAAATGAATTAGGTATATCTTTACATGCGATAACACTCACATGCTCAGGTACCAGAGCTTCTAGCTGAGCTTTCAGGTGCTCCTGAGTATAAATTACACGAACTTTTGAGTCTTGAATCATGTATCGAATACGTTCACTTGGATAATCAGGCGCCAAAGGAAGATAAGCATTGCCTGATGCTAAAACCCCCCATGCACCACATACCAAATCGATAGAAGGTTCACAGTAAAGGCCGATACAGTTCTCATTTGAGGCTTGTATATCTGCCAGATACTGACCTGTTTTCATAACCTTCAGATAAAAGTCTAAATAGCTAAGCGATCCATTGCAGTCCGTTACCGCAACTTTATCTGGGCTCTGCCTTACTTGTTCACAAAACAAATCAAGTAAAGTTGCATTACCACACTCCCCCTCTAGCCCAAATTCAGACGGCTCAAAAGCTACATTAATCATTTGTTAAATTTCCATTTACTCACATGCAAAATAGTTCTCATATAAACTACTTGCATATGATATTTTGTCAAGTATCTTTTTGGAAAGATACATAAACAAAAGAAACATACACCTCCTTAAAACACAAATATTGAAGCTTTTTCTTGATAGTTTTAAGCTAGGATGTGGACAGGGACATGTAGGCTACTCATGCTATCGTCGCTATGGTAAGTAATTAAAATGATGGTTCATTAACAAAAAGCCAATGCCGGAGAATTGTATTGATTTTATCTTGCTCTTCTTCTGTGAATGGCTCCAATAAGAGCTTCTCAGCGGCTAAACATTGTTCTACCATTTGATCTATCAGAACTAAGCCCTCTGAAGTGATCTTCACTTTGCAGCTTCGACGATCCCTTTGGCTTGCGACACGCTCAATCCAGCCCCTTTTGACTAAACGTTCAATGCGAGTACTCATCACCCCTGAAGAGACAAATAGCGTTTGGTACATTTCAGTCGGGGTAAGGCTATGGTTGCTAAACCTTAACACCACCAAAATATCAAATTCAGTTGAATTCAAACCATGTGACTCAAAAATCGTTTGCCGTTGCAGGCTTATAAAGCGATTTACCCTACTTAATCGCCCAATAACTCCCATAGGGGAACAATCAATATCTGGACATTGGCGCTGCCATTGCTTAATCAATCGATCAACGTGGTCTTGTTTCATTTTGCCTCCTGAAAATTTACTTTTCCAAAAAGATACTTGAAAGAAAGCTTAAAGAATAGTACCTTCCTACAAAATATCTCTCTAGGGAGATATTTTGTGACGTTAAACCTGTATATCTTCATTGATGAATTCAATATTTAACGCATATTCAATCGACAAAAAGGAAATTATCCATGAATGAATTTCAAAATGTTGTTGTTCTGCCTAAAACAGCATATCTTTCATACCTGCATACAAAGATCCGGGAAAAAAATGCTTCTCAGCAAACATTCAAAACCTACAGTGACCAGGTAATTCGTCAATTGCTTATCCACGCATCTGAGTTTATACAATTCAATGATAAGGAGGTTGAAACCCCTATCGGAGATATTTATAAAGGGTATGATTTGCAAACAGGTATATGTGGGGTTTCTGTCATCAGAGCCGGTGAAAGCATGGAGCCTGAATACAATAATATGTTTCCTGGAAGCCCAGTAGGTAAAATTCTAATCCAGCGCGATAAAGTGTCGAAACTCCCAAGCTATTATTATTCACATTTTCCAGCAGATATCGCGAAACGCTCAGTTTTCCTGTTTGAGCCAATGTTAGCTACCGGAGGCTCATTGATAAAAGCAATCGAAACTTTACTCGAGCGTAACGTTTCTGAGCAGCAAATAATTGTTGTGAATTTCCTTGCTTCACCAGAAGGGTTAGATCGTGTAATCACTCAGTTCCCGAAATTGAAAATCGTAACTTCTTCTATTGAAAAAGGAATGAATGAACATGCTTACATGACACCAGGGATTGGTGACTTTGGTGACCGTTACTTTGGAACCTATTCAAAGTAACGCCATATAATAAAAAATACTTTGCAGGGAATAATTCTTAACTAAAGCTCCCAATAACATTTAATATTGCCATCAACAAAGGAATTACTATGCCACACGTATCAATCAAACATTTTCCAGTTTCCGTTTCTGAAAAACAGAAAGAAATACTTGTAAACAAGATTAATCAAGTCATAACAGAGACTCTTGGATGTGATGAGGGTGCTATTTCCATTTCTCTTGAGGCTGTGCAGCCAGACAACTGGCAACAAGAAGTATATCTACCTGAAATAGACACAAAGTCAAAATTTTTGATAAAAGCACCTAACTACTAATTTAATAAACGCAACTATAAAGCAAAATTTTATCCTATATATTATTCATTTAAAGGAAGAGTCATGAATACATTAAAGTCGGTCATTATGTTTGATTTAGACGGTACTTTATTTGACACTGAGCGTGCGATTGTTGAAGCATTCAATGCGGCATTTTCATCACTCAATTATCCGCACCTACCAAACCCTACGGATATTAAAGCAACAATTGGCATGCCATTAGAAGTTGCCTTTTCAACCCTCGCCGGACAACCGAAAAATTCAAGCGCCGTTACAGAGCTATGCCAAGAGTATCAGCAACAATTTAAAATAACGTTACTTCCAAAAGCAGAAAGCCTCCTGTTCCCTGGCGTTATCTCAGGCTTAACAATGCTAAAACAGCAGAACTATTCCCTGTCAGTCACAACCAACAAATTTGCCAACAGTGCTAACGCTTTGCTTGAGGCTGCTGGTATCGCAAAGTTTTTCGATATTGTCGTATGTGCAGATGAAGTCACGGCTAAAAAGCCGGCTCCAGAGTCAGGGGAGAAAATTCTAAACTACTACGGTGCGACACCTGCTGATGCGCTGATGGTTGGAGACACAACCCACGATATTCTTATGGCCAACAACCTTGGCAGCGATGCCATTGCAGTTAACTATGGTATTCACTCAGAGCATGAGCTTCGCACCGCTTCCCCAAAATGGATAGTTTCAAACTTTGATGATGTTGTTAAAACAGCAATTAAACACTTTGGATTTAAACTCTAATCTCAATAAGAGATACCATAAACCAACTTAACCCTAGCCCACAATATACACCTAGGAATTAAATCTGGTTCAGTGTTCAAGTTTACAACCAGATAAAATCAATCACAAAGAAGCCAACTATGGGTTAATGTCCGTGTTGGTTTTGCCATTGCGATCCATGTGTCACACGGCCGTGACTTAAAAGCACCTTATCGTTAGAAGGAAATTCTCTCTGTGGATTTACATATTGTATGCACAAAGCACCCCTATGAAATAGATCACTGCTTAAATGCCTATGAATGTGAGCGTCTTAATCGATTTCAGTTTGAAAAAGAACAGGTGGAATACTCTTTTGCCCATAATTTTAAACGACATGTTCTAAGTAATATTTACCCTAAACAAGAAAAAAACAAATGGGCGTTTTTTTCAAATTCAAATGGTAAACCATTTGTAAAAGAGCCATTATCATTTAATTTGAGCCATAGTCATGGTGCAGTTGCCATTGCCGTGCTCTTGGGGGAAAGTCAACTCAACATAGGCGTCGATATTGAATGCTATGAAAAAGTTGACAATGTTTGGGAGCTTGCAGATATGGTATTGCACCCTGAAGAGCAGCATTATTTATCAAAGGAACCTAATATAAATAAAAGCTTCTATAAGATATGGACCGCCAAAGAGTCTTTGCTCAAAGCTGATGGATGCGGTATTAACAATAGATTAAATACAATAAACTGTGCAGAAAGTTTAGATAATATAAAGTATAAACAGCACTGGCAAGGAAACGGCTATTGGTTGCAAACTGTTTGTCTCGGCTGGGGAGCTTTAAGCATCTCATGGCATGTCAGCATACCTGTTGATACTCTTATTCTTAAAGAGCTAATCGTAAATTCTTTTGCTCAAACAGACAAAACACTAACTAGAGTGCATCTAAAGAATTGATCTGTGGCGTAACCCAAAACTAAAAGGAATGAGCCTCCATTAAATATAATGTCACTCATTTGAGCAATCTGCTTGTTTCTCAACGACTTTGCCTCAACAGTAACCACCTGCCATGCCGGATGAAACATAAAATATAAAATATATATTTCGACTATTTTATTAGCTAAATTTGTGCCTAATCAGGCCTAAACATTCCCCGAATACAAAAATGAGGGTGTGAAGCTATTGCCCACACCCTCATTTCTACATTTCTACCTTAACGGTAGTTCAGCAATATTTCTGCTCTGAATCCGCCTAGAGCAACAAGAATAAAAATGTAGAAATCAGCACCCCAGCACCAAGCATCATTGGATAAGCCATTCTGCTTATATCTTTGTCGTCTTCGTTACTAACTTGCTCTTGCTGCGTAGCTTGCTTTGAATCGGCTAATTCTGACTCTTCAGCGCCAAACATTCTCATGACTTCTGCCGGGCTCTTTGCTTGTAACAGCTGCTCACGGAAATCGTCATCAACTAGTGAAGATGTCAGGGTAGTCAGCACTTCCATGTGAGTCGACCCCGCTTGTGCTGGCGGGATAGCCAATAGAAAAATCATATTAACGGGCTCATCACCATCAAGCCCCTGCCACATAAGCTCACCTTTGACGAAAGCACAGGCAAATACCGGCTCAATCACAGCATCGGATTTGCCGTGAGGTACCGCCAGATATTCACCCAGCGCCGTTGGCCCCTCTTCTTCTCGTTTCAGTACAGCATCGAGGAAGCGTTGCTTGTCGGTGAGCTTGCCTGTCAGCTCCAACTTGTCTGTCAAAGCATTGATGGCTGCTAGGCGATCATCGAACACAGCATCAAGCAAAATAAGGTTTTCTGAAGTCAGTTGTGCAAGTTTCATAGTTCTTTCCTATTGCTGTGTCAGCCAAACAAATTGATAAGGTTGCAGCATAAAGCCAGCTTCCAGCGGTTGCTGAGAAACTAAATCAAAGCCCGATAGTGAATTCGTCGCTTGTGGTTGTGATGACAAGTTTACAGCCAAACATACCGCATCTGATCCTTCACCACGTACCAGCCCAAATAAGCCATCGCCAAGATCTAAAACGTGTTGGGGCGATGTTGGTGAGAACGCTTTCTGTTGCTGACGCAGCGTAAGCAAGCGAATCATCTCACCGTACACTTGTTGACGAAGGCTACCTTCTAACGCTAATTCAGTTTCAAGGGTATCAATATCAAATTTTTCACGGTTAATACGACGGTTGATCCCTGACGATTCCATGCCCGCAATATCATTTTCACTACCAAGGAAGCTGTGATAGTAAATTGCCGGCACACCAATAAACGACAACAAGATAGACTGCGCTGCTAAGAACTTCTGCGCTTTAAGCGCGGAGGCATCCTCTGGCTCAGTAATGGCGCTGAGGTAGTTAATATTCAGCTCATAAGGTGATTGCGTACCGTCACCATTGTTCTTGAAATTAACTCGCCCCCCCTTACGTTCGACATGCTGGCACATCATCATGCGATCTTCGTCAGTCAAAATGCCTTCTGTCGGACGTACGCCAATACCGTCATGACTCGCCAAGAAATTAAAATAGGTTGTCTTGCGCCCAGCAGCCAATGAAGCCATCGCTTCTTCCGTTAGCCCTTTCGCCCACTTGGTTAACACACTGCTGTTTTCACTCAGAAATGCGTGTAATGTCAGTGGCGGTAATGGGAACTGATACACCATATGTGCTTCATCGCCATTGCCGAAATATGAGATATTCTCTTTATGCGGCACATTGGTTTCGGTGATCACTAACGTGCCCGGCATGACATCATCAAGAATAATACGCCACAACTTAATGATTTCATGAGCTTCAGGTAAGTGAATACAATTAGTATTGAGTACCTTCCAGATAAAACCGATAGCATCCAAGCGAATTGAACGTCCGCCATTGGCAGCGTACATCAATAGGATATCAATGCTCTCAAGCAGTACTTGTGGGCTCTTGAAGTTGATATCAATTTGGTCGTCAGAGAACGTAGTCCAAACATGGGAAACATCTCCTGACGCCTTGGTAAATGGTGTAAGCAGTGGTAACGCACGCGGACGAGTGACACTTGAATAGTCTACTGTTGGATCTGACTCAACAAAATAGTCCTGATATGCTTCATCACCCGCAAGAAAACGCTGGAACCAGTCACTGCTCTTCGAGATATGATTGATCACGCAGTCGTACATCAAATTGAAATTATCAGCAAGGTCGTTTAGTTCCCCCCACTCCCCTAGGTTAGGGTCAACTTTACGGTAATCCACCACACTGAAACCATCATCCGACGTATAAGGGAACATCGGTAGAATATGAATATTGCTGATCGCCCCTTTCAGGTATTTATCGGCAAAGTGCTTCATGGTTTTCAGTGTAACTTCACCTTCCTGCTGAAAGCTATCACCGTAAGTGATCAGGTAGGTACTGCTCTCGTCTACCCACTGAGGGTATTGCGGTGCTTTACCACGCCACTTTTCGATCAGCGCTAAAATATCTTCAGTGATCAATTGTGCTTGTTCATCACCATATAGAAGCGCAACTTTTTGATAAATTTTTTCGTTCATCATGCTTATTTTCCAGACCAACTTAAATTTTGAACGTCAAACGAAGATCGATAGTGTTATTTGGCTGTACCGCCCAGTCACCGTCTTGCACTTGCTCGCGATAATTCACTCGCTCGACTGCAGCAAAGTGTGCGAACGGCGTAATATCAAGCTGTTGCTCACACTCAGTCGCATTAAACACACGAACAATCACCGCATTCTCTTTATAAAAAGAATGACCAATACTCGATAACTCTAATGCTTGGTCGATATCAAATAAGCTGTAATGCTTCTTACTATCACGCTGCTCGAAACATACTTGAAAGCGCTCTAAACGGTTTTCAAAACTGTTCAGACTCTGTTTCTGGTAACTGAATGGCGTATCTAGGTATTCACGTTCTAATTTGCGTACCGTGGCATGATCAGCATCAGTGGTCAGTGCCAACGAAAAGCTAAATACCATCGACTGCTGTAGCTGTGCATCTGGTGTGTACACCACGGTGTTGTTGATGCCAGAAGCGCGCCCCGGACGCCATAACAGATCGTCTTTACCCAAGCGGCCTGTGGCTTTGAACAAAGTCAGGGCAATTTTATCGCTATGTTCACCCTTTAGGATCTGAAACTCTTTCAGGCCTCGACCATTAATTACCATTGCCTTAGCATGAGAGTGGGCCTTATCCTGCTCGGCAATGGCAACCGCACCATCAGTCGTTTCAATATCAATAGGGCACTCGCGGTATGTCTCGCGCCAACCTTCAATGCTTGGTGCAACTGGGCGAGTCATTAGGGCGAATGGTTGAGTACTGATTGACTGGTCGGTTTGTAGATCAGAGTTGATCAACACACGTACACGGTGATCAGCAACTTGGTTAACAGTTTCTATCTCTACCTGTAATTGTCGGTTACCCGATAGCAATGTCAGTGTGATATCGAAACTTGCCTCGGCATTTTGCTCGCACTCAGCACGGGCTTGCAGATCAGCAGGGACGGCCAATACCGCGCGAACTGTCATCGATTGCTGAAGTTCACCAACTTCTGTGGTTAGCCAACTCAGCTCACCACTCAAGATTGGCGTATCCCCTTCCAATGGCGAGAAGTCGTAAGAATCACCATCGTCGGCTTGTTCTTCAAATGACAATAATTGAGAAATGACTCGGCCAGAATGCTTATCTTCCAATTGAAGCTGACCTTCAACCAAGTTCAACGTCAGCATCGAGTTTTCAATTGTGCTCTGCTCGCCTGCAGACATTTGCGAAGCCGCATTGCATTCCTGCAACTGGAATACTTGATAGCCCATCGCTGGTAATGGTTCGACTTCGACATTCAGCTCAAAACGGTAGTATGGTGGAACAGCAACTTCTTTCTCACCATCTTTAGTCACTTCAATCACCTTACCGCCATCTAAGGTTTCACGTTGGATCACCTCAGATTTCAACACGGTTTGACCGTCCGATAACGCCACTCGCTCGTATTTAGAGAATGCCACAACGTTAACCAAGCCACTGTATGGCTTAATCTGACCATTGAAGATCATTACCTCGTTATCATCACAGGTATTGGTGGCGATCTCTTTCACCACTAGGTTATACAAGCCGTGGCAAATTTCTTCAGCCTGTTTAAGACGATGCATAATATCGGCGTTGGTGGCATCGCTGTTACAGCCCCCCATGCTATCGTGGGCATGGCATTCCAACATTTTCTTCCAAGCAATATCCACCAGCTCGGTATGTACAGTCATACCTTGTGCCTTGGCAATCGCAATCACCACCTCCAACTTTTTCATCAGGAACTGCTCGATTTCGAAATTCAGTTTCTTGATGTCATAGCGAACCGAGCCAATGGTTTTGTGAATACGGGTATAGCGCGGTGCCTTAAATTCACCACGATAAGTCTCGAAGTCAGCACTGTTAGCGCGCAGGAAGTCAACAAAGCTTTCCATCGACGAAATCGCATAAACATCGCCCTGTGGCGAACGCTCCGTCGCAGCAGCAAGTGTCGCAGGTAGATTAGGATCGATATTAACCTGATCACCACCCGATGGGATAAGCACTTCATCTAACCCAGATAACGATTTAATTTTCTCGATCATCGGGAAGATTTTCTTATCCAGATGTTCAGGCTCCGGCACAATATTCTTCGCAGCACCATAGCCGTGAACTAGATTGTAAGCGTAGATCTGATCACCACCGGCAGACTGCCAGAAGAAGTGGGATTTCTCGACTTGATCGTCATAGTCAATCCCACGCCAAAACACGATATTGTCGATACCCATACCCTTAAACAGGGTCGGCATTTGCGCGTTATGACCGAAAGTATCCGGCAGGTAACCCACCTTCATGCTGTAGCCTAACTCTTCGGCAATGTGCATGCCGTATTTCAAGTTACGGATGATCGACTCACCAGCTACGTTGTAAGTATCGGTTTGGGTGTACCAAGGGCCAATATACAATTTTTTATCGGTAACCAACTTAGCCAAGCGTTCACGCATGTGCGGAAGCACTTTTAAGTAATCTTCAACAATGGATGATTGGCCATCGAGATGGTAGCAACTGTAGCTCGACTGATTTTCCAGTGTCTCAATCACCTTCGTGAAGTTGTAGGTTGCTAAGACATCACTGTCTTGTTGAGTGAAGTACCACTCGCGATCCCAGTGGGTGTGGGGAATAACATGAACTTTAGCCATGGGGAAGCTCTCAATCTTTATTTCATTGGGAGGGCGGCAGGCGCCGCCCGAGTGGAATTAAGCGTTAACTGGTTGTTTGACTGGTTTAGTACATACCAGCAGTGCGACAGCAATAAATGCCGAACCCGCGATAACCGAGATGGTGTAGCTCACTGGATCTGATGATAGGAACCAACCCCATACAGCCGGAAGAGGTAGACTCTGCCAAACGTCCAGTACTACAGCTAATTGGGTGCCGATGATTGACCCGAGGATCATAATAGGGATCATCTTCGGATTCTTAAGGATGAACGGAATAGCACCTTCGGAAATACCAATCAAACCAAGCATTAAAGATGTTTTACCTACTGTGCGCTCTTCGCTTGAAAACACAGGTTTGCGGAATTTACCATCAAGGAGTGCAGCCAAGCCGACACCGATTGGCGGGATAACAATACCCAGTTCACGGGCTACCAAATCGAACCCTTCACCCATACCATTCAGGCCAAGGGCAACCGAACCTGCCGCTTTGTTAATTGGACCACCCAAGTCAAAGGCCGTACCAGCAGCAATAACCATTGAATACACACCACGACCAGCGTCACCTGCTTGAGTGAACAGCTCAATCATTGCAATGTTCAACGCACCAAAGAACGGGTTAATGGCATATTCCATGGTCAGTACCATGACCACACCCGTGACCGCAGGCACCAATAACATGGTTTTGAGCGTTGTTAACTCCGTCTTCACTTTAATTGTGTCGTTAAGATAACGGACTAGATAACCGACAAGGAAACCAATCGCAATCGCGCCAAAGAAACCAGACGGTGCCCACCCTTCAAGATCGAAAAAGCGTTTATACACTTCATCACTCATGATGCCACCAATAAAGGCTGGGATCAGTGCGGGTTTACCTGCTATCGAGTACGCCAAGTATGCAGCGAAGATCGGATACATGAACTTGATTGTCATGAAACCAAGTCTGTCGAGGGTTTCCATTGGCGTACCGGAAATATCGATGAACTCACCGGTAATTTTGGCCACTGCCATTAATAAACCGCCAAGGACAACCACTGGCAGCATGTAGCTGATACCTGTCATGATATGGCCGATAGCTACTTGATACGCTGAACGTTTTTCTTCAACCATTTCAACAGCATCAGACTTTTCTTTACCACGAGAGAAAACCGTTGGCAGCAGCTCATCCACCCGTTTAATCAACTCTTGAGTCCGAATTTTTAGCGGGTTGGTATTATCGAAGCGTTCCATGTCCATGATCGGCACGTCAACCGCCAATACCACACCGTCAGCGGTGGCAATATCATGGGCAGTCAATTTGTTCTTAACCCCATCACTACCTTGGGTTTCAACCTTGACGTCATATCCCTGCTTTTCGGCCCAGCTCTGAATTTTCTTCGCCGCCATAAAGGTATGTGCAATGCCGGTAGGACAAGCGGTCACTGCAACGAGCTTTTTCTTACTCATGGTTGTTCACCGTTATAATTATCAACTGCGGCCAGTATATTAAGCAGCCATTAATCTCTACACTGTTTCGTAGTACAACTCACGTATGACGGTACTTTTGTGATGGTTATCAAGGAAAAATTTAATAATTTCACGCCTAATATGACGAATTCATTACTGATTTAAGTGTATGCGATGAACACCTTTAAAGGCATCGAACGTATGATCTATGAGTATCTGATCAGCCACGCTCGTGATCTCGGCACCATCTCGGCGAAAACCATAGCAAACAAGGCATTAACAACCACAACGTCAGTCAACCGTGTCTGCAAAAAAATGGGCTATGCCAGCTATACCGAACTGAGGTACCGGCTATTCGATGACCTGCAAAAACAAACGGCTGACATCACATCCAATGATGCACAGCATCAGCAAATCAGTCGTATCGCACATACCTTGAATAGCTCTCCAGTGGTTTATTTGTACTCACGTGGGGCGTCGATTGTTAGCGTAACTTACCTATCACGCTTTCTTTCGCTGGCTAATATTCCCCATTTGGTGATCACCGATATCCACCAGCTTACGCGCGCAGAGCAAGGTACCGTTCTACTTGTGAGCAAATCAGGGGAAACCCAAGCGGTGATCGACATGGCTCATAACGCCAAACGTAAAGGGCTAAAAGTGGTTGCGATAAGCCATAAAGGCTCGACACTTGATCAAACCTCGCATTTAAATATCGGGCTTAAAGAACAGGTTGATGGTATTTCACCTTACCGCCGAGAGTCACAAATACGAATACTCGAAATTGTCGATCATCTTGGTAAAGAGCTAMTGGATTTTTAAAACCAAAATAAAAGAGCCTCAACGAGGCTCTTTTATTTTCTGTAATGAAACAGAAGTAACTACTCACTCTATCGCTTATACCGAAAGGGGGAGTTCGGTAAAAACGCTCAGTTAATTCAAATATTTAGTCGTACCGGTACTCAATTAAACGCACGTACCGCTTTACCAATACCGGTATAACTGTAATTCGCACAACTTTCAGGAATCATCGCAGACTCACCCGTTTTTAGCGTCAAGGTTGTGTCAGCGGTTTCCAGTTTTATCTCACCTTGAAGGCACATCACAATTTCAGCACTGCGTACATATTCGGTGTACGCTTGAGCGGATAAATTCAGTACTTCAAAACGAAAATCATCAACAGGTACAAGGTAGCGCTGTTTGTGCCCCTGAACCTGCGGCTTTAAACGTAAGAACGAGTAAGGAATTGGCTCAAAACGGGTATTTTTCAGCAATTCTTCCACATCGATATGTTTCGGGGTTAAGCCCGCACGCAGCACATTGTCTGAGCTTGCCATGATTTCAATGCCTGTACCTTTAATATAGGCGTGAGGTGTTTCAGCATCTAAATACATCGCTTCACCAGCCTCGAGTTCAATCACATTTAGCATTAGCGGTGAAAATAAACCAACATCGGATGGATAATCTTTTGCAAACTCAATAATTAACTCAAACGCTTCGCGGGCATTATTGCTAACCCCTTTAGACTCGATACCGGCCATCAGTTGCGAAATAGCCAAATCTTTCTCGTTGCCAGATAAAGAAATGACACGGCGGAAAAAAATACCGAGCTGGATCGGAGTTGAATAAGCCTTTAGTTCCTCAACATCCTGCTTTAAGACACCACAGTCTGCCTGCTCAAACAGTTCAACCATTTCGCTAATTACACGAAATCCGTTCATTGCTTTATAGTTGGTCAAGGCATACACCATCTCTGGCTTATGGTTTGGATCTTTATAATTACGCTCTGGTGCATCTAGCGGAATTCCGGCTTCATTTTCTCGAATAAAGCCCTGCATCGCTTTTGTTTTTTCAGGGTGAACTTGAATGGATAATGGCTTGTCTGCCGAGAGTACTTTCATCAAAAATGGTAAATCGCCATACTTATCTTGAGTATAACGTCCGAGAACTCGCTCTGGTGCTTGTTCAATATAATCAGATAATAACTGGCTTTCTTCGTTTTTAACTATGCGGGAACAACCATTTGGGTGTGCGCCCATCCATAGCTCTGCTTGCGGTTGATTATCTGGGTTGTTAATCCCAAATAAAGCATTCATCGCCGTTTTGCTACCCCACACATAATTTTGAATAACATTACCAAGTTTAAACATAATCTTCTTACTCTTTATTTTATCTTTATCAACACGAACCGTGAAAACCTGCCGAGCGGATGCTCGTCAGAAACACGAAATAAATTCACGTAAAGTTGGTATGCCTCGTAAAGACAAGAGTGAGAACTTAGAATCGAACTCGTAACGTTTTGCCTGACACCGATTCAATTGGCTAAACGGACATTTACTCTGTTCTCGTTCAGGATTGCCATTACATACAATGGCCTTTCGTCCAGAAAAATCTCACCACATTCAATTTCAAGGCGCTATATAAGGTCTAGCGGCAGTTATCGACAAGGTAATCAGTACACTAACATTCGTCTCACACCATTCATTTGTATTGTCGTTGTATTAGCCATTTTGTATTGTTGTTCTGTGTACTATCTTGTTTTTCTATTTATTAATCACGAACAACAATGTCAGGGTAAGATCTCGTATCATAAAGCTTACTTTGCAGGTCGAGCTTTTCATCTAATGCATAAAGACAGTCTCTCAGCCCTAAGGTGTCGTTTACCAAGACTTCAACGACTTATGGCAAGTACTGCAACCCTCTGCGCTGTTGATCTATAGATGTTCAAGTACCCTACGCCACGTTAATACAAATATAATACGTATTTTACGCAATCTAACCGTGATAAAGATCACGTAAGCATTAATATATGTATTAATGTTGTATTACCTGATTTTAGACTTTGTATGTGACAACTTTCAAGAGGGCTGAATTAAAGGTAAAATATAGCCATGCTTGTACCATTTAATGCGGCAACAAATGAGCCAAAGGGTACTAACGATAAGTAAGGGTGAGGCAACATGCCTTACCGAAGGAGATGTACGTGGCACGCCTTCCGATGTATCGTCAGATTGCTGACGCAATAAGGGAAAAAATCAAGACTGGTGATTACAAATCAGGAGAGGCTTTACCAACCGAGGCACAACTGCGAGAAGAGTTCTCAGTCAGCCGAGTAACGGTTCGCCAAGCATTGAAGTTATTAGTCGAGCAGGATGTATTAAATAGTATTCAAGGTAGTGGGACTTATGTAAAAGAAAACAAAGCCAACTACGATATGTACCAGTACACCAGCTTCTATGAAAAACTGAGCCTCCTGAATGTTGAAACCCGCAGTGACATTTTAGCGTTTGAGATCAAACCAGCTTCAATCACCATTGCCGAAGCATTGGAAATTGCTGACAACGAACGTGTCTTCTATGTGAAGCGGATCAGGTATATCGACGATAACCCAGCGACGCTCGAAGAAACTTGGATGCCACTCTCATTGTTCCCTGATTTAACTTATGAAGTTATGCAGGGCTCGAAATATGAGTATGTTGAAGGCCAGAAGAAAATGGTGATCGACCGTAGTGAACAGGAAATCATCCCAGTTCTACCTCCTGAAGAAGTCGTAGAACAACTCGGGATCGCAGCGGATCAGCCTATCATCAAGAAGATCACTAAAGGCTACCTAAACGACGGAACAGTGTTCGAGTTCAGCCGTAACTACTTCAAATCATCAGACTATAAGTTCACTTTAGTCGCGAAGCGCTCGCAGCATTTTTAATCCAACCCTTGTTATACAAACTGGCAGTTAGTTCACTGCCAGTATTTTGCTCTTTATCAACCACTATTCAGCCTATTACCAATACAATAGTGCTATTAATCGCAATACCGTGAGCATGCAATGACTGAATTCGAGAAGATGTGCAGTGGCCAGCCATTCAATGGGCTAGATCCTGAAATTTGCCAAATCCGTAAAAAAGCTGATGTACTCAAGCACAAAATAAACAACAGCATGGGCGAGCCTGTTATTGACCACTACCGAGAGCTATTCGGCACATTTGGCGAAAATAGTTGGATCACTCCGCCATTCTTATGTGAATTTGGCAAAACGATCCATATCGGTAAAGATACATTCCTTAATATGGGTGTAACCATGTTGGATAACACCGAAATTCACATTGGCAACAACGTACTTATTGGTCCAAATACCCAGCTATATACGGCTTCACATTCGCTCGATCACCTTAGCCGCCGCCGATGGGAAACCTACAGTAAACCTATCGTGATTGAAGACGATGTATGGATTGGCGGACAAGTGGTTATTTGCCAAGGTGTGACTGTCGGTGCCCGTTCTGTTATTGCCGCAAATTCTACGGTAACCAAAGATGTGCCACCTGATTGTCTGGTCGCGGGTTCCCCAGCAAAGGTTGTGAAAGTGATAGCCTCCGAACAAGAAGAGCAATAAAAAGCTTAATGCTACAACCTTGTCCTCATTTATTTCCTATAGTTAAGACATTCGTTTTTTCTAGGAAGTTCAAATGGCGACAGGGTTGTTCCTTTTTCAAAATGATCTTCGGCTTAATGATAACCCTGCCTTGTCTCTGGCAGCAGCTGAAGTTGATCGATTAATTTGTGTATTTTGTATGCCCAACGGTCGCGTTAATAATTACCCTTATTCGATTTCACAATATGGCAAGCACCGGTTTCAATTTCTACTTCAATCACTTGATGATTTATCACATAAACTTGAACAGCATAATCAACAATTATTGGTTCTCTTAGAGCACCCTTTAAATATCTTACCAGAGCTGATAACTCGCTATAATATTTCTTCAATTTACTCAAGTGAACATGTCGGTACGTACGAGCAGCGTAATTGGCTCACCTTGAAAGGTCGCTACCCGTATATCAGCTTTAAACAGGCCTCAACTCACACCCTTTTTGATCAAACAGAACTCCCTTTTACGCTTGATTCTTTACCAGCCTCTTTTTCAACCTTTCGTCGTCTTATCGAAAACCAACCAATTGAGTCAGCGCTTGATAAAGTTCAAAAACTACCGCCTCCTCCCCCTTCATTTAGGGCATATGATGTAATTTCGCCAATGCTCAATACAATAAATCAATCGGCTTTCCAAGGTGGCGAAACTGCTGGACTAAAACAACTCCAAGCCTTTTTCTTAACGCAGAAACCAAGCTTTTATAAAGAGACACGTAACGCACTTGATTCCTGGGAAAGTTCAGTAAAGTGCTCCCCCTGGCTAGCACTTGGCTGTTTGTCTGCAAAACAAATTATACAAGCGCTAGAACAGTATCAACAGCAAGCTACAGAGCCGACAAGTTCCTCCGATTGGATTAAACACGATCTACTCTGGCGAGAATATTTCCAGTGGTATGCGCATAAATATGGCTGCCAACTCTTCCAGTTTAAGGGAATCAACGAAAGTGCCCCCCACACTGCATTCTACCCTGAACGTTTTAAGCGTTGGTGTGAGGGCAATACCCCCTACCCATTGGTAAATGCATTAATGAACCAACTGAAACATACTGGTTATATGCCTAATTGCGGGCGTGAAATTGTAGCTAGCTGCCTCACCAATGAATTGAGCCTCGATTGGCGTTATGGCGCGAGCTACTTCGAAGAACACCTAATTGATTATGACATTGCGATAAACTGGGGGGGCTGGCAATATTTTGCAGGTGTGAGCACTAACGCCCAATCACCACCTCATTATGATATTGAACAGCAATCTTCGCTATATGATCCGAATGGTATTTTTATTAAAAAATGGAAAGGCGATAAACATGATGGTGGTTTAGATTCTGTGGATGCTGCAGATTGGCCCATTTGGTAAATATTTTTTATATTTACCAAAATAGGCATTTATAGCAACGAAATAACGTCACCAGTTACAAGTAATAGCTTCTAAATACTATTAGTAATAATTAAATATTAAGTTTTCCATCAATCTCATATGTAACAAAATAATTTAAAACAACAGAGGCATGTACTGTAATTAGTACATATCAGCATCAAATCCACCATTACTGCCTAATTAATACTACATTGCAGTATTTACCCATCAGCACCCTTTTGCATGCAACAGAATGAACAATGAAAACATGGAGAGAGATCACACTTTTTGCATTTATATCCACGCATAATATGCGCCATACGACACGGTGAGATAGAAAGGAAGCTCATATGAATTGCTGTAAAGAAAAAAACTACCAACGAATAAAGCGTCGTGGCTTGAGTAAAATCTTTTACTCGTCGATCTATCGCTGTAGTAACTGCAGACAAAAAGTAAAATTACGCCCTTAAATTTATAACGTTTTATAAACTACCTTAAAGATAAAACCAATCTATCAAACGGATTTTAAATACATAATTCATGTATTATACACTAGTAGGAGTTGTACTAGATATGGATAAAAAAACTTCAAACTCAACGCAGGTGGCACATCTAATTAAATTAAAACCAACCGATAAAGTTGTTCTTTATCGCTTTCCTTTATTTGTTAGTCGTTTAAATAACAAACAATGATATAAAAACTCTAGTTATAAAATTAATCCTATTATGCTCTTATTATTAATAGAG
>NZ_JAKJSJ010000080.1:0-24958 GCF_050336715.1 Photobacterium makurazakiensis
CTTTCGTTAAGTAGTCCGGCAATACCAATGGTTTGTCCATTGCCTAATTCAACCGTTGTTTTGGCACTGCGCTTTGTTAGCGACGGAACGAAGAACTGCGAGTTGCTGCCTGACGGTGTTAATGTGACAGCACTTTGATTAGATATTTCGCTGACTTCAATATTCAACGCAAGATTGATGCTATCAGGTGAGGATACGGTCGGTACAAACTGTAAACCTACACCGAACTCTTTAAACTCAATGGTTACGTTGTCATCATTGGGTACAGGGATAGGAAACTCACCGCCGGAGAGGAACTCAGCACTTTCACCACTTAACGCTGTTAATGTCGGCTCTGCTAATACTTTTGCCAGCCCGTTGGTTTTTGCAATGCTTAAAGCGGCTGAAAAAAGAGTGCTCCCACTTAAATAACTAGCAAATAGGCCGTTGTCTTCAATACTGAGTGGGTCAGCAATAATTTCAGTAATAATTGAGCCAGCATCGGTTGTTGGCGGAACAACAGGAATACTTGCCCCACCATTGACGCCCCCCCACGTCCAGTTACTATTATTTCGAGCAAAAACGAAGTTGGAATCAAATTCTCGCACTAATGTACGCTGTACTTCCGCAACGGTGACTTCAAGCATGATTTGGTGAGAACCACCAACATTCATTAGGTTTATAATCCCAGAGTTTTTACCAGCGAAAGTATTGGCTATCTCTTCTGCCATCGCAATTTTTTCAGCACTTGAAACATCGCCACTGAGTACTAATTTATTTTGGCTAGTGTATACGGCAATTTTTTCTTGAGGCATAAATTCATACAGTTTAGCTTTGAGCGCGTTTAGGTCGTGGGTGACCTCAACATCAAGTACTGTGATCAAGCGGTCACTTGCTCCCCAAATAATAACGTTGGTCGTGCCTAGCTTTTTGCCAAGCACATAAATTTTGTTAGAACGTAAAATTAAAATGTCCGCCACTTCAGGGTTACCCACCGAGATCTTTTTAGCACTACCTGGTATTTCAACAAGGCGTGATTTGTTTTGCGGTACAGCAATATTTTGTGTCCGCGCAGCGTATGCGCTGGTATTAGAATACAAAAAGGCCAATACAAAAAAGCTAATTAAGAGCGGCTTATAGGCTCTATTTACAAGTGTTTCCATACTAATACTCCCTGTTAAATATGCTAGATTCTAACGTTTACACGGCTAGTATCAGTTCCTTTAATTATGGTGACGCTTTCAGTTGTACGGCGGTATACACGTTTAACTTTTTCTTCTGGATCATTTGGATTACGCAATGAAAGCTGTAATTCGCCTTTCGATTTTGCGGTAATTAAAGACTCGGCTTGTTTTGGAGTAAGTTCTAATGTGACAGCTCTTACAATGATCGGCTTTGACTCGTCAGTGCGGGCTGTTTGGTCAACGGCGAGAATTTTAATTCTTTTAAGTACAGTATGTGCGCGAGACGCTTTTTCTTGTGCGTATATCACATCGACAAAATCACCGGGTAATAAGAAACCAGCAACGCCGATTACATCATTTACACGAATGGTAACTGCACGCATATTGGGTGAAATTAAAGCGGCTAACGTCGTACCTTCTCCAGCAGAGACTAAGCGCTCTTGTCGTAATCGCTCGCCCGCGAAGATTTCGTTTTTTGCCAGTTTGCCAATTACATCGGTTGTTGAGGAAAAGCCAGAGCTTGAAGCAAGATCTTCAGGGTAATATTCAAGTTTCACATGCTTTGCTTCAAGTGGTGTACCAAGGGGGATATTTTGTAAAGCAACAACTCGTGCAATTCGTGGTTCTTTTTTAATAACTTCGACCTCAACTTGCTCGGGAGCTATCGCGACTGGCGTCAGTGAAGCTTGTTTTTCTTGAATCCAGTTATTTGCAAGGAGTAATGCACCAAAGCCCATTAAGAGGGATAATGATAGCATGATCAGTATTTTAGCTTTAGTCATGGACGTTTACCTCTTGCTCATCGTTCACGAAATAGCAATCCCAAACTGTTTGTATTAAGTTTGGGGTGATGATTGGTTCATGGTTATAAAAATTAATTTGATTACTGCACATGGTGACTAGATCGCGAGGATAGCAGGGTAGCAAGGGGGTTCTACTTGGAATATGTAATCGTTCTATTAAGTAAGCGATTGACTCACTGTCGGTAACTAATCCATGTTTTTGGCACTCACTATGCCAGAGTTCACAATAGTCTTTACGCGTGATAGGGCCAAAATGAATTTTGTAGCCGATTCGTCTTAAGAAAGCGTCGTCAGCAAGTTTTGCTGGATGGATATTTGAGGAAAAAACAAGAAGTTGCTCGAAGGGAATATCAAAGTGCTCACCAGAAGTCATCGAGAGGTAATCAATTTTTTCTTCTAGCGGAATAATCCAACGGTTTAATATGGCATCAACCGAGACCTTTTGGCGGCCAAGGTCATCAATAAGAAGCATTCCATTATTTGCTTTCATTTGTAGAGGGGCACGATTTACACGATCTGTAGGGTCGATTGTGACTTCAAGCATTTCAGAGGTTAGTTCACCACCAACAACCACTTCTGGCCGTTCACAATGGACAAGCCTGTTGTCGTGACCGTAGTTAAGAAGGAGTGAAGCTTGCAGTGAATGTTTAACAGGTTTATGGATGATAGGATCAAACAGTTGAATGATTTGGTTTCCAATACAAACTGAATAAGGGATATAGACTTGTGATTCAAACAAATGGACAAGACGACGAGAAATAAATGTTTTACCCGTACCTGGAAGCCCATAGATAAAGATGGCTCGGCCAGAATTAAGTGCTGGGCCGACTTTACCCAAAATGTCTTCTGGCAAAATTAAGTTAATTAAGCCCTGTCGTAAAATATCGGGTGTTATTGTTTCATCTTTTGTTGATTGGCTGAGTACCAGTTTTTTGTAATGAGAAAGCGATATTGGTGCAGGACCAAGGTAACCATCTCTTTGTAACTCATACTGGGTAAAATGCCGACCTTTATCGGTTAAACCATAGCGGATACTGGTAGAAAAACGACCATCAGATCGAACTTCCACTAAAGCTTCTGATTTCTGTTTTTGTAAAATTTGTTCAACAATGTTACCAGATAAACCTATCTTTTTTGAAAGGGTTACAACATCCTCATCTGTAGATTGCGCAAGGTGCTTTAAAGTAAGGGTTTCTAATAACCTCGAAGGAATACCAGTTTGCTCAATCGTTTTAGGTTTCACTGTTAATTGATTACAGCTTTCATCTTTAATCAGTGAGGAGGCATTAACGTTCATAAATCACTCCTTTAATTAAAATAAATAAAACTCGCAGAACAAAGTGGCTAGAAGAATTGCTCCCCCCATGGGAACACTACTTGAAGATATACTGCCTTTAGGTGGTGCTATGTACTCAGAATATAACAGTGCAATTTTATAACGTTGATATGTCTGTATCCCTTCTCCGTTAACCATTACGATGAGTAACGATATGACCCCAGAGAAGACAATGGAAACAGCAACTAATAATACAGCGCCTTCAACTCCAGTAATAAAGCCAAGAGATGCCAGAAGCTTGGCATCTCCTGCGGCGAATACTTTCTTGTAATATAGCGCTAAACACAAAGCTAACCCAATTACAAAGCCTGAAATTGCATTAAGGAATGAAATATCAGTAATTAAGCTAATATTTAATGCACTAAATGAAATTTGAATAAAGCCAATACATAGAATGGCAATAACAATAACATTTGGTATTTTAGCATGGATTATGTCATAAAACGCAGCGTAAAATACCAGTGTAATAATAGGTAGGCTCATATAAACTTATGACAATACTTTTTCAATTTCATCAATAGTTGTAACAATTTTGCCGCCGAGATCACCAAATGCTGCGGCAACACCAGCCGCAATAAGCGAGCCTGCAATTGCATACTCTACTGCCGACAAGCCATCTTCCTCTTTACAGAACTCAACAATAAATGATTTTAAGTTATTCATAGTGTTACTCCTTGAATTAAAATAAATCTTGCCTTTGTGTATGCTGTTTTGTTGCCTGACAATATAAAACTAGACACTGATAAATAAATTACAAAGAAAATAAGCACTTTTATGTGGTATTTTTTTGCGTTAAAATGCCATTGTTTCTATCTCTATGATTTATAAGAGTAATATTCTTGTTGTGTCATTTCTTAATATAGAGCATTCTGTATCAAAAGTGAGAATGCATAGATATTATTACTATTTATATTGATAATATTTAATTTGATCTCCTGTTATAAATGATCTACACAGGCTGCTACTTACTATTATATATATTAATAGTGGGGTTATATGATGTTCTGGTGAAGAGGGATAATGAATAAGGCGAGGAATATGCCATTGAATATTGGGCAGTTCTAGTGTGGCGGATAATTCTTAAACATTTCACGGATCTGTTCATCAATGAACTTTCTACGAGAGTCAGGGGACATAGTTTCGGTCAACTTACGTTGTGAGACAGAGCGCCATACAATTTGATTAGTATTGTTTTCTATAAGTTCTACCACTAACTTGCCGTAGCGATATTCTTTATATTGCCTTGGTGCACTGTAAGCAACCCCAACATTACGGTACCCATAACCAAACCCAAAACTGGTGCCATAAGATTGAAAGTCAGACTGTTCTAGGATGGAGTGTTGCACGGTTAGATCTGCATCTGTTTGCGCGGGCTTTAATCCTTTGGCATAAAGCTGGCCAGAAATGGCATCTTCAACACGTGCAGCGTCAAGGCTAAGTGCATGATCATTTGATGAGCTGGCAAATTGGTAGGTCTTAAATACCGCATAATTTGTAGCACTGTTATAATCTGTGGCAACGTCTGACGTGCAACCCGCCAGTAGTAGTACTCCAAGAAAGAGTTTGCAACGTTTCATACAGCACCTTAAAAGCAACTTTGACGTTGAAAGTATAGCAAACAAGAATCTGGCGTATTTTAGTTCTTAATCGAGAAAATATACCCATCGTTAAACTCTATCTCGATAGTATCTTTAGTCACGGCTAGCTTATCAGTGACGGTGTCACAATGAGGGAACTGGCAATAAATTGAATAGTGCCGATGTAGCCCATTTTCGACAAATGCCTCTAAAATATCCTTTGTATCGGCTATCAGTAGTTTAGGGTGATTGTCTATCATAGCTCGCTAAATTTTCTTTAATGTTTGTTAAAAGGGTAGTTCAGTGTTGATGTAACCGTATTAAAAAATAATGCAGGATAAAACACTTCATGGCGTCTCTATAAGAAAAGTATATTTATTAATCGCTAGTTACCTAGCAACAGCGACTTGGGTATATGCTTATAAGTATCTTGGTGTAAAAACGGTAAGGTAAATGTGATGAGAAAACCTCGGTTAGTCGTCGTTTTAATAGCCCTGCTCAGCTCATCGTGTATTAGTGACTTATATTCGAAACCGACACCTGATACCAATAATGATATCTCCAGCTTGTCAGAGTCTTATGTAAAGGCAACCCGTGGCGGTATCTTCGATTTAACAGCTGTCATCCCTGGCAAAGTCTTTCACCCCCGAGATGGCTATATCAGCTATGAACGTCTTTGGTGTATTGATGAAGAAAAAGGATCTGTGGCTGAATACCTTGAATTTATTGACACACTTTGTGAAAAGAAGAGTGGAGAGATGAAAGGGGAATGGTGCGTTTCAACGAATCATCAATTACCATTATTTAGTGCGACAATTGAACAAAATGGTACCACTTGTACTGGTGGCGATCGAACAACGATTATTCACACGTTAGAACCTATTTCGTCATCGACATCTTCTGAATGGCAGCTCACAGCAGAAGCATTTGGTTATAAAAAACAGTAGTTTTACACCGTTTAAGAATATTGTTTGTTGCAACTTCTTTGCTATTACGGCTTTGTTGTTTTTGTGTTAACGTTAGTTGTTAGTACTGGACAGACCAGAGGGCCGGTGAGATGGATAAGATGGAATGGAAAAGATTAAAGGTAGAAAATGAGTCGGGTATTGTGACTGTTACACTAAACAGGCCCGAGAAAATGAATGCGCTTGATATGGCTTTGTTTCAAGAACTTGATGTAGTGAGTAAACAGCTTAAGCAACAGAAAGGTGTACGTGCTGTGATTGTGAATGGTGCTGGGGGGAACTTCAGCAGCGGATTAGATGTTAAAAGCATGGTGACATCGAAAAAGAAGGCACTATCACTATTAGCAAAGTGGTTGCCGGGCAATGCCAACTTAGCGCAGCGTGTATCTAAGAATTGGCGAGAGCTACCTTTTCCTGTTATTGCGGTTATTGAAGGTAAATGTTACGGCGGTGGTATGCAAATTGCGCTCGGTGCGGATTTTCGCTTTGCGACACCAGATTGTGAGCTTTCCATTATGGAAATTCGTTGGGGGCTTGTGCCTGATATGGCAGGGTTATTATCGCTGCGTGAAGTCGTATCAAAAGATGTAGCGCTAAAGCTAACCATGAGTGGTGACATAGTTTCAGGAAATACGGCAAAGACGTTGTCATTGGTGACGGAAGTCAGTCACAATCCTATGCAAGACGCTAAAGTATTTTGTCAGAAGTTGTCAAATGGCTCACCTGATGCGCTTGCAGCTATAAAGAAAACAACGAATCGTTGCTGGAACCGCTCAGAACGCTATTTATTTGCGCACGAGACATACAGCCAAATTCGTTTATTACTTGGACGTAATTTTGCTATTGCGGGAAAACGACAAAGAAATAAATCAGAAGTGGATTATCAAGACCGCCAGTCATTTTGGTAATTTACTCGCAGTGACTGCTTAATCACGGGAGAGGGTTTTGAATCAAAAAGATAAAGATGTCTTGAAGTTCCTAACTGTCATTGTTGCGCTGTGTATTATAGTGCATATTTTTAATGTGATGATGTCAGGTACTTTGTCTCGCTATGGCTTGTTTCCGCGCCAGTATACTCATGCTTTTGGTTTGGTAACTTATCCCTATATCCATGGCTCATGGGCCCATTTGATCAGTAATCTTGCGTCTTTTTCAGTGCTGGCTTTTCTTACTTCTCGATCAGGCCTATCCCGCTTGATTGCTGTCTATATGATATGTTGGTTAGGCAGTGGTATAGGCGTTTGGCTGTTTGGTAGGCCGCATTATCATGTTGGTTTAAGTGGTATCATTTATGGGATATGGGCTTACCTACTGACTTATGCTGTGATGTATCGCAGTATTAAATCTATTGTCATTGCGGTTTTAGTGATGTTCATTTATGGCTCAATGGTATGGGGATTCATCCCTGTCAATCAATGGGTCAGTTATGAAAGCCATTTGTTTGGTGCAATATCTGGTATGTTGGCAGGGTACATTTTTGCGAAGCGAGATAAGAAGAAAAGGATGAATCATGTTAGTAACATTTAAATGTAAAGCGAGTGGCAATATTATGATGTTTGGTGATGTTGCAAAACAAATGCTACAGATGATGGGGTATTGTGAAAATATTCCGGGCGCAATCGATGCTGAGGATGTTACTGGTGCGCTTAACAAATTGAAGGCAGCATTAAGCAAAATTCAAGAGCTAGAATTGAAAGCTGAACAAAATGCAAAGCAAGACATAGATATCGATGATCTTAATACTATAGATGTTGAGCCTGTTGTGAACTTAGTCCGCCGAGCCTATCCACTTATCGAAATGCTTGAATTGGCGAAAAAAGAAAACTGTCACGTGATGTGGGATAAAGATTAGTTTAACCTCTTCATATCATCTATCCTTCATTAGAGAACACTACTCATGGAGGAGTTTGATGATATCTTTATTTAAATATTCAAAGTTAATTCTTATTATTTCTCTATTAGGTGTTGCCTTTTTTAGCTTGAATTTTTTCAGACTAAGCTATGACACAAGACTAATCTATGACTCTAAAAGAATATTTGTTTGTGGGTTATTAATAGTAACGTCGTTGTTATTGATTGTTTTACCGACATTACGCATCACTCTTAGTAATAGGCTTCAAACCATAGATCCGACCGTAAAAAGTTTATTCGTTATAATGCTGATGTCAGCACTTATTGCGAATTTGACTGGGTTGTATTTTTTTAGAGCTCAAACTGATTATTTTTACTTTATTGGCTTATTGTTTCTTTGTGTGTTGCTATCAATATCAGCATCTAACAATAGAGTCCGTATTTATAATTATTTTATTATTTTAAGTTTGTTTCTTTTTGTATCTGTTATGATTGGCCATTGGCTAAACTTGTACATAGGAAAAGAGCCTACAATTCACAGTGTATTAAGTTATGTAAATCCAAGAATGCTTAATCAAGTTCAAATTTGGTTGATCGTACCAGTATTTTATTTAGCTGTTATTTACAAAGGTAACAGCAGGAAAAATTTGTTTTTTCTTGGTGTGACCTCTGCAAGTTTTTCTGTGTTTTTTGCAACTGATGGTAGAGGAGTGTTCATTAGTGCTGTAACAGCGATAATACTATTTTCTGTTGCAGATAAACTTCTAAGAAAGAATGTTCTAATCATATTAGCGCAGAGTTTAATTTTAGGATATGTGATTAACATATTGTTTCTAACGAAGCTGCCATCATATTTAATGCTTGGTGATTTGTATCACTTTGACCAATCTATAAGACTTTCTTCCTCTGGGCGATTGACGATGTGGATAGATGCACTGAAAATGTCATCTTTTTGGGGTTATGGCGGCGATGCATTTGTTTGTAATGCCCCGGATATAGCGGATAGGCCACACAACTCAATTATACTAACGTTATTTAATTGGGGAGTATTCGCCTCAACCTCTTACCTATTACTACTTTTAACAGCACTTAAAGCGGTTTTTACCACGCGTTATCGTTCAGAAAGAGTTGCGATTATTTCAGTATTAGCGGGTTTTGGGTATAGTTTGGTTTCTGGTGTGCTTGATTCGCCGTTAAGTCAACTTATGGCCGTGATTTCTATTGCGCTGTATTGGTCTATATGGTGCCGAAACAATAAATCATCGAGTAATACATATCAGCCAAAAATTCATATCGCCACTTATTTCATTATTATGTTATCTATTTTGGTTATTAGTTTGACTGCGAATCGAGTTATAGCGAAAGTTTCTAATGGTTACTCTCAGCAGAATACAGAAACTCGCTTGAAACCTCAATTTTGGTTGGGCGATAGCTGTTCGGATGAAGTACCATATTTATTAATCGATAGAACGGCTAACTAACAATATGCAAAGGTGCGAATGGGTCTTCACTTGGGTCATTTACCCAAATATATTCGGCGTTGATTGCAGCTTTTCTTGCTGATTCTTCATTAATTAATTCAGCAATCAACGCGAGTGACACATCCATTGCTGCGCTTTGTCCTGAAGAGGTAAACACATGCCCATCTTTGACCCATCGTGCAACTGGAAACCAATCTATATGATGACCAAATCCTGTCACCCAGCGATATTGTTGTTTGTTGGTTGTAGCTGAACGGTGCTCTAAAACCCCAGCTTGTGCGAGTAAAGCTGCACCAGTACATATTGAACAAATATAGCGTGTTGGTTTGTTCTGTCTTTTAATCCAGTTTATCAGGTGCTCATTTTCTACTGCCTTCCCGATCCCATTGCCTCCTGGTACCATTAATATGTCAAAGTCTTGAAGGGTGTAAAGGCTATCATTAACTGACAATTTAACACCTTGCTGGCTGGTGACGGGGCGCCCATGCTCAGACACAATAAGCAGGTGAAAACTCTCTGGAAACATAGAAAAAAGGGCGATAGGCGCAGATACTTCGAGTAGATCGAAGTCCTCATAGACAACAATGCAAAGATTGTACTTTTGAGAAAAAGAAGGTTGTTGGCTTTCTGGCATATTGTCGCTTGCTGTTAGTAATAAATGATACTTACAAGAATAGACGGGATAACCAGACATGCAGGATGAGTTACTTTATGCTCTTTTGTGAACCATTGCCTTAGGCTTAAGACAGAAGCCTAAGGGGAAACGAGAGCCTAAAAAGGATAGCGCGCGGATATCATCAAACTTTGATCTTCAATGTCTTTTATGCGCCACTCCGCGCCTAAAGAAAAGGCTTCTCCAGCATGAAATCGTGCGTAAACATTGAATTTGGTAAAATCATCATCAAGATGAATTACTCCGAGGACGGCGCCCGTTTCTATGCGAGGTAACACCCATGCTGATAAGCCGATATTAAGCTCTGAGCCGAGCCGCCCCATCGAGCGATCTTCATGTTCACTTTTAACTGATAGTATTTTGATTTGTCCGGTTACATCCGTAAATTGGTTAACAGGTGCATTGAAACCAACACCACCTTTAAGGCGCCAATCGTTATCAAAATTACTTTCAAACTCTACAATTGCATGCGCATTGGGGTGGATCTGTAAGCTACCAGCTGCACCTAACCCGCCAGGACTGATTGGGACACGCGCCTCAATATAACTATAAGGGAAGTTATTGGCGGAAACGATAGAGCTGAAACCTATCATCGTAACAAAGAGGGTGCGTTTTAATCGCTTAAACGGCTGGTGGCGAGTGGTCATATACTTAGCTATCAGTTATTTATCTAGTGAATTATTAATTATGCCAAGCAAAAAAACATCCTGCTATCGTTATTTTATAATTTTGTTAAATTAAGCACTTAAATGCATTTAAAATGAAGGTAAGTTCATTATTTTTTGAAGCAAGATGGACATTTAGATTATCAATTTCGTATTTTTAAACTGATCATTACAATGGCGTGGTCAGTGCTATAGCTATCATCTTTATAACTTGGATTAACTAAATGTTTGTCATGTAACTGGTAGTCATAAACTTCTGCAAGGCTTTCATGGTAAGTCACGTCAAATTCACGAGATAGTAAAATATAATCGAGTACTTGTCCTTTAGCACCATAGTAAAAGGTATACGGTGCAGCAGGATACGGTTCATTGTGATTTAAGTTACGCTGTAAAAGCGACCAGCTGTCATTAAAGCGATAGGGCCCAAGTAATGACTCGTTATCTTGTGGTGATAACTGTCGGGTTGAGCCACTTAATAAATGTGAGAGTACGCCTGAGTGTAGGTCATCATTAAAATCACCCATAAGGACGGCAGGATAGCTTAGTTCGGCCTTTCTATTGATCATTGCTTGCAATAACAAAGCAGCTTCAGTTCCACGTTGGCAGGATGATGCCCACCCACCCAGTAGTTCTTGTGATAGAAGCTCAAGGGCATGAGTTTGTCTAGATTTAGCTGTATGATTGTCGCCTGATGGTAGCTCAACCATTGGTCGTTTAGATTTGAAATGTACAACATAACAATCACATAAACCAATATGTGGCATTTGGATCGTGGCTCTAAGTGGTTGGCGGCTAAAATCGAATCTTTCTTGAGTTACGGTTTTTTGAATTGTGCTAGAAGTCTCAGCTAAATCATCAAGAGACACACTCGCGACAGAGCTAATTGGAAACTTTGAAGCAATGGCGACCACTGGGCTTTGATAGACATAGTCATCAATTCTTTGTGGCTTGTCTACAGTACTGAAATAAGGGTAGCCAGCTTCTTGAAGTAGGCTTTTCAGAGCATCAGGGCTAAAAACCTCTTGAAAGCCAATAACATCAGGTTGGTACTGGGCTAGGTAGCCTACAATCCATGCTGTCTTTTTCTGCCATTGTTCATTGGTGTAGATATTTTCAAAATCATAGAAGGCATCTGGTGGCTCAATAAAATTACATAAATTGAATGTGGCTATTTTTATATATTGATTCGATGCTGTTTGTTCGTGTGATGCCGATATGTACTGCAAAACAGAGCTACTCCAAAAAATGATACTCAAAGCATACAGGCACTAGGGCTAGAAAGCACGTAAGGGGAGACAACCTTTGGTTTTCTAGTCATTTTTCGTGTCAGATTAAGAGCTTAGATTCGCTTACCTATTTATCCTGCCTTGTTTTATGGGCATAATATCAGTTGTTGCACTTAATTTTGGGCGAATCTGATTGAAACCGTTATAAAATCAGATGATTGTCATGCATTAGTATACAAAGCTGAGTACACATAATTTGAGCTTGTTGTTTATAGTAAGAGTGGGTTAGGCATTTTGAAAAATTCAAACAGAAACATACTTACTAAAAGTAGTTTTTATGACCTTGCGAATCGAAAACTGAATAATTATAAAAGTAGAAATATTGAGTACTCGCATTGCAAACTTGAACGTTTTTTGAAAAGGCACACTGGTAAAACATTCATTGCTGATACCGAGTTAGTAAACATCGGTACAGCTGATGGCCTGTATTTTCATAAAGGTTTTTTAATTAAGTATGATGGCATTTACTTTTATTCTTTAACCATTCGTAATGAAATAAAGTATGGTGCTTTGGAGTGTATGAAAGAATATGCTGACTACGTAGCAATGAAGAAAAGCATTACCAAGTAAAAAGGCGCTATAAATTTAATCTCGCGGTTGTTCTAAAACAAGTTGGGTTGAAATGCTTAATTGTAATCGTGCTGCCAGTAGGCAGCACGGCATGATATTGCGGCGAAAGTCGCTGACACCTATGCGATTACTGAGATAAAGCCGTCTAAATTGCAAAGTTTGATCTGAATAACATAAACGACATGAATGTGTGTTTTAGGACAAATGTCCTATTTTAGCTGCGTTACCTTATTAATAATGGCGAGCGTCATGTAAACAGCAGGTTTTTGGTAATGTCGACGCAAACGTTTAATCCATCCGGTTGCCATGTAATGGCGAAGCCAACAGGCTCTAAATGCAACATTGATTGCACATACTGTTTTTACCTTGAAAAAGAGAAACTTTACCCGGATCGTTCTAAAGACTGGATGATGGACGGTGAGACACTTGAGCAGTATGTTCAACAACATATCCAAGCTCAACGAGATAAAGAGGTTGTGTTTGCATGGCAAGGTGGAGAGCCGACATTACGAGGCCTCGCTTTCTTTAAACACGCTGTAGAATTACAAGCGCGTTTTAAAGGCGATAAAAAAATAATCAATACATTCCAAACGAATGGTTTGCTACTAAATGATGAGTGGTGTTCTTTCTTTAAAAAGCACCAGTTCCTAATTGGTGTCTCAATTGATGGTCCAGCACTTTTACATGACACTTATCGGGTTACACGATCAGGTAAACCTACTCATAGTAAAGTTATTGCCGCCATCACATTACTTAAACAATATAAAATAGAATTTAATACACTGACAGTAGTAAGCCAAGCTAATGTAAATGCTGCAATAGAAGTCTATCAATACCTTAAAAGTCTGGGTAGCCAGCATATGCAATTTATTCCGTTGGTTGAGCGAAGAGCAGTTGAAGACACGCAAGATGGGCTCACACTATTAAACCCAGAGCGTAAAGATGTCGCCAATTTGTGTGAATGGTCGGTAGGTTCGAAAGCATTTGGTGACTTTTTAGCAACGATCTTTCACGAGTGGGTGCGGAACGATATTGGTCAAGTATGGGTGCAAATGTTTGAGAATACGTTTGCCTTAACGTGTGACCAACCGGCTCAGATTTGTGTATTTGCTCCAACTTGTGGAAGTGCATTTGCACTTGAAGCAAACGGAGATATTTATAGCTGCGATCATTATGTTTACCCTGAATATAAATTGGGAAATATTCATCAAACCTCATTAAAAGCGATGAATATGAGTGTTGAAAATGCGCAGTTTGGTCAAGCCAAAATGACATCACTATCAAATGACTGTCAGCAATGTGAATACAAATCATTATGTAACGGTGGTTGCCCCAAACACCGCTTTTCACTTTCATCAGCAGGTAAACCTGAACAAAATTATTTATGTCAGGGATACAAAACCTTCTTTTCTTATTCTGCGCCTTATATGGAATTAATGAAGAAGTTGCATCTACATGGTTATCCACCAGCAGCCATTATGGACATTATTAAAAAGAAAGAATCGCAACACCGTTAATTCTACCCAAAAGTAAAATTAAAAGTGGGGGAAGCGTTTCCCCTTTATCTACATGGAGAAAAAGCATCATGTTTAAATTGAGTGCTGTTGCTAAAGGTTGTGCTTTGGCCGCTTTAGCGTGTTCGCAAACTGTTTACGCTGAAGAAAAAGTAGAATCTGTTCAGCCAAACATTATTGTGATCATGGCTGATGACCTCGGCCAATGGGCAACAAGCTTTCGTAACAAAGACATTATTGAAACACCAAACCTTGATTATTTAGCCGAAAACGGCGTGCGCTTTGAAAATGGTATGACGCCAGCGCCTGTAAGTTCTGCTGCTCGTGCATCATTCCATACGGGCAAAATGCCATCTCAGCATGGTGTTTATGACTTTTTAGCAGAAGACCCTAAGTTTGATGCAGGCTGGCTCGATGGCGAAAAGCTACTCTCTGAGCGCATGAAAGATGAAGGCTACCGTACCGCATTGTTAGGTAAGTGGCATGCGACTACCGACAGTAAAGATCCAATTAGAGGTTTTGACCGTTGGTTAAGCTATGATGCTTTAGCTGCTGGTTGGAAAAACCAGTACCTACACTCTGGTACAGTATTGTTTTCAGATGATGGTGAAAACCTTGAATATACCGGTATTCAAGCTCAGTTCTTAACAGATGAAACACTGAAGTTTGTTGATGAAAAAAGTGACCAGCCATTTTTCATTAGCTTGAACTATGTTGAACCACATTTTCCTTTTGAAGGTTTGCCTGAGCGTCTAGTTACTAAGTACCGAGATGTTGCGCATAAAGTCGTTGCTTTTGGTGGTAATTCTGTACTTGAAAACATGAATGACTTTACGTTACCGCCTGATAACCATGAAGAAGCGCTAGCGCAATACTTAGCGGCAGTTACTTTACTTGATGATCAGTTAGGCAAACTAATTGATGGTCTAGAAGGGCGTGATTTACTCGATAACACCGTTATTGCATTTGTATCTGACCACGGTTTATTGATGGGGCAATATGGTTTATACGGTAAAGTAAATGCTTCTTTCCCATATAACTATTACGAAGAAACTATCCGTATTCCTTTCGTTATCTCTGGTCCTGATCACCTTGTCCGTCCAAAGCAAGTACGTGGAGAGTTTGTCGATTTAATCGATCTTCATGCGACAATCTTGGATATGGCATCTACCGATAAACAGTACGATGGTAACTATGGACCTGGTCAAACACTGATTCCGATGCTTAAAGGTGAGCGAGTTCGCGATTGGCGTGAATACCAATTTGCAGAGCGTGGTAACTCACGCATGATCACCAATGGTCATTGGAAACTTATTCGTTATTACCCGCAAGATGCGAGTGGTAAACAGCCTGAAGACCACTGGTATGATTTAAGCAACCCGATGGGTGAGCGATTTATTTCTGAACCGCCTCGTGAAGAGCTACGTGTGCGAATGATCAGCGATATGGACGAGTTTTTCGAACAATACTCAAGCGATGAGCATAATGGTTTGAAAATGTGGGAGCAGGCTTACCCGAACTTCACAACAGAAGATATGATTAACCACGAACGTTGGAACTAATCGTTTAACGTAAGTGAAATCTTAACGAATAGCGCAAGTCGATATGCATAACTGGCTTGCGCTTTTTTAGTTAATAGCGTAACTATTAATACTGTCTTATCAATCAATTGCTTCAATATTTCTGCTGTTTTCATGAAATCTATCCCCTGCAAGTTATGCGTGACAAGCAACGTTTTTAACTGAATGCCTTAGGCCAAAATAATACGAAATGAGTTCTCAGTAAGTAATAAGAACAATGTACTCATGCTGGCAAATAGCATCATAGAGAGGGGGAGGTTGATCAAATGGTTAGCAAATCGTAAATTCCAGGTATAAAAAATGCCGGCCTAAGCCAGCATTTTCGGAATTAAGTCTGAGACTTATAAAGCAACTACGTTAGCTGCTTGAAGGCCTTTTTGGCCTTGTTCAACTTCGAAAGAAACTTTTTGGCCTTCAGCTAGCGTTTTGAAGCCTTCTGAAGCGATAGCACGGAAGTGTACGAATACATCAGCGCCGCCGTTATCTTGAGTGATAAAACCGAAACCTTTCTCTTCGTTAAACCATTTTACGATACCAGTGCTTGAATTAGACATAAATTGCCCCTTATAGAATTCATTAATAAATAAATCGCCAAAATGCGATGTGCTAAGTGGTTGAATTATTTAATGTTACGTAAATATAAGGGAAACTCTCTGGTACAAAACGATAACGTAGATGTAGCTGAAGGTTTAACTTGTACTTGATGCTGCATTTAATAACCTCTGAACAACAGAGCGAGACGAATAATATCAGCTGTGTGTTTTTTGTACAGCTTAATTTTGAGTTTATTACAAAATATTTATATCAAGGTGCTGAGTGAAGCGGTAGGGTTTCTAATTAATTGAAATATATCAATAGCTTAACTCTTTTCCTGAATGGTGGTTATCAGGTAGTGTTCATTACCTTAGGTTTTAAATTAGAGCCTGAATTGCGGAAAATACAATCGTCTATCTAACAGGTACAGGTCATAAACTTGATGCCATCTCAGAAAGGATATGTGCCTACCATCATGGTGGGTTCATTAATTTGTTTTTCCAATAAACCTAGATGTTTTTCGAGTTTGTGTTTATTCCCCTTAGCATGATAAAACAAATGTTAACAGCTTGTTGCGTTCGGGTTTTTGCTTGCAATGCTTTCTTAATGAAGAAATGTATCTATTAATTAATTTCAAGGAATGAACTATGTTAGCTTTTTGGGGGCTCTCGTGCATTGTCGTTTTACTCATATTAATTATGACTAAACGAATTTCAGTAATTGTAGCGCTTGTACTCGTGCCTATCTTTTTCGGTCTTGTTGCGGGACATGGAACAGAATTAGGTGGTTATATAGTTGCTGGACTTAAGAGTGTTGCCCCAACAGGTATCATGCTTACCTTTGCAATTCTTTATTTTTCGGTAATGAATGATGCAGGTATGTTTGATCCAATAATAAAAGGCATTATCAAATTTGGAGGTAATGATCCGGTAAAAGTTGCTGTCGGCACTGCGATTATTGCTATGGTAGCGCACCTTGATGGATCTGGTGCATCAACTTTTCTGGTATGTATACCAGCAATGATTCCAATCTATGATCGATTGGGAATGGACAGGATCGTACTAGCCTGTATGGCAGCTTTGGGTGCAGGGATCATGAATGTTGTACCTTGGGGTGGTCCAGCATTAAGAGCATCGACTTCTCTAAATATTGAAATGACAGATCTTTTCAACCCAGTTATGCCGGCAGTCGGTGCTGGTATGATTACTGTTATTTGTATCGGTGTTTACCTTGGTAAAAAAGAGAAGCAACGGCTAGGCGATACCATTCCTACGAATGAATCAATTGATACAGCTTTGATGCTCGAACCAGAAGAAGAAAATAACCTAAAGCGGCCTAAACTAGTCATATTTAATGTAATACTTACAATTGTAACTATCACCACGTTAGTGATGAAGCTATTACCTTTACCAGCTGTTTTCGTTGTTGCTTTAGCGATAGCGTTGCTTGTTAATTACCCCAATGTAAAAGAACAACAAACACGTATAACTGCCCATGGCCAGGCTGCGATATTGATGATTTCCATTATTTTTGCAGCCGGCGTATTTACTGGGATATTGAAAAACTCAGGAATGATAACTGCTCTTGCTGAATCTTTAGTTTCTTTTATCCCGCAAAGCCTTGGCGGTCAGCTTCCATTACTAACCGCTGTTACTTCAATGCCTGCAAGCTTACTTTTTGATCCTGATTCCTATTACTTTGGTGTATTACCTGTTTTATCTTCTACGGCTGAAGCATTAGGTGCCAGTGGAGTTGAAGTTGCTCGTGGTGCAATTCTAGGACAAATGACAACAGGGTTTCCTGTTAGTCCTTTGACGGCGTCAACATTTTTATTAGTCGGTTTAGCGGGTGTTAACTTAGCCGATCATCAAAAGAAAACTATTCCTTGTGCCTTTGTAGTGACATTAGTCATGACCATTGTTGCAGTAATAAGCGGTGCCATCAGTATTTAACATCTAAGCACAATACATTGGTCATTGGTGTTAATTGTCATTGAAAAGTTGTTATTTGAGGGATTGTATGAAAAAAATTCGAATTGGGTCAGGTGCTGGCTATGCTGGGGACAGAATTGACCCCGCGATTGAGCTTGCCGAAAAAGGAAACCTCGATTTCCTTGTATTTGAGTGTTTGGCTGAGCGCACTATTTCTATTGGCCAAAAACAAAAAAAAATGGACCCAAGTAAAGGATATAATGAATTATTAGAAGACCGTATGAGAGCGGTACTTCCTGAATGTAAAAAAAATAATATTAAGATCGTGACCAACATGGGGGCGGCCAACCCCATTGCTGCTGGTGAGGTTGTTTTAGCTGTTGCTAAAGATATAGGTATTAATGATATTAAGGTCGCAGTTGTAACTGGAGATGATGTTTTACAGCTATTATTAGATCTTGACCTTAAGCTTGAAGATACTGGCATTGCAATTTCATCTTGCAAGAAGCACATTTTGTCAGCCAATGCATATTTGGGTATAGAAGGGCTTCTTACAGCTCTTGAATGTGATGCAGATGTAGTTATTGCGGGTAGGGTTTCTGACCCATCTTTATTCTTAGCACCAATGGTTTATTCCTTTGGTTGGAAGAGCAATGATTGGGATAAATTGGGTAAGGGAACATGTATTGGTCATCTTCTCGAGTGTGCAGGGCAAGTTACTGGTGGGTATTATGCAGACCCTGGAATTAAAGATGTTGAGGGCCTAGGCCGACTAGGGTTTCCATTAGCAGAAGTTGATGCTGAAGGCGGTGCAATCATCACTAAAGTTAAGGGGTCAGGCGGTTGTGTTAATGAGGATACCTGTAAAGAGCAATTATTGTATGAAATACATCAGCCAGACCAATATTTAACCCCTGATGTTACAGCTGACTTTAGTAAGGTTACATTTGAACAGTGTGGTAAAGATATTGTTGCTGTTACTGGGGCAACCGGTAAACCTCGAACTAATACTTTAAAAGCCTCCGTTGGTTATTACGATGGATTTATCGGCGAAGGTGAAATTTCTTATGCTGGAATAAACGCCGTTGCTCGGGGAAATCTTGCTCTTGATATCGTAAAAGAAAGGTTTGCACTTAGTAATCATAAGCATGCTGAAATTCGCTACGATCTGATCGGAGTGAATGCTCTTCATGGCTCATTGCGATCGATAAATAGTGATCCCTATGAAGTTCGAGCAAGAGTTGCAGCCAAGTGTGAAACATGGGTTGAGGCAGTAAAAGTTGGAAATGAAGTCGAAACTTTATATACCAATGGACCTGCTGGAGGAGGTGGGGTAATGAAATCAGTAAAAGAGATTTTAGCTATGGATTCAGTACTTATTTCTCGAAAATATGTAACTCCAACTATTACAGTTCTAGGGGAATAGATATGAAATTAAGGGAGTTAGCACATTCAAGGACTGGCGATAAAGGGAACATTTCAAACATTTCACTTATTGCATATGAACTTTCCAATTATGAAATACTTAGGGAAGCTGTTACGGCTGAAAAGGTAAAGGAATGGTTTGGAGAGATTGTTGTAGGTGATGTTATCCGTTATGAGCTGCCAAATATTGGCGCATTAAATTTCGTGATGTATAAGGCTTTAGGTGGTGGTGTTACACGCTCTCTGGCATTAGACATTCACGGGAAAGGACTCAGCTCCGCACTACTTGACTTAGATATAGAATAACAAACTTTTAAGTTGATATTCAGCATCAATCAATATGGTTAAATGACGAGCTATACCCGTAAGTGAGGCTGTTGGGGGAGCTAGTTAGCATTTGTAATTATATATTACAGCCACAGTTGCGAACCATGTGTAAACTGAGTGTTGATTTATTGTTACTCTTGGTTGATCACAGAATAAATCTTACATTCATTTATGCTCTAATTATTTATGCACTTTATCTTATGGAGAGCAAGTGAATTTATCTATCAAGCACTTACGTGCTTTTTTAATATTAAGTGAGAGTGATAGTTTTACTAATGCCTCTCGACGATTTAATCTCTCTCAGCCTGCTTTTAGTTCTTTAATTGCAGCCTTAGAAGAAGATATAGGTTATCGTCTTTTCGACCGAGATACCCGCCGTGTGAATTTGAATAACAATGGTATTCATTTTCTTGAAATTGCAAGAAAATTGATAAAAAGCCATGATGATGCTATTTCAGAAGTTCGAGCAAGAGGTGAGGGGAGGATAGGCAATGTTACCTTAGCGGTGCTACCATCCCTCGCTGTACAGTGGCTACCAGATATACTCTCAAAATATAATAACGCTTCACCAGAAACCAAGATTAAGCTAATTGATACTCAGTGGAATGCTTGTCTACAAGCATTGTTAGATGGGCAGGCAGATATAGCACTTCTAGCAGGCCAGCCACCTGAAAATCTTTTTGATTCAACGTTACTATTTTCCGACAAGTTTTATGTTCTGAGTCATTCTCAACACCCCTTAGCTAAGTTTTCTAGTATAGAACTTAGCGATCTTCAAAATTATCCATTCATCGGCTTCAGCTCTTGTACTAGTATTCGTCAATATACAGATAGAATTTCAGAAAAATTGGATATAGGTTTAAATTACCAATTAGAAGTAAGAGAGCTAACAACGATGATGGGACTTATATCCGCAAACTATGGAATCAGCATCACAACTGGACTAACACTATTTCAATTTGAACATCAAAATATAACGATTCTACCCATCCGTGATTTGTTTTTAGAAAGGGCAATATATTTAGTTACACCAAAGGGGAAAAGTATTCCTAGCCATGTCCAAAAATTTAGTCAGTTTATAGCAGAACAAGCGAAATCGTTTGAACCTGAGAGAGTAAAAGTATGATTTGGTAAATCCATGCTTTGATGGGATGGTTTCTTAATATTGTTTATATAAGTAAAACTCACTCGGTATCAATATTTTCCAATAACTGTTACTGATAATATAGGCCTGCTACTTATCCAGCTCAACATCAAATTCTTGTTCAAGAATCTTCCGGTTGATGACGCGAATATGTCGCCGCTCAACGATAATTGCTCCTGCATCATGTAATTGCTTCAATATACGACTGTAGACACGTACGGTTGTTCCAAGGCGTTCACATTCTAGGCTTTTATTAATGATGTACTTTTCATCAGGATTATTTCTATCAAAATCAAGTAGATCATCAATAATACAATACTTAATGCTATGCAGTATGCTGCGGGTCATGCGCTCAACAGATAAATACCATTTGGTTGTAATGTGTTTGAAAATGTATTCAGCCAATTTGGGCGTCTGGTAAATTTGCTGAGTAAATGCTTTCCCATCAATAAGGTAGGCATCACAAGTCGTTTCTGCATAGACACTGTAGAAACCACTTTTTTCAGAAAACAGCTCCATTAATCCAAGAAAGCCATTGTGTGCATAGGTGCCAATTTGATAACGACGACCATGGCTTGTTTGACGACTAAGCGAGATTGTCCCTTTAACAATAAAAAAGACGGTGTCGCTATGTTGCCCCTGAGTCATGATCGATTGTCCTTTATCTATCTTGATTGATTTTAAGGACAACAGTGACTGGTTTTCTTTGAGGTAATCGAGAATATTTTCGGAATGGTAAATGTCATGTGAGGTTATGTGCATAATTAAATCGTATCGTTTGAGCTAAAGAAAACCGCAGACGAATACTAGCACCAGAGAGTGATAATTGTTGAGTAAAGTGTGGAGTAGGAGAACAAAATTCTCAATATATTTAGTCACCCAAGCTAAGAAGATAAAAACCATAGCACCAAAACGCCTTCAGTCGAGGCGTTGTCACTTTGGTGCATACGATTTTTATCGTTTGAACGAACCTACGATTATTTTGCTTTGTATGGCTTATATAAACAAAGTGACATGATAATGCCAAAGCAAACGCCCTGAGTGATCATTGCGGTACCACCATAGCTGAAAAACGGTAATGGGCTACCCATAACAGGTAATACGCCACTGACCATACCCATGTTAATGAAGGCATATAAGAAGAAACTCAGTGCCAGCGCACCGCTTACTAAACGATTAAAAGGAGATTCACACTGGCTTGCTAGCCAAATAACCCTTGCAGTAATAAATAGGTATAGGCCAAGCAATAAGACACTACCGAGAAACCCCCATTCTTCGGCAAATGTAGAGAAAATAAAATCAGTGTGGCTTTCAGGTA
The DNA here is from genome assembly GCF_050336715.1 of Photobacterium makurazakiensis. Lineage (NCBI taxonomy): Bacteria > Pseudomonadati > Pseudomonadota > Gammaproteobacteria > Vibrionales > Vibrionaceae > Photobacterium > Photobacterium makurazakiensis. Next base: position 22,144 of record NZ_JAKJSJ010000080.1, read on the forward strand.
TGAAGCCTAAGTGGCCTTGGGTCGCATTCGTCCAACCTTTACCTTTAATACCACCAGAGCCAATCGCAATTAATGATTGGATTATTTGGTAACCTGCACCGAGTGGATCAGATTCAGGGTCTAGAAATTGGCTAACTCGTTTCTTTTGGTAGGCTTCCATCACAAAGTACCAAAGTAACGGTGCAGCAACGGCTACACTGCCTAAAAATGAACCGATAATCTTCCAACTCATTCCTGCAAAATACAGTACAAAGAGGGCGTAGATCAGGGTGAATATTGCCCCATCTAAATCTGGTTGGATGAAGATTAAGCCGGCAGGGATCCCTGTTACTGCAAGGCATGCCGCAATTTTTTTCATGTTTGGTCGGCCTGCTTCAACAACTAAAAGCCATGCCACCATCATTGGGATCGCAACCTTAACCAGTTCTGAAGGCTGAAAGCGAATTGGACCTATAATAAGCCAACGTTGTGAACCGTTTGTACTATCACCCATGATAATAACACCGAGCAATAATACAATCGCTAAGCCATAAAGGTAAGGAGATATCAGTTGGTACTTGATTGGTGGTATCGCTGACATAACGATAATCGCACATAATGCGATTACAGCACGTATGATATGGCGTTCTAACATGGGTTCACTGAAACCGCTAGCGCTCCACACTGTTAGTGAACCGAGCAAAATCAATGATGTAATAGCAAGAAATAAAGGTAGATCAACTCTGGGTCTATATTGAAACATAATATCTTCATCAAAAGTAATAACGCCGCATGAACAAGTGTTCTGCGTTCTTTGGCTATATAGCTAAGCCTTGTTTGTTCTTAACTTATGATGAAAGCGAACTTATCGATAAAATTTTGTAATGAACATTTGACTCTTTCCAGCCGCCAAGTCGGTGCGCATTTGAGGCGTAAGAACGATATTGCGTTGCTGGAATGGCAACTGCTTTTTGGGCTTCTTTACGCCAATTTTTTGTGACTGATTGAGCTCTATAGAAAGGCGCTTTTGCGGGCTTAGTCTCTGACTCATCGATAAAACGAAGGCTGGGCGCCGATGGTGGTGAAATAAGGACTAGTTGATGATGTGCATCAGAGTGAGATTGTGCTGATGTTGCATAGTCGTATTCTTCACTTTCACGTCTTGATTCTGAAGAGTCAGTCGCCAGTGAAAAATGGTAAGTCGAATGTTGCTCATAACCAGATGCAAAAAAATGGCAAAGAGAGGTTGTTAGGAAAATAAAACAGACACTTAGCAATAAGATCAAATGCTGCTGGAGTGGGTATGGTTTATTTTTTAATCTCAACACGGTAATGGCTATGTTAGTAACGAATAAAAGCTGTCATAAAATAGCGTTTTGGCAAAAAAAAGCAATGTAAATTTCGGGGTATGTACGTTGAGGTTTTTCATTACCCCTTCCAAGTTTGATGGGGCAAGGGGTAAACCTTTAACTTAGAGGCCTGTTGCTATACTTATGGCAATTGTGTGGGATGCTATAGGTAGGTGTTGTTGTGAGAGGTTTGTATCTTATCGTTTTCTTCTTAAGTACTCTTGGAGTATACGGTTGTTCAAGTAATCCTTATGGTGACTCTTATGGTGTTGCTAATACACGGACAATACAGCAAGTTCGATACGGAACAGTGATGAAGACCGAGCCTGTTTCGATTGAAGGTGAAGGACAAGTTGTCGGTGCACTCGCTGGTGCGGCCGTCGGTGGGATCTTAGGCTCAAAAGTGGGCGGAGGATCTGGTTCAGATATTGCGGCCATTGGTGGTGGTGTACTTGGTGGATACGCGGGGAGTAAAGCTGCTGAGGGGGTAACTCGGCGAAATGGCGTGAACTTAACCATTAAAATGGACGATACCGGAGAAACAATTGCGATTGTTCAAGAAGTTAACCCGAGCGTTATTTTTCAAGTCGGTCAGCGTGTAAGGGTAAACGTTGACGGTAAAACAGCAAGGGTCGTGCCAGAGTAATCTAAACGACTATTACTTAACAGAAAAAGGCCGCTGCATCATGTATAACAAATGATTGCAGCGGTTTTTTCGTTGATGGAATAGTATGTGAGAATTATAGCGGGGGTTGCTATATCAGCATGTACAAATTAATAGAGGGTAGTAAGTAATAATGACGTATTTATCTGCAGTAATCGTTGAGCCTGAAGTTAAGGCAACTGCATCGGTTATCTGGTTGCATGGGTTAGGTTCTAATGGACACGACTTTGAGTCGATTTTACCTGAGCTTCATTTGTCTGCTGATGCGCCGATAAGGTTCATTTTTCCACATTCACCGTCAATGCCTGTAACGGTTAATGGCGGCATGGTTATGCCGGCTTGGTACGATATTTTAGAGATGGGCGCAGGAAGAAAGTTGAATATTGAGCAGTTAAAAACGTCGGCAGAGCAAGTAACCCAATTAATAGACCGAGAAATTGCTAATGGTATTGCCAGCGAGCGGGTAATTGTTGCTGGTTTCTCTCAAGGAGGGGCAGTTGCTTATCATGCCGCGTTAAGCTATTCCAAATCATTAGGGGGATTATTGGCGCTATCGACATATTTTCCAACGGCAGATACTATTTCTCTTTCTGATGCGAATAAAAATATTCCGATTAATGTCATGCATGGCTCTTTCGATCCTGTTGTTGTCCCTACTATGGGCAAAAGCGCGATGAAATCACTGCAACAGTTAGGCTTAGCGGCGTCATGGCGTGAATATCCAATGGAACATCAAGTGTGCTTAGAGCAAATTAAAGATATCGCTGAATGGCTTGCGCAACAATTGAATCGATAAAGTAAACTACTGCGTTAGGAAAAGATC
>NZ_JAKJSJ010000081.1:0-24570 GCF_050336715.1 Photobacterium makurazakiensis
GGTCAGATACAACTATATTATTTATTTCAGTGTTATAATCGAATTTATTTTCATTTCCTTCAACCGAAGAAAAGAAAGCAATATCGCCACTAAATTTACAATTTACCATGCCGATACTTTCACAAAAGCCCTGAGTCAATGCACCTCTTGTTGTGAATGATATTGCCTTATTATCTAACTCTAATAAAACACTTCTAGAATCATCACTAACATAATCAAAAATACTAGAACCTTCCTTATTGACAATCAAAGCAGTACCTGCAGAAACAACAAATATTGGAATGTTAGTTTTCAACACTTCTTTTATATACGGATACTGCTTTTTAGCAAAGTCAGGTCGAATCGCTAAACATGCAAATATAATTGCATCTGAATCTAATATTGCCCTCTCAACATTCTCCCATGCATCTTCTCTCCAAACAGTTTCTAAAACTACATTGCTTCCTTTTAATTTAACTATCGCATCTATTAAAGAAGATGTTATTAACTGGTCACCAATATTCTTTGACCCTTCCGCAGGGTAGGTGCTAATAATTGTATATTTTTTCATTAAACTTCTCTAATTTTAAACCATGGCATATCTGTATGCCTTACCGAGTGATAATATGTCATCATTGCTCTATAAACAGTAGCAATTAAAAAGGACATAGCAACGCCTTTAAGATCATGTGTCTGTATTAAGTAAATTGAACAGAGTACATGAATGGCGCCAGATGATATCGTGACGAAGGAAAGCATACCAACTTTTTTGTTATATAACAGATAATTAGTAAACATTAAATATATTCCATTACATATTTGAGCCAAACAAAGTATTCCTACAATATTTGATGCACTTTTGTATTCGTCACCTAAGATCAATATTGATATAAATGGCACGGTATAATATACAACAACACCAATAACAATTAGAAATGCTATATATAAGTAAGTATATTTAACAATTTTACTTTTATCGCTAGCCTTGTTAGCCTTCAATTTATCAAATAACCAAGGAACATAAGCTTTATTTAATGCTTCAAAAGTAAGTGACATAATCATACTTACTTGAAGTGCAGCCATATAAATACCAGCAGATTCCAATCCAAGATGCTCTTTAATGATAACTCTATCGATTGATGCCAATAGAAATATACCAATTACGTGAGGTGTTATGCTTAAACCGTATTTTATAGATTCCGTAAAATACTCTCTTCGCAAGCAATCAAATTTAAACGTTTTTTCTAGCTTAAATGAAAGTAAACAAAACACTCCCGTAACCAGAGCCGCATAAGATATCCCATCAATTCTTCCATCCGAGCCAAAATCAAAATACATAACAAAAATCAAGGAAAGTAATACATTAATAGCACTATTTGGAACTTGCACCAGTGCATAATTTATTACTTTCTTTTTGATTTGATATTGTGATAATCTAATTTTCATTAGAAACATAGCACTAGATACAAGTACTGCTAACTTTAAATTATCGACGCTCAAATCAAAAAAACTAGTCAGTTGCTCAGAAAAAGTATAAGTAAAAACACAAACAATTAACGTACTTATAAAAAAAAGTATGATACATGCACCAATGTAGTTTTTATATTCTTCTGAATTTCGTTCAGAATAATACTCTCTGACTATTGCACCATTTACATTAAACCCAACAAATGCACCTAACAGTCCAATTAACAACTGAAACATTGCGACTTCACCATATTGACTAGGAGATAAGTACCTTGTCAATATTGGTAGAAGAAAAAAGGGTATAGTGGCACTTAAAACACTAGAACCAAAGTAAACTAAAGCTCCCGAAAAAAAACCTTTATTCATATTCAAAGCTTTAAGCATAACAATTCAGAGCTTAATGGTGTGCCACGAGCAATATCTTGAGCCGCTTTACTGCCTAATACTTCTTCATATTGTTTAGGAGCTAAACCAAACCCTGGACGAATTGAACGGACATTATCAACTGTAAAGACTTCGCCTGCTTTCACATCTTTTACCACATATAAAGAACGACGAAATTTCACATTGCCTTTCTCTGCTTCAGTACGTTCGTAGTTGACTTGACCTAGCGCCTGCCAAGCAGTTTTGGCATCTTGACACAGTTGTGCAAGTTCATGAGGTTCAAGTGAGAAGCTATCATCCGCACCACCACCACTACGATCCATGGTCACATGCTTTTCAATCAATGATGCGCCAAGTACTACGGAGGCCACAGCGGTAGCATTATCAATAGTATGATCCGACAGCCCTGACAGTACACTAAAACGTTCTGAAATATCAGCAATGGTTCGAAGGTTATATTGGTCTGCAGGCGCTGGATAGCCACTTACACAGTGAAGAACGACAAGCTCTTGGCAACCATTATCCTTTGCCGTTTTTATCGCCTCTGCAATCTCTTCTTTATTGGCCATGCCTGTCGACATAATCATCGGCTTACCGGTTTTAGCTACGCGTGCAATCAACGGCAAATCAATTAATTCAAAAGAAGCAATTTTATATGCCGGTGCATCTAACTCTTCAAGTAAATCCACCGCTGTGAAATCAAATGGGGAACTAAAGATAGTAATACCCAGCTCTTTCGCTTTATTGAACAATGGCTGATGCCACTCCCAAGGCATATGAGCACCTTTGTACAACTCATAAAGCGTTTGACCGTCCCATAAGCCACCCTTTATTTGGAATTCTTCACTGTCGCAATCAATCGTGATGGTCTCATGCGTATAGGTTTGCAACTTAATGGCATCGGCGCCCGCTTTCTTCGCTTCTTCCATAATAGCGAATGCTCGGTTTATATCACCATTATGATTAGCCGATAACTCCGCAATGATATAGGGAGGGTATTCAGGCCCAATTTTGCGACCATCAATAGTGATATAATTATTCATTTAACATTACCTATGATTTGTTTTTTCTTTGAAATGTTTCGTCTGTTAGACGGGTATAGCCAGCTTTTGAAAACAACCGCTGCGAGGCTTTATTTTCTTTCAGGACCGTTGCATTAATAACAATCTCAGGATGAACCGTCTCTAGAATTGACAAACACTGACTCGCAATCCCTTGACCAAAATAGTGAGGGTCAATGAAAATAGAAATCAAATACTCATTTTTTTGTTGCCTGTTCAGTCTGACAGCGCCAACAGCATGTAGTTGATTACCGACATACCGCTCTACAATATAAAATAAACAGTCCGAGTTAGCGATCTGCCCTTTCATCCACCGTTGATGTGCATCCCAGTTCGGTACATTCGGGTTTAACGCATATCGCCGTGTCTGAGGCAAACATTGCCAGTCATAGACTTGTGTTATGTCATTGTGAGTCGCTTTCCTTAGCATGACTTTTGTTTCGTTTTTTATCTGTTCAAATGCAATGATGATTTCCGCGACACGTTTTACCCCATAGCCATCACAGATGGCAAAAGCATTACGCCGGAATACATCATACTCTGCGAGCAACTCTTCTACGGCATCTGCAAGTGTTGACTCTATCTCTTCGACGGCAACAGGCAGTGCAGCCCGTGCTTCAGTCAAATTTTTACTGATTGTCAATTGATTATCAGCAAGGGGGACAATAATGCTTGGCAATCCTAGGCAAGCTCTTTCCCAGGAGGTTGTCCCCGGCGCACCTATCGCGAAGGTATGCTCGAACATCAACTCGGCCATGTCTTCAACAAAATCAATATGATTGATGATATCAGGGTAGCTATCTGCATAGCGCTTTACTGCCTGATAATGCGGTGCTTTGGAGGAGAGTAAGACCGTCATCATCAAGGATGGATATCCAAATGCCAACAACGCTTTCATGGTTTTCAAGGTGGCATTGGGCTGGTCTATCCCACCCATACTGATCAACACGCGGTGTGCCTTTATTGTCGCTGATTTATCAAGGGCGCGTGCTCTCAACGTACTAAACTGAGGGCGCATTGGGGCATAATCACATCCTGTTAATATCTGTGTCGCACGGTTAAATTTCGAACGATATTCATCAACAGAACGGCCTAATGTCTGATCGAGTAGCAAATCACAGTTATGCTCACGAACAAGATCATCGATGACCATGATTCGTGCATCACAAGATGATTGAATTGCTGATTCCCATTCAGTGCCAATACCATAATGATCGATAATCACCCAATCAGGATTATCGAGTTGAGCAATGAAGCTGTTCGCATCCTCTTGCTGGCTAACCTGCAACCAAGCAGCATAATCGGCTGAATGCTGTGGTGACTGCCAACTCTCAGGCTCCATCATTTCAAGCACATCATAGCCCCGGCTCTCAATATAACCGATCATGTCGCCGGGTTGACGGCGGCAGGCAAAACTGACAAGAGCCCCATGTAAGACCAGTTCATCAGCCAGTACCAGGCAGCGCATAATATGCCCACTGCCGATATGAAGGGATGCATCCGCGCGGATAACGACCTTCATTATTTTTGTATCTCCATCAAGGCAAACAACCCCTCAGCCGTTTCCCAATCTTCTAGCGTATCAATATCTTGAACTTCAATTCGGGGCAAAATAACAGGAACGCTTCGCTCAGAAAAGATCGCACGACCTTCTACAAATGCTTTTGTCGTTCCCCAGTAAAACTGGCCAGCATCATGAATCGCTTCTTCGAGATCTTGAGATCGGGTTGTTTGATGTTCGGGCATAAACATACACACCGTTCCTTCTGTCGTCAGCTTCAAGGCTCGCTGAATAGGAAACGGGAACGACGTTGCGCTGAATGCATAATCACAATCTAACTGCTGTATGCGATCCAACCCTTCCTCGAGTTTATCTGCTCGGACAAACGGAGCTGTGGCATAAATACAGCATACGAGCTCAGGCTGACAATCATGCTGTGCTAACCATACCAACGCATGCTGGATAACATCCATTGTCGTTGCATGGTCATCTGAGATATTCGTCGGCCGAATAAAAGGCACTTCTGCGCCATGTTGCTGCGCAATATCGGCAATTTCCTGATCATCCGTGGAGACAATAATCCTATCAAAACAGCCCGAATCACGGGCTGCATTTATCGAATAGGCAATCATCGGCTGTCCAAAAAAGGACTTGATATTCTTTCGGGGAATACGCTTACTTCCGCCTCGGGCAGGAATGATAGCTACACGCATTATTTCGTCTCCAGTACCTGTGCCAATACACTCACTACTTCATCCTGCTGCTCTTGCGTCATTAGGTGAAACATCGGTAAAGAAATCGCTTCGGCATAATAAGACTCCGCATGAGGGAAATCGCCTTGCTTGAATCCCATAGCCTGATAATAAGGCTGAGTATGAACAGGAATATAATGCAGATTAACGCCAATACCGTTATCACGAAGAGCGTTAAAAACTGCACGGTGAGAGAGCGATATTTGGGCGAGATCCAATCGGATCACGTATAAGTGCAAACCTGAATACGTTTCTGGTAGTTGGTAAGGGCGAATAACGGGCAATCTCGCTAACTTATCATTATATCGAGCAGACAGTTGATGACGGGCTTGGACAAATTCATCAAGCCGTGTCATCTGGCTAACACCTAATGCCGCCTGAAGCTCCGTCATACGGTAGTTATAGCCCAACTCAACTTGCTGATAATACCAACCGCCATGTGACGGTTCAGTCATCAACGCATCATCTCGGGTGATCCCATGGCTGCGGAACAGTGCCATTTTTTCAGCTAATTTGGCATCATTGGTCAATGCCGCGCCACCCTCTGCCGTCGTTACGATCTTTACCGGGTGGAAACTGAACACGGTGATATCTGAGTATTCGCAGCTCCCAATCACTGAATCTCTGTAATGCCCACCAATGGCATGAGAGGCATCTTCAATAATGGCAAAACCATATTCATCGGACAGTGCTTTAATCGCCTGCATGTCACAGGGCTGCCCACATAAGTGAACAGGCACAACCACTTTAGGTAGGCGATTGTCTAGCTTGGCCTGACGCAATTTTTCCGCTAATGCTTCAGGGCACATATTGTAGGTGTCAGGGTTGATATCAACGAAATCAACGTGGGCACCACAATATAAACCGCAATTAGCAGAGGCCACAAATGTGACAGGCGTCGTCCACAACCAGTCATCATTACCCAGACCTAGCGCTAGGCAAGCAATATGCAACGCTGAAGTTGCACTGTTTACAGCCAGTGCATGCAACGAACCCGTGTAATCTGTTAGTGCTTTTTCAAACGCAGGAACCTGAGGCCCCTGTGTCAAAAAATCCGACTTGAGAACATTCACGACCGCATCAATATCACATTGACTAATTTCTTGTTTGCCGTAAGGGATCATTGTCATCTCACACTGTAAAAGTTGGGTCAACGTGCTCTTTAATCAAATCTCGTAAACCATCAATGGTTTCCCACTCAGTATTGGTACCTGAATTGTATTTAAAACCAAATGGTACTTTTTCCGCTTTGTGGTGTTCTAAATATTCAGCTTCACTGTAGGTAAATGATACTGATGGCAAAATAGCGTAATATTTGCCAAGATCGATTGTATTCAATGAATCCGTATCAGTGATCATTTCTTCATGCAATTTCTCTCCTGGGCGAATACCTACAACTCTGGTTTCACAATCAGGTGCAATTGCTTTAGCTATATCTAGAATTTTATACGACGGGATCTTCGGTACAAAGATTTCGCCACCTAAATGATGCCCTAACGCATACATCACCATGTTCACGCCATCTTGCAATGAGATATTAAAACGTGTCATTTCTTCATGAGTAATAGGCAGTACACCTTCCTTCTTTTTATTCATGAAAAACGGGATAACTGAGCCTCGGGAGCCCATCACATTACCGTAACGTACAACACTAAACCGGATATCTTTCGAGCCACGGATATTATTCGCAGCAGCAAACAATTTATCAGAAGCCAGCTTTGTTGCACCGTAGAGGTTGATCGGTGCACAGGCCTTATCCGTTGAAAGAGCAACAACATTTTTAACGCCACATTGTAATGCAGCATGAATCACATTTTCTGCACCATCAACATTAGTTCGAATACACTCCGTCGGGTTATATTCAGCCGTATCTACTTGCTTTATTGCAGCTGCATGAATAATTACATCAACACCTTCACACGCTTGGATCATACGATCTTTATCACGCACATCACCAATGAAGAAGCGTAACTGCGGATAATCATAAGCGGGATAACGTTGCTTGATTTCAGACTGCTTCAGTTCATCACGCGAATAGATAATGATTTTTTTTACATCACTATAACGCTCTAAAATGGTTTTGATGAATTGCTTACCAAATGAGCCTGTACCGCCAGTAATCAAAACCGTTTTATTATTTAGCATTTTTTTACCTTAATTAACTTACTATCAAATATTATAATTTGATATTTGCTTACTTTTATCTCAGTCATCAATAGATACTGAAACACATTTATTCTATTTTGAGACAGCCCATTGCAGGCTACCCCTTGTAAACCTTGGGTTTTGCTTACTATTGATAAAGAGTACCAATAGGTCGCAAAAATATACTTATATAAAATCAGTTCACTTTATATATCTACAATAAAGGCACTGAAAACAGTGCCTTTATTTATAAATCAAACGATAAAGCGTAGCGCCTTATTCTTTCGATTCGTAACTATAATTGTAATAGCCGTAATTACCACCGTAATAACTGCTCGCCTTACGAACAACCGCATTAAGAATAAAGCCTTTCACTTCAATACCACTTTGTTCAAAGCGATGCTTAGTGACTTCAATTTCTTTCACGGCGTTTTGACCAAAACGACCTACTAATAATGTCGTACCCGCATGGACACCCACAATTGCAGGGTCGGTCACCGCTAAAATTGGTGGCGTATCAACAATAACAATGTCGTAATTTTCAGACGCCCAATCCATTAATGCTTTAAAGCGCGGATGCATTAACAACTCAGACGGGTTCGGTGGCACGTCACCGCGACCAATAAAATCTAGGTTATCAACGCCTGGTTGTTTAAGTAAACTTTCAATACTTGTTTGACCGCTTAAGTAATCCGAAAGACCCGGCTTAGGGTTAACCGCCATTTGTTTTTCCATTCGGCCTTTACGCATATCGGCATCAATCACCAATACTTTCGAGCCCGACTTCGCTACAACGGCTGCCATGTTTGCTGAAACAAATGATTTACCAATACCCGGACTTGGGCCTGAAATCATCAAGATGTTGTTTTTCGCTTCCATCATCGCGAAATGCAAACTGGTACGTAAGCTACGTAATGCTTCAATTGACAAATCAGCAGGGTTAGAAACAGCCAATAAGGTATCTTCAACAGTCAGTTGCTTCTTCCCTTTTTGTTTCTTCTCTAATTCAATCTGCCAATCAGACATTGGTACGCTTGCATATACAGGCAAGCCAATGGCTTCAATTTCATCAGGGTTTTCTACACCACGGTGGAAAGCAGCTCGCAGCAATGCGATAGCAACAGACAGCATGCCGCCCAGTAAGGTTGCCAATACCACAATTAATGGCTTCTTAGGCTTCACTGCATGTGTATAAGATTGTGCCGCATCTAGAATACGCACATTACCTACAGTACTGGCCTTAACAATGTTCAGCTCTTGTACTTTATTTAATAGCTGAACATAAATTTGTTGGTTTACTTCTACATCACGCGTTAAGCGAAGAATTTCACGTTGCGTTTTAGGCAACCTCTGAATCTGTCGATTTAAACGTTCACGTTCACCAAGTAACGTTTTCCGCTTATCAAGCAGAGATAAATATGCAGGGTGTTCTTTGGTGAAACGTTGAGACACTTCACTCTCTTTGAACGTCAATTCGTTTAATTGCGCTTCAATCGTCACCATCACATCAAGGGTCGATTTTGCTTCAAGTCCTAAATCAATAGACTCGTTATCTTGACGGTAACGGTTTAGCTGATCTTCAGAGCTAGTTAGCTCTGTTTTAATATCAGGTAAATGTGAACGTAAAAACTGCAAGCTATTTTCAGCCTCTGCTGAGTTTCGTGCCACATTTTGTAAAAAGTAATTTTGGCTAATATCATTTAATATTTTTTCGATGTCAGCGCGATTTTCACCTTCTAACGATAGCTGTAGAATACCGGTTTGCTTGCCACGCTCGCTTACCGTCAAATTACTCTGTAATGATTGAATCGCATCTAACCGAGAGCGTTTTTCTATCGTAAAGGTATCACCAGTCTCTGCCGATAAATCAGTAATGAATAACCTAAAGTCACTCTTTTGTACTAACTCACCGACTTTACCGCTTAGCACTTGTCGTTCATTGCTATCGAGTAACTCAAACGTTCCTTTTTCACTATCTGTTACATTTAATCTAAAGGCTGGCACATCAATATAACTAGGTACTTCAAAGCGGGTTATCGCAATACTGTTTGGCGAGCCTTGAATGCGCGCTAATCCCTTGCCTATTACTGGTAAGTAGTTTGGAGACGCAACAGTCGTTAAATTCAGCTTGTCGACGGTTTGCCCTAGAATCATTCGCGATTTAATGATTTCAACTTCTGTCGATGAGGACGACTCACTGGCAAACAACTCGCCCATATCCCCTAATGCAGGCATACCAGAACTTTTTTGTTCAACCTGAATAAGGGCATCCGCTTTATAAACCGGTGTGGCTAATAGGGCATAAGCAATACCTAAAATAGCAAACACAAAAGTGATTGCTATAATGCTCCAACGATTATCAAGCAAAATGCCAAATAATTTACCTAAATCAATTTCATCGGCGTCGTTCTGCTTAACCTGAACGCTTTGAGTAACACTCATAATTTCTTTTCAACTTAATGTTAAAGGTTGAATATTTAGCAATAGTGACGCAAAAGGCATTACTGAAAATGTTCGATTGCATCACTACGTCTACTATATCAAATTTTATGTTCTGTCTTGGAAACGGCTAGTTACCAATTTCGAACACGTAATGCACCTTCCGTCAGGTCATTAAAGCCGCTGATGGTTGGAATTAGCTGCGTAATAACGCGGTTCCAACGCGTGAGCGGCGCTGCAGTAACATAGACAATATCGTAAGGTTCAAGATCAAACTCGGTACCAATGACCAATGCCGATGCATCTTGAATATTTAGCTGATAGACATTTGCAATGACATCGCTTGTTGCCCCTGACTCATTGCTGCCGCTAGATTCATTACTGCTTTTATTACTGCGAATAACAAAAACACCCGTTGCATCAGCCGCAATCTGGTTAATGCCACCAACATTGCTCAGGGCCTCTGTCAGGCTCATACCTGCGCGATCAATCTTAAGTAGCTGAGGGTCATTCACTTCCCCCATTACAAACACTTTTTGTGCATCGTTACGCGGTACATGCACAATATCACCAGGGCGTAATAAGCGGTTTTGGGTTAAATCGCCTCTTTGCATTAAGGCATGCAACGACAAGGTTTCTTCAACACCATTTCGAGTTAAGGTCACATTACGCCAGTCGGCATCAGCAGCTAAACCACCAGCACGGTTAACCGCATCTAACAGTGTCATTGGTACATTGGTGATAGGTTGCTGACCTGGGCTATTCACTTCACCCGTTACATACGATTTCTGCGAACGGAACGAAGCAACGTTCACATCAACCTGTGGGCTTTCAATAAAAGCGGCTAGGCGTTTCGCCATTTCAGTGCGAATTTCAGTGACGGTTTTGCCTTCAACTTTTACCAAACCAATATAAGGGTAAAAGATTGTACCATCGGCATGTACCCAGTTACCTGATTCGCTTGAACTTCGGTAAGAGCCCGCAGGGATGGTTAGCTCCGGGTGGTCCCAAATGGTCACATTTAGAATATCACCAGGGCCAATGCGGTATTGATATTGTGAAATTTCAGCATCAAGGGCAGGGTTAACCTGCGAGTATGCCTGTGGTGCTTTAAACTGCCCCACCGCTGAAGCGGTAAGCGGATAAACATTAATTTGTTCGGAAATATCACTGTCCTGCTGACCACTTGTTGCAACAACATTTTTGTCATCGACAGTAAAATGCGACCCAGGCACAGTACACCCCGCCAGCATCGTCGATGCTATTGCGGAAATTAGAAGCTTCTTTGTGAAATGCATAATTTTTATTCGAAATGAAAGGAGTATGTGTAACTGGGTTAAATAGAGCCCAGAATGCCGCCTTATTTAAAAGAGATTAAACAAGACCGTATAAATAAGATGATGTAACGAATTGAATGACGTAACTATTTGAATGGCGTGACTAATTGAATAAATGAACAACTGAACAACGCGACATTCAACTACCGTGCAGCTGATAGCTTAAGAATATAACTTGAAAACAGCGCTATACTCGATGGTGTGAGCCTAATGTATGGTTTGAGTACCACTAGGCATTATTGCTGTTTTTCCATGCTACCGCCCTTGGGTTATGGTTCCCAACGACCGTCAATTCTTTATGGTTTTCGAAAAACGCCACTAAAAGCTACTTTTATAACGCCTGAATAATTCTGACTATATCAATGTAATAACGCTACTTTTACCAACGTTTTGTAGATATACACCTACAAATGTGAGACGTATTCTACACATTTTACGCCAAAATAGAAATACGATTTTGTACGCTCAACGATTGAATTTTTCTTATGATGTTCATCATAAAAATGCAACGTATTGACGGTACGAGTATAAATCTTTTATGTCACACCCTCGGTTTGATTGCACATTTTAGCTAACCGCCATATCATTGGAATGAAGGCGACGTCGCTTTTAGACTTATTTACAAAGTCACTTTTTTATAAAATTTTATAAAAATAAGGGAATAGAATGAAAAAAACCACAATTGCTCTACTAGCGGCAATGACCATGGCTAGCTCTGCATTTGCCGCAACAGAAACGGGTGCAACCGCAGGCACTGCCGGTAGCACGGGTACCGCGACTACCACAGCAACCACAACGGCTGCGACATCTACTGGTGCAGCAGCAGGTACAGCTGGCGCAACAGCCGCGGCAGCTGGCGGTATTACTGCAACAGCGGTTGCTGCAGGTGTTGCTGTTGCCGTTGCTGCTGTAGCTGTAGCTGATTCTGGTAGCAGCAACAACACAACCACATCAGTTTCTGCGGCGCAGGGTTAATCCCAAAATCTAATTATAAAAATCAGCTGTGTATTCCATAACCGTACGAGAGTGCGGTTATTTTTTTGATTCGTGCTAAATTTATTCTTAAGTACTTAAGCGTAAACAAAGTTTTGTTAGTAAAGCAGTAAACTGCCTAACCGTTTCGTTCTGTACAAGGAGCCACTCGCCGGATGCGACTTTTTACTCTCTTATCCAAAGCCACATTTGTCAGCTTTGTAGTGTTCACACTCGCGGGCTGTAGTCAGAAATTCAACGATGTTAACGACACAATGTCGCTAGCACTCTTTGGTGATCCTGATGCTCAGCTTCAAGCCGATGACGTTACCAACCTGCCTTATGCCAGTATCTACGCCCGTATCGACGAAGGCCCGCAGGCTTTCATGGTATTAGCTCTAGCCGAGCACCCAACAACATTTGGAAATGCCTCATCAAACAACAATATTACCAACAGCAATATAACGCCGATTGAACTGAAATGGCTCTCTTCAGATGGGGGCATGTTAATCACCCAGAGTGGTCGCTTAGTAAAAACCCTCAATTTGCCACAAGGCAATGTTGTGAGCACTGTCAGCCAGCAGGCCGACCCATTGACGCAAGGGTTACATTTACCCAACACCCCTCGAGCTTGGAAGCGTACGCTAGATTGGCAACCGGGTTATCACTTCGGCTATACCCTAACCTCTCTTTTTTCTCAACAAGACAATGAAGTTGTCATCATTAACGAGCAACCCATTGAAACTTTGCGTTTCAATGAATCGGTATATGTCGAACAGCTTGATATTCGCTATCAAAACCAATATTGGCTTGAGCCTACAACCGGTAACGTCATCAAATCTCGGCAAAAACTCGCACCAGGCTTGCCCTATATCGACATTACCGTGTTAAAACCGTTTTCTTAAGGTTAGGAACCCACATGCGCATTACACATACCGTTAAAATGGATTTTCAACGTCGCCTCTATCTGGTTTTTTTCCTGATTTTTGGTTCAACACTCGCCGTTGCTGAACAAACAACGACGCCCATCAAAGTGATGGTGTCAGCCGGCCATACAGACATGGCAAAGGCGGGTGGCAAACAGTTACAACTTAGCTACCCGTCTTCTGTTCGGTTAGAGCAAATATTGGCAGATAGTTTGGCTAATCTTGCACTGATATCGGTTGATGCAACCACCGACCAGCAACCCGTGTATTCGACGGGCGCTGGTCTGTTCACCCAATTCCCTCACCCTGAAAAATCAAACGTGCTTTATCAATTAGAACAATTGAGCCTACAAGCGGATGAAGACGATAAAGTGGTTTATCAGGCGCTTTATCAAGCCCTTTCAGAGCAACCTATTGGGCTGCGCATTTTTACGCCGCTAGACTACGATATGGTTCGTATTGAACGCGCTGCCAACCCGTTAATTACCCAAGATATTTCATTGGTGCTGCCGCGTCGTCCATCAACGGTACTTGTTCTTGGTGCAGTATCAAAACCCGATGTGGTTGCTTGGCAACCACGGAAAACAGCCGAGTATTATTTAGGCCATGTAGGCTCTTCCCGCCTTGCGAATAATAGTGTCGCGACGGTTATTCAGCCCGATGGTCAACTTGAAACGCACACCATTGCCTACTGGAATAAAAATCATCGTGATATCGCACCCGGTGCAACGGTTTATCTTGGCTTTTCATCTTTGCCCTCTGGCTACCGCTCTCTCAACGACGAGATCATCAATTTATTAAGGAATCGAGCACTGTGATGCATCCAGCTGTTAAAACCTCTTTATCGGCCATCACCTTGGCCATGCTGCCAGTGCTCAGTACGCAGGCAGACGAATTTAGTTATCCGACGTTTATTCCTTCTCAATCCGATTTTGGTGGTGTAGGCCTTATTCAAATGCCTACAGGCCGATCCGCAAAAGAAGGCGAATTTACGGTTGGTGCTACATATAACGATGAATACCATCATTACACTGCATCGCTACAATTACTGCCTTGGCTAGAAACCACCATTCGATATACCTTAGTACAAGACTTACTGTACAGCAGCGATGAAAGTTTTAGCGGCGACACGAAATACACCGATAAAGGCATCGACTTTAAAATTCGCTTACTTAAAGAAAGTTACTGGTTGCCAGAAACATCGTTTGGCGTACGCGATTTTGGTGGTACGGGCTTATTCGATGGTGAGTTCATTGCCGCCAGTAAGCACATTGGCCCGTTCGACTTCACCCTTGGTGTTGGCTGGGGCTATATCGGTAACAGTGGCAATCTAACGGGTGATAAATCGTTAGGCAATGACTGTGACCGCAACACTGGCTATAAAGGTAAAGGCGGAACCATTGATTTCGAACGCTGGTTTACTGGCTGTAGCGCCGTATTCGGTGGCGTTGAGTACCAGAGCCCGTGGGCGCCTTTGCGTTTGAAATTAGAATATGATGGCAATGATTATGCAAGTGACTTTCCCGTTACGCGCGGTGATGTTGACATGTCGCAAGACAGCAAATTTAATTACGGCGTGCTTTATCGATTAGGATCGTGGGGGGATGCACGTATTAGTTATGAGCGCGGTACAACGTGGACACTGGGCTTTAACTTAAACACAAACTTCAATGAGTTGAAAGCCATCTGGCATGATGATCCGGCTCCGAACTATCAGCCATCAAAAGACAGTAAAGCCGCCAATGACCTCAGCGATAGTGAATGGCTACAGCTCGCGAAAGATCTGCATCAAATCGCAGGTTATGAAGATCCAACGATATATGCTGATGAAAATACGGTAACCGTGGTTGCTCCTCAAACCAAGTACCGAGATCGCAGTGAAGCACACCAACGTGCAGCCACCCTTCTTGCGAATCAAGGGCTAGCAACAGAAGAGTATCGATTAATTGAAACCTCTAACCATCAACTGGTAACAGAAACCCGAATTAATCGTGAGCAATATGATCGCGCGGCTAATTATGAGTATTTTGAGGCATCTGTCGATGATGCAACTACCGTTACTAACCCCGACAAGCCACAAGGTACTTTGTACGCAAAATCCGATAAAGTCTGGGATGTCAGTATCGCCCCGACCCTACAGCAATCAATTGGTGGGTCTGAAGACTTTTACATGTTCAATTTCGGGATCAATGCTGGCGCTAATTACTGGTTTGGCGATCATGTCGAGCTAGGTGGTTCGGTATACATCAATATCTACGATAACTATGACAAGTTCTTATATGAAGTACCGCCCGATGGCACCGATCTAAAACGTGTCCGGACTTTGGTTCGTCAATACATTAATGACAACCCAGTTCGTATGGATAACCTTCAGCTAACTTGGATGGATCGCCTAAGCGATAATTGGTATAGCCAAGCTTATGGCGGCTACTTAGAGATGATGTTCGGTGGCGTAGGTGGTGAGGTACTCTACCGCCCGCAAGGTAGTAACTGGGCCTTTGGTATTGATGCTAACTATGTAGTGCAGCGAGATCCTGACTCACAATTTGGTTTTTTTACTGAAGAAGAACAATTCGATCCTATCACTAATCGATCGTATCGCGTTCAAACTGGGGCTTTAACCGGCCACGCTACGGTCTATTACCAACCGCAGTGGCAGTGGTTACCCAATACCCTGTTCAAAGTGAGTGCTGGTCAGTATTTGACAGAGGACTACGGTGTAACCGTCGATTTTTCAAAACAGTTCGATAGCGGTGTTATTGCTGGAGCCTTTGTGGCTAAAACAAATTTATCTGCCGATGAATTTGGCGAAGGTAGCTTTAATAAAGGGTTCTACATTTCGATCCCATTCGATGTAATGACCGTTAAACCAAGTACTAATCGCGCAACCATATCTTGGTTACCACTCTCTCGAGATGGCGGGCAAATGCTTAATCGGAAATACAGCCTTTACGGTGTGACCGATGCGCGTTCACCCTGGTATAGCCGTAAAGCTATGGACGCAAAGCAATAGACTAACTAACCAGTTGTCAGCGTTCGGTATGTAGTAAACAAT
Source organism: Photobacterium makurazakiensis (assembly GCF_050336715.1). Taxonomy (NCBI): domain Bacteria; kingdom Pseudomonadati; phylum Pseudomonadota; class Gammaproteobacteria; order Vibrionales; family Vibrionaceae; genus Photobacterium; species Photobacterium makurazakiensis. The sequence continues at coordinate 16,019 of NZ_JAKJSJ010000081.1, forward strand.
GGTTAAATGCTAGTGATGGCGTTTAACCATTTTTATTATTGAGCGCTAATAGTTTGACCAAATTATTAATTTTGCCCAACTAATAATACATCAAGGCTTGATATACCATGCATAAATACAACACATACGTTAACGACAACCCATAATGACAATATGGCAATCTATATGCTCATAATTATATTCAAGATCACCACCTTAAGTGCACCAAGTTTCATCAGTCGAGTGCACTTTATTACCAAATAAAATAAACCTAATTAATTCAACAACTAATTATAAATCCATGTAATTATCCAGTTAATATATAAAATAGTATATTTACCTTAATCGTTGATAATCGCTTTAATACTTAAAACGTAAAAAATAAGAGCTTTAAATAAAAAGTGTGACATTTTGCTAAGTAATCTATTTTTCATTATCAAGCATGTCAATAATAGACTATTATTATATCTATAACTACGACGCCAATATATTGGCGCAAAAATCTTATACGACAAATTATTGCGTCAAAAAAACGACGATACAAATAGAAGAGGCGAAATGCATGTTCAGGGCATATGCTCACTTTTCAGTGAATCACCCATATATTCACATATTCAATTTATTGATTATTGTGGTGACGTTCATTGTTAGTGGCTATCAAGTTTTAGCAAATGAAAATCTTCTTTTTGCTGGCGGTCTTTTATTTATTATTATTCCTGCCTTTATTTTTGCTCGGTCATCTGACTATAAGCGTAAATATTTAAGTGCGAATAATTAATAATTAGACTCTACGCCTAAATAAAAAGACAAAAAAGCACCTATAGGTGCTTTTTTTATAAATATAATATCTTATGCTTCGCTTTAAGCCTGTTTTAGCTGCTGCCACATATCTTTCACAATCAGTTGATCTGCAGGTGTTAATTCAGATTGGGCTGCTGATAAGCTTGAATCAACTTCTTCATTCATCTGAATAATATCCGCTTTACCTGCTAACTCGCAGCTCGCAGCTGATAACGAGATATGACCACGAAGGTAACCGCCAGCAAATAGCTCATCGTCTGATGCAGTCTCAACCATTTGGTCGATCTGGGTTAACAGCTTTTCTTCATATTGCTGGATCATGTTTCTCTCTCAAAGTCAGTCGGTTGTAGTGATTCAACCTGATAAAATTTACGCAGCGCATTTGATAAGGTTAATGCGCGCTCTGGTATACCTTGTTCGAGGTATACCAACACTTGCTCGCGTACTGTGTTGGTAAAGCCAGCTCTATCTGGCTCACAATTGCCGTTCAGATTATCACAACTCACTTGAAAGCGAAAACCGCAGCTCGCGGCTAAAATCCACTCAATGGCTTGGGGTTTAATCTCGACCTTTTCAAACTCTGCTTGCACGGCTTCTGTACGGCCATCAGGTTCATACCAATAGCCATAATCTTCCAGTAAGCGTCGCTTCGGGCCAGCAATACACCAATGGGCAATTTCATGTAATGCAGAGGCAAAATAGCCTCTGGCGAAAATAACCCGATGATATGGGTTAGTATCACCAGCGGGTAGATAAATAGGTTCATCACCGCCCAGAACAAGCTCAGTATTATAGGTTGATACGAAAATTCGATTGAATAACGCAATTAAATCATCGTTTTTATGTTCTATCATCATTTTAAATTATCGTTTCACGCGATCGCCTGCACCTTTACCTATCGCCGTTTGCAAAATATATGCAAAATAGGCAGACAAGGTAAAAGTATCGATCATTTCTTTATCGAGCTTAGCGAGTTTTTCTGGTGTAGACATATCAATGCCATTGATTTGAGCTAAACCCGTGATGCCAGGCAGCACTTGAGTAACGCCACGCGTTTCACGTTCGGTGATTAACTCGGTTTGATTAAACAAGCAAGGGCGAGGGCCAACAAAGCTCATTTCACCTTTTAGTACATTAATCAACTGCGGAAGTTCGTCTATCTTGGTTTTACGCAGGAAATTGCCTAACTTCGTCACTGAGCTAGCATCAACCAAATGTGTTGCAACCGATTTGGTTGCGACAGGCATAGTGCGGAATTTGTATAAGGTGAATGGTCGTTTGCTTTTTCCTACTCGAGTTTGAGCAAAAATGGGAGAGCCAGTGTCATACAGTCCAACTATGTATATCAACCCCAAAAAAGGGATAGTCAAGCTAATACCAACCAGCGCTAATAATATATCAAGAACTCTTATGAGTGGCGACTGCATACTACGATTACCTTAAATCTTTTTGAGTTCGCAAGTCTAAATGCGCACTTGCTTAAGTGCAAGTAACAACCTTGGATATAAATCAACCTTAAAGTAGAAATTATGAAGACAGCACTGGCTAGATTAAGAGCAACCATTTAATATAAAAGCGCAATCCAATTGGTGTACCTACATATGCTTCAACCTATTTTAAGTTTATTCAGCGCTAAACGTACTACAAAACGAATCATCACTGTTCTATATGATATCCTTGCTATAAATTGTGCTTTATACTTAGCTATTGCACTCCGCACAGGAAAAATGACTATACCATTTGGGTATGAAGAGATCGGTAGTTTTCTGATTACAATGCTAATCACTTTACTGATTTTTACCAAGCTAGGGCTATACCGCGCTGTTCTTAGGTATATGATCGTTCCTGCATTAGGTCATATTACCCTCGCTGTAATGCTTTCGGCCCTTGCGTTAGCAATATCTAGCTTCTACACCCATTCGTATATACACCGTAGCGTGCCAGCAATATATGCAGGTATTGCCGTCCTTTTCCTTGGCGCGCCAAGGGTTCTCGTTCGCATGTACTTCGACCGCTACTATAGAAAAGGCAAACCACACGTTCTTATCTATGGTGCCGGATCAACAGGTCGCGATCTCGCTTATGCGCTTAGACAAGGCTCTGAATATCATCCAGTTGCTATGCTCGATGACGATAAAAAGAAGTGCGGTAACATTATCTACGGATTAAAAGTTTACCATAGCAATGAATTTGAACAGCTTAACAGCCTCTATCAACCTGTAAAACTCTTGCTTGCAATAAACAATATCAGTACAGGTGAACGCTTAAGGTTAGTTAACAAGCTATCAAGATGGCCTCTAGAAATCCAGTCAGTGCCATCAGTTGAAGATATCGCTTCTGGAAAATCGAGCCTAACAGAAATTAAAGATCTCGATGTTGCTGATTTGCTTGGTCGTGATGGCATCGCTCCCAAAGAAAATTTAATGAAGGCATGCATCGAATCAAAGTCAGTAATGATAACTGGTGCAGGCGGCTCAATTGGCTCTGAGTTGTGTCGCCAGATTGCCCGTAGAAAACCTAAAATAATCCTGCTATTCGAACTTAACGAGTACAACCTTTACAAGATAGAACGTGAACTACAGCAATTCATAAAGTTTACTAACCAAGAAACTAAAGTTGTTGCTGCTTTAGGCTCCGTCCAGCACAAAAACCGGCTTGAAAACTTAATACGTAACTATCAAGTTGATACTGTATATCATGCTGCAGCATACAAGCATGTACCCATTGTTGAGCACAATACGATTGAGGGTATTCGCAACAATGTTTTTGGTACCTGGTTTACGGCTGAAGCCGCAATGAAAAATGGTGTGAGTAACTTTGTTCTTATCTCAACCGATAAAGCAGTAAGGCCAACCAATGTCATGGGGGCGAGTAAACGTATGGCGGAACTCGTTTTGCAGGCATTAGCAGGCGCCGGGAGCAAAACTAATTTCACGATGGTGAGGTTTGGTAATGTTCTAGGGTCATCTGGCTCAGTTGTTCCCCTTTTCAGAGATCAAATTAAAAAAGGTGGACCTGTTACAGTTACCCACCCAGACATCACTCGCTATTTCATGCTAATACCTGAAGCAGCTCAGCTAGTCATTCAAGCTGGCGCTATTGCCCACAACGGACAGGTCTTTGTACTTGATATGAACGAGCCAGTAAAAATTTTGGACCTCGCTAAACGAATGATCCAACTTATGGGATTGACGGAAAAAACCAGTGAAGAATGTAACGGTGATATTGAAATCAAGTTTACAGGCTTAAGGCCTGGAGAAAAGCTCTATGAAGAACTATTGATCGGTGAAAATGTCACAGGGACTGAGCACCCTAAAATTATGACGGCCCAAGAAGATAAACTAACTTGGCCTGAAATGGAGCTAGTTTTGGGTGATCTTAATAAAGCCTGCCATGATACAGACTTGGTTAAGGTACGCGAGATCTTGCTAAATACTCCAACGGGCTATACACCAGAAGGTGAAATTTACGATCACCTCTACAAGCAGCCTTAACAAATGCATACCTACCCCAAGTAAAATCCAATTACTTGGGGTAAAGAAGTCCCTAAGGTTTGCTTGATATTCTAACTTAATGTTTTTTTGAAAACGTCATTTCTAAATTACTCACAGGGTTCCACCCCAATAGTGTCTTCGCTTTCTCATTACTTATGACGAGATCATCAAATAGTTGCGATGCAAGCGTAGACTTGCCCAATATTCGTGCAGCAAAACGCATAAAGCTCACAGGTACTGGTAGTTGTATTACTCTCCCACCCTCAGCTTTAGCCAGAATATTAATCAGGTGCTTAGTTGATATCGGCTGATTATCCGCTGCTAAAAAAATCTGGTTAACAGCACTAGGGTGGCCAACACATAATTTGATAAGTGATGTCAAATTATCAATAAAAACAAAGCTTTTGCGATTACTCACTAAACCAAAAGGCAAAACTGGAATCATTTTGACTAGCTTACTTAGTCGTTCTATATTACCGGGAGCGCCCTTCCCATACACGAGAGCAGGCCTTACAATCACAAGTTCAATTCCTAGCATTTCTGCTTCTAACTTTAATTGCTGCTCAGCTTCATATTTAGAGATAGCGTAATCAGATACAGGATTCGGGCTTTGCTCTTCCGAAAACGCAGTTCCGTAAGTGGCGTTACCATTCACTCCAATTGAGCTGATAAACACAAAGCGACTGACATTATATGCCGAAGCCTGCTGTAATAACGCAACAGCTCCATTACAGTTAACACTCAGAAATTCCTCGATTGGGTTTGTACATGTCTCTTTAGTGACATGCGCCCTTGCAGCTAAGTGTACAACCGTATCTACATCTTCAAGTGCGTGAGACCAGTCTGTTTCAGTAGAGATATTGCCAACTGACACCACATCCATTTCCGGCGAAAAAGTGCCTGGTACAATATTAGACATATCTCGCACTGCTGCTCTTACCGAACATGTCTCTGCTAGTACTGTCACTAGTTCCCTGCCGATAAAACCATTGGCTCCCGTTACTAATACTCTTTTCAATGACAACACTCTTAATTGCAAAATGAATATGTTATATTATTCTATCAAGTTTATTGGTGGTTAGCATGTGGTCAATTAGCAACAAAAACAAATTTCTAATTCAACGATTTATAGATGCCGCTTCAGGCTTTATCCTTTCTTTATTCTTTATTTTTGGAAAAAGACAGAAAAGAATCATCTTTAACTCAACGGTTAATAAAGATTTCACCTTTAACTCAAAGTACCTTTTTATTAATGAAAAAGATAACTTTGAAAAGGCTGGTTATGAAGTAAAGTTCATTATTAACGACTTTAAACGTAGAGAACAACTAAAAGAAATATATGGTGACTACTTTATTAGTTCAAAAGGATTAAAACAAAAGAAATATATTTTGAATGCATCATGCTGGATCATGAGTACAATGGATGCCCCTATAACAGGTCTTTTCATGAACCATAGTCGATTAGTTATTCAACTTGGCCACGGTACACCAATTAAAAATATTGGTTTAATGGATCAATCTGCTAGTTTACTTAAAAAACTTTATTACCGCATGATGAGTACCAACATTACTTACTATTTGAGTCCATCTGAATTTTTTGCAGAGTACATAGGCAAAGCATTTGGTGTAAAACAAAATCAAGTGCTTATTGCAAGACAACCGAGGTTAGATTCTATGTCTAGCGGAAAGTCTGAATTCATAGAAAGCTTCAGAAAAAATAAAGAAACCAAACTTATTCTTTATACTCCAACATGGCGCCCATACAGCGATGTTAAACTGTTTCCATTTCCTGACTACAACAAAGAAACTCTAGAAAAAACCTTAAAAGAAGAAAATACGGTTATCTTCTTACGTCTACATCCAAAGTTTGAAGTCAACCTTTCAGAGTATCTGAATGATAACGTTATAAATCTTGATTCAAGTAAAGCAGAAGACATCACAGAACATTTAGACCAATTTGATGCCCTACTAACCGATTATTCAAGTATTTACTGTGACTTTGCGATGTTGAATAAACCTGTCGGTTTTGTTCCCTATGATCTTAAAGAGTACGAGGAAAATGTCGGATTTTCTCATGATTACAAAGAATTAACATGGGGAGGTGATATAAAAAAAACATCTGACATAGTGAAGTTATCAAATATTTACACGAAGAAAAAAGTACATGTTAGCACCATAAACAAGTTAAATGAGAATGGTGCATACAGCATTTTAACTGAGTTAGTTAAAGTGTCGTCGTAATACTCGTTGATTTAATAGTAACGATCTTACTGAAGTATTAGTTATACGAGTTACCATTAGCATCAATATGGCAACAAGTATGTGAATGTTAGTATTTATCAAAACAAATATTAATCCTATAAAAAATATAAGATATAAAAATCCACTACTCACTTGAACAAACTGTTTACCATCAAGGTTTAACATATTAAGTAGTTTTGTTTGATGATCTTGAAATAGCACATATTCAACTATAGTTGTATAAACCATAACAACAAAGATAAAATATAGCGCATAAAACGGACTTAAAACTGTAAAAAATAACATACTAATAGTTATTAACATTACATCAGATAATGCGGTAGAAAAAGACACATAAGTTTTATTAACAACATTACTCTTTATTATTTCATCATCATATGTATAATCATCAGTAAGTAACTTGCTTTTTTGTTTATTTATTATATTACCTTTTAATATATGGATGACCATATCCAATATATAAAGCAGTACAACAATAAAAACCAAAATAACAATATATGTAGTTCTACMAAGTTGGTTTTCAATATCACTCAGGAGAGATATGTTTTTAGCTCCAGACAATAAAAATAAAAGCTTAATGGGTATAAACATTACAAACATATTTATGTATTTATAAACAAACGTTAGGATAGCAATCTTATAAATATCTAACTTTGCTTCAAATACATACAACCTTCGTAATAAATATAGCTGCTTTATATATAATAATGAGCAAACAAATGATAATTTTAATTTATTTAATGATAACATTATATACTTTTTGCAATTTCAATTAATTCAGAAGTTGATATAGAAGGTGTACGAGGGAAGTATACAACTTCACATATATCTGAAAACTCATCAAATTTTCCTTTCCAATCATCACCCATAGCTAATATATCAGCCTTATAAAACTCAATATACTCTCGTTTTTTCTCTAATGATCTCTCAATAAAAACTTCATCGACAAAACGCAATGATCCAACAATTTTAAGTCTACTATCTTGATCATATAATGGATGGCGAGATTTCTTACTATAATTTAGTTCATCACTTGAAATACCGACTATTAGCGTATCTCCTAAAGAAGCACAACGCTCTAAGATATTTATATGTCCAATATGGAAAACATCAAACGTCCCAAATGTAATTACACGCTTATTCAATTAAATAACTCCCGCCAACAGCTACTTCTCAACTGGTGATTTAAAAGGATATAAAGATTCCATAGTATTACGGAAAACTTGATTAATTTCAAGTTGTGGCAAATGATCAGAATCAACATCATTAACACAAAACATTTTCGCCCTATTTTTTATCGTCTTATAAGGCATATATGTCAATCTAACTTTATAATCATAATCACCTAAATTTATATAACTATAAGTTGTATTAGATGGAAATGCAGTGCCGTTAGAAAAACTATAGTAATGATACAATGAAGATACAATTGAGTAATCAAACTTACTCCTAACTCTTTGCTTCCTATTCAAATCAAAAATTTGTGAGTAATCTCTTTCCAGCCGACTTAGAGTACTAACTTTTAAAGATATTGGGGTATGTTTAAATTTTCGTTGAGACTTAAAATTAAACTTCTCATTAAGAAAAGACATATTATTTCTTGCTGCAACATCTACTGGCAACGAATCACATGACAGTGAGAATGGTATAAAAGTTGCGTCAGATAAGAAAAACTTACTCGCTTTACCGAAAGGCGTAAAAAAGTCGCTTTTTTCAACTTTTTTACCTAGAAAAACATCATCATTAAAATACAAAAAGCAGTCAGATAAACCGTCTATTTTATGTAAATTAGATTCAATCGCATGAGAGTTAAAAACAGGAAGTACATTATGATCTGGAAAAATATCTTTATGATCAATAATTATCACTTTCTTACATTCAACTAGCCAATCAGGTACTTGCGAATCTGTAACAATATAAATATTTCTTACCCAGCTTGCATACATGAGAACTGACCGAATTGAGTATTTCAATTCATCACGACTTCTAAAGCGGCTATCTGAAGCTGCACTATTT
>NZ_JAKJSJ010000082.1:0-24417 GCF_050336715.1 Photobacterium makurazakiensis
TATAAAACCTGTATTATGGAGAGCTAAATTGCTCTCCTGCTGTTAACTGGAAACGCTCAGCGAATGTCCCACCCGAAAAAATACCCTCATTGACCGAGAGTATATCAAAGCGCAATGCCCCGCCCCTCGCTGATACGACTAACCCCTCGGGTTCGCCAATGTGCAAAACAGTCCCAAAAGGAACACCATAATCAGCCTGGTCGACTAAGGTTGCTTGTAACAAGCCAATATATGATTGTTTCCAAACAACAAGTGCACCATTAAATAGTGGATTTCCAGCTCTGGCCATTGCCGCAATATCGGCAGCTGTCATCATTTGCCAATTAACCATTAAATCTTGATGATTTGGTCTAGGAGCAACACTAATTTCACCTTGTTGAGGTACCCCTTCAAGTGTCCCGTCACTTAATCGTTCTAAAAATTTCATCACCAAGGCTGGCGACCGCTGGGCAATGGTGTGACCAAGGCTGTTAAAAGTATCATTGGGGTGCAATGGCAATAATTGCTGGAGCATGATATCGCCAGTATCAAATTCTGGCTCAACTTTTATGATACTGATTGCTGTCTGAGTTTCATTGTTTCTAATCTGCCAATACAGTGGCATCGCGCCCCGGTATTTAGGAAGAGAAGAAGCATGTAGATTATAGGTTCCTATGGTAAAGCTATCGAGAATAATCGAAGGTAAGCGATGTGAAAAAGTATAAACCAACCCAATATTAGCCCCCCATGTTTCTACTTGGAAAACAACTTGCTCAGGGGCATCTGACTGGTATCGAATATAGGGGATCTTTGCTTGTTGCAATTGCAGTTCTAACTGATAGGAGTCAGTATCAACTCGACCATTTAATACAACACCGACCAAAGTATTTTTCGCTAAAAGTGAATTAATCACTGGAATTACAGCACTACTTGCGGCAAAAATGACAACCTTTTGATTTAGTTCAGGCATTATTGCTTCCTTTTCAAAATTAGCTCACTTCGCTATCGTTGCCATGAAACCTGGTAATCCATTCAGTCGATAATAAAATTTCAATTTATCACCACTTTTTACCATTAAGTCTCCTGGCTTAGCATCTTGAGGCGTATAATTTATACAAACTTGCATATCTGGTAATGGATGTGTGATGCCGGATTCATATTCGCTTAATACTTCTTCGTTGTAGACCTTTATTTGAGTGCAAATAATAATCAAAGGCTGTTCTGGTATTACGCTTTCAGATGGAATAACTATTTCTTCACACTCAATAAGGCTAGTTGAACTATCTACAACATAATCTTTAAGATCAATTAGTGTCTTCGTGTTTAAGCGTAAGATTTCACCGAGTTCTACTCTTTGATTACAAGCAATAATTTCCTGACTAACATCATACGCACGACCATTTTCCTCTTTCCACTGTTCAACATACTCTTTCTGCCCTACAGTTAAAACAGCATATAACACAACCTCTTGTGGAAGAAAGATACCATTTGGATCCATCACCCTAGCAAAGTGACGTGCTATAGCGACATGCCCTTCTCTACTCAGGCCATGCTGCAATGATTCTAATACAACTATATTAATTGAGGTGCTGGACTCATATTCACAGGCATCTTGACAATAGAAATCACGAATAAATTCATGTAAACCAAGCTCATCGGTCACAGCCTTTAAACTCAAAACGGCACCAGGTTGGAGGTCGATAAACGTTACCTGTATATCAATCCCAGTATATAGCCCATTAGTTTTATAATAACTTAATAGGGGTAATAGCAAGGGTGCAAAAGGCCCACAGGCCGGATAAACAATATGAACCGGAGAGTTATTATCTAACTTTAATTGAGAAACGGCTTGATGTACTGATCTAAGATATGCTCGTACTCGAAGCGTATCTTTCACTGATGTTATACAATTATCAGGTGAAATAATTAGACCATGACGAGAAATGAACTGACGTGAGCGATACACAGGCGATATATCAGCGTGCGTATATATCATTTTCAACTGTTTGAATATTACCTTTAACTGTAAATCTAACCCCTTTTTATCTAACGATTTATTACTTAACATGTCATCAACAAGCTGGTTTAAATTTTCAGATAAACAATTATCATTGCTCTCCACTCGAGGAATTTCAGTCGATGGGTTAATGACATTCCCCCCAGCCAACTGTTGACGCAATTCATCGTTTAATAAACCTGTCGAAAGTATGGAGTTCATATTTATCTCACAAGGCTCCAAAGCCTCCTTTTGTTTCTTCGGCTTATTCATTGAACATCCTTTTATACCCAAAGAATCAATAAAAATAACCGCAATGGAAAAACCAATGCGGCTGTTATTAAATAATACTGCATATATTGTAATAATCTAACAAATCATCATACCATTACCAAATCAACTTCTAACTTCTGTCATTTAAGACGTGATTAATGTTGATGGTCATACATATTAACCTCTCAAGAGTCCATACCAAGTTGCTTCTTAAGCCAATGATTGACTACACAATCGAAGACCAAGTGAATTCTCGGCTGTGAGCCACGGTGGTAAACCGAATGTTCAATATCTGCGTTAATGAACCACAACTCCCCTTCCCTAATAACCAAACTTTCGCCACCAACAACGAATTCAACCTTCGGATCACCTTGTAAGCAATAATGAAGGCGCACCTGACCATTTTTCGGCGATAGCCCTTTATCACGATGTGGCTTTATGACGGCCCCAGGAGCAAGCTTCATCAACCTTGCGGACAAAATAGAACAGGGAAAACGATGAAAGAGCCTATTAATATCAGCAAAATTCTCTAATTCTAAATAGTTTTCGAACTGCTCAGGATCAGAGGAGGCTTCTAAACTAAACGCCTGTAATATAGGAGAGTGCATCTTATACTTCCGTAACCCCCTCAAAGGAATAACGCTCCACTCACCTTCAAAACATGCTTTGTTAACATGCATTAACCATTGCCTATCGTCGATTTTTGCGGTGCTACACCACAGCGAATTAGACAATACTTGCACTTCCTGCGCAGTTAATTGAAGAAAATTCATCATACCAGCATCGAATCAACTTCCAGCTCTTGCCCTTTAAACACCTTAAAATCGCTTGCAGCAAATCGAACACGGCCTCTTTTACGTTCTATGAGTAATGGTCCGAAGATCCCTTCGGATTGCAATTTATCGGCGAGTTGCTTTCTTGCTCGATGGATTTGAATGTTGACATGATTTTCCGACAAACCAATATCTTTGGTTAATTGCTCTATCGTACGCCAACCTTGTAGATGTTCTGGAAGTTGGTCTTGTTTATCCTGACCTTTATATCGAGCTAATAAGGCGGTTAAGTAATGATGGCTACGGGTTTCACAATCTATATCAGCGCGACTGTTTTTTAACGTAAGTTCGGTAAGCTCTTCATCTTGACTAATATTGAAGATATAGCATAGGTCATTGTCTACATTATCATTTGTAACCAGTGTTTCTTTATCTGCGGCATCTGCCCCTTTAATTAATTTCCACATCGAGTCGGAAAATTCAAGTAGCTCGCCATCATATAATTTAGTGGGTGTTGAATCATTTATCGTTTCACAATACCAACACTTTTCAACCACATCATAAAATATGATAACTTCTGGAGAGTCTTCAGATGGTAAGAAGTGATAGTGCTCAAGCAATATAGGAGGCGATTCGAGAGAATTTAGTTCTTTGTCAGAAACAAAGGGAACTAAAACATCTTTAGGCTCATCAAGGTTAGTAACGATAAATGTAATATTCTTTTTATTGGCAAAACAGATACTATCGTTAACAGCAAGTTGATAGAGTTTATTCGGTTGAATTGCTTTATTGTTGACCCACACACCATTTTTACTGAGATCTCTTAGATACCACTTATCATCAATCCACTCAATAACTGCATGTATCCTAGAAATCTCAGGGTTATCAACCAACGTATCTACCGCCGTCGCTAAGCGGCCAAATTGATGGAACGTTTTTAAAAATAGTGGATAACTTGAATTTAACGAAGTCAGGTATGCCATAGTTCATCCTTGCTGTAAGCTATTGAGTAACTTAATCTCAGGCCTGTTAATAACCTTATAATTACATCCTAGTTTGACTCTTGTTCAACGTCTATTACGACAATATTACACGTCTTTCTCTGACCTCAACTTTATCGTTTATTTAAATATATAACCCTAACGGATTAATACTATTTTCATTTTTCGCTTCATTTAACCATCTTAATTTTAGTGGCACTTGATACAAGCGCTCATTCGCTAACTGCGGCCAAATATGACAAAGCCCAGGAACAAACACTTTTACGGTATGGAGAGGTATAGGAACACGACTGTAATCAAGCACTAACGTTTCAAGTTGTACATTACTCAGTTTATCAACAATCGCTAAGATATCCTCTTTCATATCGTCTGAACTAGTCGTAAATGATACTTCTGCTTCAAGCGCATCATTCGGGTGTAAATAAGCGCCATCCTCTATCTCGTCGAATATAAATGGTGCTCCTTGTTGGTTTCGAATGGGTATTAATTGGCATAATTCAGTCAGTGCACGCTGAGCCGCTAATTCAGGTTGTAGATGGCAGCCAAACCCAAATATGTAACCACTATTCTCCTTATGCCGCCCGACAGCCACCATTGATGGCACACCTAAATCGTGAGTAACGTCTAAAACCCAAAAGTGATATGTTTTGCTTAATGTTTGCTCAAGAGGCACATAAAAGTCGCGGTCAATTCGTGACAAATCAAAAGCGGGACGCTCAATTTGGTTATACCACCAAATCGCAGTGGCATCACGTTCGATTAACTCATACAACCCTTGCAAAATTGCTTCTTCCAGAGTGTTACCAGCAGCAGCACCATTTGAGTGCCAGCGACCAAATTTTTCATCATCAAAACGCTGAGTCGTTGTTTGTTTTTGTGGTATTTCAATATTTGAAAAACAGCATGTCAGTGGTACGTAAACGTGTTCATCATTAGTCAATGACCACGTCGCTAGCCAATGTATAGGTTCGTTTTTATACGGTATTGAGGCTTGTACTCGTTCAGCTTCACTATCATTACTATCTGCAAACCGTCGATATTGATGAATACTATAAGGAGTAAGATCCTGAAAGCGCATATAGCGTTTCGTTAACTCATCTGGTCGAGCTTTATATAGCGGTTCGTCCCCCTTAAACTGTGCATTTGACCGCTCGATAGCCTCACATAAAGCACTCGCTTGTGATTGTTCACGGCTAACGCCTTTTCCCAAACAAATTTGCACAAAGCTATTTTGATCAAACTCCGCCAATTCAGTACTTATTGGTGATTTAAAAAAACCTGTACGATAAATTTTTATCGCGGTATTTTGTGTCACGTTAAATAGATCTAAATGATTAATAACCCCAGTCACAGAACTAACGAAAGGCATTAGTTTACTGACGGTAAAATCAGCATGAACACATCTAGAACCTCCGTCTTTTCTGAAGTTGCTTAAGCAACTTTCAAGCCTTAATGGGACATTAAAACGTGCTAATAATGTTTTAGACTCATCGATCTTTGGTGGAAAGCAATGTAACTGGGCATCCCTTGTATCAACATCATAAATAGCTAATTGATGTTGCTGGTTTCTATACTGAGAAACCAGCATATTTACAAGCTCTTGGCACTGTTCATCATTCAACATAGTGTCGGCTTTAAAAGCATAGCTATGAGTACGCTCTGGCCACTTTTTCATCAGCCACTTTCTGACAGGTTGATTATCTAAGATCAATTTTTGGAATTGATTAAACAAGCCTATTTCATCGTTGGCAAACTTGGAGCTAACCCATAGACTTTGCCCGCTGGTTTTGACAACAATAAAATCAGTCTTTATCTTTAAATGATTAATATTAGGATCAAGGAAATCATCAACCAGTATGATATACAACGATAAACTACTCTCTTTAAATGAACTAGTAGCTACATTGTTTAAGAATAGCCTCACCGCATTTTTAACAGCCATCACTGCATGAGAAGGTAATGCTGATAAATTTACAAATTGACAAATTTCATTTAAACAACATTTATCAATGATATTATTATACTCGCTCTTATCATCAAACACCGGTCGTAGATATCTTTCGGTAGTACCTCCTTCCAATAACAAATTTTCATCAATTAACTGGTTTATCTGATAGTAAAATAAAGCCGATACTTGCGGGTCTTTTATACCACCTAACTCCAAGATGAGCTCTGCTGACTTAATACCGTCAATAGCTCCCACAAGAGGAAACTTAGCAGCTGGTAATAGCCATTGTTGAGTGTTTGATAATAATAATACATCGTTATTATCAAACACATAAACATTTAAGCTCGGGTGCCATTTCAATTCTAATGTAGTTTTCATTCCCTTGATCTCACTACAACTAAATGTGTAACACATTAATTAGCAGATGCTTTCACTTCATAAACATCGCTATCGTTAACATTTTGTATTCCAAAAAAAGTTTTCGCATTACCTTCCATCAAACTAAATAATTCAACATCTGATAATTCACTAAGTTGTGACGCTATATCATCAGTAGAAAACTGCAAATGATCTGGGTGAGGGTAATCACTTCCATACAAAAGTTTATCATACCCTATAATTTCAATGACTTGTCGTAAACATGGCTCTCCTAACTCGATGGTTACCCAGCATTGCCGCTTAAAGTATTCAGAGGGTAACATTTTAATATTGTCTTTAGTTAAGGAAGGAAACTCTGGATAACAAATATTATCTAGTCGCCATAGCCAGTGTGGTATCCAAGACGCCCCAGCTTCTAAAAAAGCAAACTTTAACTTAGGGTGCCTTTCTAGTACACCAGATTCTAATAAAGACAAAAAAGCCATTTGAATTTCCATGGAATGCGAGCATGCATGCATGGCAAAGTGAGAATTAAATCTATCTGTGCCAGCTGTCGCTAAACAAGCATGAGTACCACCATGGATGGCTACGCTTATACCGTTGGTTTCGCAAGCACCCCAAAATGCCTCATAGTCAGCATGACCCAATCCCCTACCTGCTATTACTTCAGGCCGTAAAGTAATACTTTTCCAACCATTAGTAATAATACGATCAAGCTGAGCTAGCATTGTATTTGGGTCATGGCGACTGAGCACGCCAACAGCATTCAAACGCATTGGCTCAAAATCACAATATTCTTTTAACCACCGATTATAACCATCAGCATATGCTAGTGATATATGAGCTGGCAGAGATTCATGATTAATTAATAGCCCTGCGAATGTGGGTAATATACTCGCCCATGCTACTCCTGCTTCGTCCATACTTTCCAACTGTGTTTCAGGAGCCATGGCATTTCGGCGTTCAAGCTCACTGCTCTTACCCTCAAGGCATGCAAGTTGTAATTCTTCCCCCCATCGTAATAACACTTCATTGTCGCCAATCATGTAAATGGGAGGTAGCCTCTTAGCGGCCCCAAACCCGAGCCTTTCAACTCTTTCTTGCATCGCTTCTTCAGTATCATATCTCAATGTTATTGGATATTCAGAAAACACTGTTTCTTCAACATATGTCTGCCACAAATATAGTGGCTCCATTACATGTCTATCAGAGTCAAATAGTTCTGTATTATTCATGGAAATAGTCCTATATTAAAAATAATCGCTAATTTAAGGACATGTAAACGGATACTGCATTCCATCTGCGTTATATTGAGCGAGTGCAATCGCTTTAACAGCATCGTCTGAAAAAGATCCTGATTGGCTTGGTGGTGCTGGGTAATTAAGTTTTACCTCGTTATATAAACCACTCCAACACTGGTTGGATCTATCCCATCTTGCTCCTTCAGGTGCTTTTTTAAATTTAATATTGAAACCCCATGGATTAACAAAACCAATAAGACTAGTTAATG
Source organism: Photobacterium makurazakiensis (assembly GCF_050336715.1). Taxonomy (NCBI): domain Bacteria; kingdom Pseudomonadati; phylum Pseudomonadota; class Gammaproteobacteria; order Vibrionales; family Vibrionaceae; genus Photobacterium; species Photobacterium makurazakiensis. Next base: position 7,859 of record NZ_JAKJSJ010000082.1, read on the forward strand.
CTTCTAATCCATTTTGTTCTAGCTGCTCGGCAAAATTAGGCGTCGTATCACTGCCATCTTTTTCTTGAGTCGCCCAGCAAAGGCTAATCGCTTGTAATAATGCACAACTAAAGTTAACAAAATCTTCAGATAGTCCTTCACTATCACTATCATCTGTTGTCCCCATTAATGTGGGAAACATCTGATTGTAAGCAGCAATTGCATTAGAGTATTCTTCAGTTTCTTCCGGAGCTGGAGGTAAATTAATAATAAATTCATCATTTATACCAAACCAACCAGCTGTTGGACCAGGCATCCAACGAGTATTAAGTGGAAACCCGTCTTCTAAAGGTTTTGGAATATACACATAGATTTTTGCAGTCCAAGGAAGCGGCTCTTGATTTGGTAATAAGTCAGTAAATCCTTTCCACTCTAAAATATTATCCTCTAAAAGCCCATTTTTAAACTCCTCATCAGTCCATGATTTAGCTATTGCTTTTAAATATGCAGATCTAAAACTGACAATTGACTTAAATGACGACTTATATCCAGCAATAGTTGTTCCCATGATATCACCCTCTCTGTATCTAATAAATTTGTAGTAATAAATTTGACAGGTATTTCTTTGCATGTAATTTCGTTTTTTTATTGCCTCTACTCTCTGCTAAATAAATAGCTTTATGTAAATCACTTTTGGCAACAGTAAAGTTAGGTTCTTTTTCCTTTAATAAATAACATGCCCTCCTCAAATAGAGTTCAGCTTCATAGCTATAGTCGTTATAACGCTTACAATCTAGTAAGCAATCATCGATAAGTTTAACTGCAGATAAATGGCAACCTTGTTGAACTAATGTATCGGCATGCAATGAGGCATAATATGGTAAAAAAGCATTACAGTTCATTTCCTTTAGAGCCCTAACAATATCAATTGCGCTATCTTCATTATTTATTCGTGTTGCCCATATGTTTAATAAAGAAGCATACCCTTTGTAGGCAGGTAGACTATAAGCATCTGAAAATTCGATGATCTCATCTGATAATTCTTTGACATGTCTATTGTTATCATGAAACTGAGCAACAATAGCACGATATAGTAATGCGATGCATATTGAAGGTACATGCTCTAATGCTCTCGCACTACTAATTGCCTCTTCCCCTAGGCTGTTTGCTAGGTTTAGTTTTCCTTGATAGCTAAATATAATGCCAAGCATAGATTTGGCCCATGTGAACATATCAACACCAAATAAAAACACTAAATCTTTGTGTTCATTCTCATCATACAAGCTTACAACCTTAGAAAAAGACGATATAGATTCTTCCAAATTTGCATCATTAAAATTAATAAATCCTTGCATGATATGTGCAGCCAATACCATACCTGATTCGTTTTTATTATTTAATATTTCTTGAACATGCTTATGTAAACCAACCATCCCATCTTTTTGACCAACAACAAAATAATACACAAAGGTCGAAACCAAGCTCCAAACTACGCTTCGACTATACTCTGATGTTTTTAACCCAACAAAAAGGTGCCTTGTACTGTCAATATGGCTATAAATTTTCTTATGACCCCAACCATACTTGAGCATTAAGGCTTGCATCAAAATCCGGTTGATTTCAATTTTATCAGCTACCATCACATTTTCTGGTATATTTTCAATCCAAGTACAAACCCTGTATCCCTGATAAATAGTCTCTTCGATAGAAAAATTTTCGAGTGAAGAGTTAGCTGAAATAATTCCGTAATTAATTGCCAAATCATAACGCGATGCACTAGAGAAATGGATAGCCACCTCACTCGGGTGTTCATCGACACGCATAGGGAAGTGTTGTACTAAGACCTCTGCTACTTTTAGATGTGATATTTTATGAGTCTTGCCATCCATACTTTCATAAGCAGCATCCCTAACCAAAGCATGCTTGAAGATATAACTATCGCCCTCTACTTGTCGTTGTTGATAGATTAATTCAGCCTTAATTAACTCGTCCAAATCTATTTGCACTTGTGCTTCATCTTTACTTGATGCTGCTACGAGTAAGTCGTAATTAAAAGTGCGCCCTATTGTTGCGGCAAGTTGAGCGGTATCTTTTGAAAATTCAAGCCAATCTAACCTTTGCTGTAATGACTCTCTTAAACTGACAGGTACTTGGCTCTGTTTTTCGTTGTCGACAAAATCAACGATGCCATTAACCTTATGCACTAATTTTTGATTTTGTAATGTTGACGCAAGCTCTTCAATGAACAGCGGAATGCCATCGGTACGCTCAATCAATAGCGCCGTTAAACGTTGCGACAGAGGCTGCTGATTAAACAGAAAGGCAATATAGTCATTAACGTTGGCATCACTGAGTTTGTCAATTTGAACTAACGTGAAAGAGAGGTCTTCCATTATAGTGGGGATCGCCTCGCGAGACGTATTTAACCAGCTGTGCTTTCCATCGTTAAATGCGTCAGTTTGGACAATGAAATGGATAAACTCTTTGCTTGTTGGATCTGCCCAGTGTAAATCCTCAAAAATGAACAGATGCTGTTTTTTATGGTTTGCCTTCTCCCCTGAACTTAAATGTGTCTGACACAGTAATTGACTCACTACGTCAAACAACCGCTGTTTTTGTAATGCAGGAGACAAATTACTTAGCGCGTTGTTACCATCTACGTTCTGTTCGCCAGTAAGTAGGTTTAGCCATGCAGCCAAAACTAGCAACCCTTGCTCTTGATGCTGTCGTGGTAACGGGCTTTGTTCAATCGCTTGTGTTAATCGAGCTAGCTTTTGAGCATCAGATAAAGGCTCAAGGGCATATTTAACTTTCAATAATGTGAGAATAGGATAAAGCGCATTATTTTGATGCTCTGGCAGACACTGGGCAACAAAATGACGCCATTCTTCGACACGCTCTCTTAATTCGAAGACTAAACGTGACTTACCAATTCCGGCTTCACCCTGAATATGAGCAACTCTATATTGAGTCTGTTCACTTTGACTCTTATTCAACGCCGCAGGTTTATCACTATCTCTAGCAAGCAAATTTACTAACGTTTCTATTTCTTGCTCTCGGCCAATAAAAGCCCTGTTTTTTTGTGTACTGCGTAAAAAACCAAACGCTTCTGACAAACGCTCTGAGCGTAATAAATAAGGTCTATCTTCAACGTAACTTGCCAGTGTATTAACAGATGCTGGTATGATTAGACGCTCAAAATTGAGATAACTTTCTAGAATGAGTTTAACGCTTTCTGAGCACACTATTTGTCCAGGCTTTGCTTGACGGCATAAATTCATCGCATCATGGGCAGCCTTCCCTTCAGGTATATTACCGACGAGACTTTGCATTAACCCTGCTTGCATACCCATCTGAATATGACTAACAATCCCATGGCTATTTTTTAATAACGCATTTTTCCTATTAAAGTTGCTCACAATATCTAACGCGGCACGGCTACATAGCCGGCTATCGTTATCGCTTACCTTGGGATAACCGAAATAGAACAATAAGGTATCGCCTAAAGACCCCACATGAGTGGCACCGTAGCGAACGGCAAGATCAATACATTGCTGCATCTGATCACTGTGAAAAGTGTCGATCACATCCTGTTCAACAAGTTGCACGGCTTGCCCTTCAGATGGCAAAACCCCTGTCGTTAAAATAACACTCAGTACCGATATTTGTTTACGCTCAGTTAGCCGAGAATACGAAAAATGTCCGTCATTAAGTAGGGTTTCGTCATGCTGGTTAACCTGTGTAATATCACTGAGTTCAACAGCTGTGTGGTGATTTGATATAGGGGAAGGAGTACCCGTTAAATTGGCAAAATTTAGCTTTTGAAATTCATGGTATAACTCAGCAGTATCAACTGGCCTCTCATGTGATTTTTTGTTCAATACTCGGCGAAAGAACGGCGCTGAATTATGCCCAGCCAAAACACCTAAAGGCACATTCGTTGGGCTTAACTGCTGATGGAAGATCGATGCGAGGCTACGACCTGTGATTGTTGGTACACCGGTTAAACACTCTAAGAAAACCAAGCCCCAAACATATATATCCGTTTGAGCAACAGGAGGCTCTCCCCGTAGCTGCTCGGGCGAACTATATGTCGGCGTTCCTAAGGTTTCTTGAGTTAAGGTAATACTTTTATAATCTAGCTGTCGAACTTCATTCTTTAATGTGCCAATTCCAAAGTCCAGCACTTTAACGTGTGTTTTCGCACCTACCTGATAGAGCATAATATTGGCTGGCTTTATATCTCTATGTATCACTCCTTTTTCATGTGCATGCGATAATGCATCTAATACACACGCCATAATTTCTGCTGTATCAACAGCACTCAATGCACCCTGAGTATCTAAATGCTCTTTTAATGTATATCCATCGATATACTCATAGACAGCATAGATCAGAAAATCATTTTGCTGACCTTTATCAATAAGATGAACAATATTAGGATGATTAAGACGGCGAATTAAATCAGATTCACGATGAAAGCGCTCGATATAGCGTCGTTTCTTTTCTTGGTCAAAGTCAGGACTGAGTATTAAAAATTTTATAGCAACTAGCTTTTGGGTGCTATGTTGAAGTGCTTTATAAACATGCCCAAAGCCACCTTCGCCAATTTTTTCAATTAATTCATAATCCGGCGAGTTAAAGGTCGTTTCTACAGAGTATTGACTCTGGAAATCCATTTCCATTATATATTCTCGTTATTATGTTAATGATCAAATCTTTAAATTGGTCACCATTAATAACAATCCTAGATGGAACTGCATATTATCAATACCGAACTTCACCTAACGATAGATGCTCTTTATTGAATTATCAAATAAGAATCACTCAGGTAGTTTCCTTAATGTGAATTGGCACGCATCAAGTTAACCACCAGCATGTAACGGGGAAGTTTCACTGTCGACAACTCACACTCTAGAGCTAATCACCTTTATATTTAAGGTAATATCTCAACAAGTTAAGTCGATTGAGATACTTCGACGATTTGTTCATACAACCAACGTTGAGCAGGATCATTCATACTCGGCTGGTGCCATACCAGACTGTAAGACACCTCACCGTAGTTAAATGGCAAGGGTTTGGTTATTAAATCTTTTGCTTGAAGTGCTACTTCAGCCCACTTCTGTGAACAAGTAAACAGCAAATCGCTGTGTCTACACATCAGCGCCGCCCCGCCAAAGTCAGCGACATTTACTGCAATTTTACGTTTTTGATGCTGCTGCGCCAATTGCATTTCAAAAAATGGAACATTCAAATCATTGTCCATTATTCCAACATGCCCATAGCTCAAATAATTTTCAATGGTTAAAGGCTGATCAGCTAATGGATGGTCGGCATTCATTAAACAAACCATCTCATCTTCAATTAGGCTTTCCCACACTAAGTTGTGCTGGGAACTGGGTGGCTGGCTTTTATCATGTGGAAGAATAATAAAGTCTAACTGCCCTTTGGACAGGCTTTCAAATCCCATACTATCGCGAGACCATATCTCTAGCCGCATACCCGGTGACTGCGCTAAGACTCTGGCTGTCAACTTAGCAGCAATAAGCTCAAACGTACTTTCACGCATTGCTAAAGAGAAGCGGCCTTGATAAGAAGCAGGGTCAAACGCTTCTTGCGTTAGCATCTGATTCATCTCGTTGATCATTTGATGAACTGTCGGCCCTAATCGCCTTGCCAGCGGTGTTGATACAAGCTGGTTACCATGACGATAAAATAACTCATCGTTCAAGTTCTCTCGCAGCTGAGTCAGCGTTTTACTGACTGACGATGGGCTTAAACATAGGCGCTCAGCACTTGCTGTAACACTCAGCGTATCAAGCATGACATGAAGAGTAATAAGGTGCTTCATGCTAATACGCGATAGTTTAATTAAATCCATGAGATCCTTGTTTGGATTAGTTAGCCGCCAACAAAGGCAAACAAAAATGCCAGCGTATTATACGCTGGCATTTTATGAAATTTAAACTTGTAGAATATACAACCCAAATGCCTTAACGAAGGCCGTGCAAGAATTCCGCACGTGTTGCTGGATTTCGCTTAAAGATACCACCAAGTGCCGTGGTGGTGGTCACACTGGTCGCATCCATTACACCACGCGCTTTTACACAATAATGGGTTGCATCCATAGTGACTGCCACATCATCGCTTTCCAGTAAGGTTTGCAATGCAACCAAAATCTGTTGTGTCATGCGCTCTTGCACTTGTGGGCGCTGAGCAAAGAAACGAACAATTCGGTTAATTTTGGACAGACCGATGATTTTTCCACGAGGAATATAAGCAACCGTTGCCTTGCCATCAATTGTGACCAAGTGATGTTCACAAGTACTGGTTAAGGTAATGTCTTTAACTCGTACCATCTCATCGCAGTTCATCTTATTTTCAATAACTGTGATTTTAGGGAAATTGGTGTAATCAAGGCCGGAGAACACTTCATCAACATACATTTTGGCAATGCGATGGGGGGTTTCAACCAAGCTATCATCAGTAAGGTCTAATGATAGAAGCTCGAGGATCTCACGCATGTGATACTCAATCTTCTCTTTCTTCTCTTCGCGGCTAACGACTTTATCCGTCATTGGTGTTTCAAGGCCACGATCAACCAGTGCTTGGCGCACTTTCAACGCAGATTCGCTAAATGCTGTCATTTTATTCCTCCAACTTACTGGCTTGGATAAATACTAAGTAAGATTAGTGACTTAGCTGATGAAAAGTTACCCAAATACGCATACCAGTAATATTTCTGGACGCAGGATACCTGTAAATGACAATAATTACACCACGTATTTAATGCGGTATTAGTTATGGGAAGCTTTTTTTGTCATAATTACTTACTATGCAAAATATAATAAAATGATAAACGGATACCAATTATGGGATGTTGTGATACTCCGGGCTTAATGCCAGTTGAATTGGCACTAACGAAGATCTTGGATCAAGTTAAGCCATTAGAAGTTGTAAACACAGTTTCGCTTTCCGATGCGATGGGTTTTGTCATCGCTGACGATATTTGCTCACCAATAAACGTACCCCCTTTCGCTAACTCTGCAATGGATGGCTATGCTCTTCGTAGCACTGATTTGCAAGTAAGCGATACATTAACCCTAGCGGGGAAATCATTTGCCGGCACGCCTTTCGACGGAGTGTGCCAACAAGGTCAATGTATTCGTATTATGACAGGTGCTCAAATGCCAGAAGGCACTGACACTGTTATCATGCAAGAAGAAACAGAAGTTAATGATGATGCCATTCGCTTTACGGTAAAACCACCAGAAGGTGATAACGTGCGCCCTATAGGCGACGATGTTCATCAAGGTGATGTGGTAGTTGCTAAAGGAACACGCATCACTGCTCGCGAGATGCCCCTGCTCGCCTCTTTAGGTATTGCAACGCTTTCTGTCTATAAACGTCCAACGGTTGCTTTTTTCTCAACCGGTGACGAACTCCGTCCAGTAGGCGAACCGCTTGAAGCTGGTCAGATCTACGACAGCAATCGTTATGGTATTCGTGCGCTACTTGAAAAATTTGGCTGCGATGTGATGGATTTAGGCATTATCCCTGATAGCCCAGAAAAATTACGTGAAGCATTCGATATTGCAACAACAGCAGATGTACTCGTGACTTCAGGTGGCGTTAGTGTGGGCGAAGCTGACTACACCAAAGACATACTAGACGAACAAGGTGAAATTGGTTTCTGGAAAATCGCAATGAAACCGGGTAAGCCTTTCGCATTCGGTACCATTAAAAACACATGGTTCTGTGGCCTACCGGGCAACCCAGTGTCAGCCATGGTCACTCTGTATCAACTCGTGCAACCAATGCTGGCGCAACTTGCAGGCCATAGTCAATATCAGCCACCACAGCGCCTTACAGCAAAGGCAACAACTGTATTTAAAAAGCGTCCTGGTCGAGCTGATTACCAACGTGGTATCTATAGCATCAATAGTGATGGTCAGATTGAAGTAGCGACAACTGGCAACCAAGGCTCCGGTGCGTTTAGTTCTATGCATCAAGCAAACTGCTTTGTGGTACTAGAGCAAGACCGCGGACGCGTGATGCCTGATGAAAATGTTACTATCGAGCTATTTAATCATACTATGTACTAACTGAGTGAGGTGAGAGCCGCTCTCACCTCCTTTACTTCACAGGAAACACCCGTGGTAGAACTTACCGATGCAGAAATGCTGCGCTATAACCGCCAGATAATTCTCAAACAGTTTGATTTTGACGGTCAGGAAGCATTAAAAGCCGCTTCAATGTTAATCCTTGGTGCTGGCGGGCTTGGCTGTGCTTCAACTCAGTACCTCGCAGCTGCTGGCGTGGGTAAACTAACGCTAATTGATGACGATAAAGTTGAAGTATCAAACCTTCAACGACAAGTTTTACACAACGACAGTACAGTTGGCCAACTGAAGGTTGATTCAGCGAAACAAGCACTTCAAGTAATCAATCCCAATACGCAAGTTGATACTGTGGCTAAACGTCTTTCAGACTCAGAGCTCAGTGCAATTATTGCAACACACACATTAGTGATTGATTGCAGCGATAATGTTGAAACTCGCAACCAGCTAAACCGTTTATGCCACCAGCATAAAACACCGCTGATTTCTGGTGCCGCCATTCGAATGGAAGGCCAGATCAGTGTTTATACCTACCAAGACAATGAGCCATGTTATCAATGCCTCAGTGCCTTGTTTGGTCAACAAGCATTAACTTGTGTTGAAGCTGGTATCATGTCACCCGTTGTCGGTATTGTTGGCGCTGTGCAAGCGATGGAAGCCATCAAAGTTGTTGCCAACATGGGACAAGCTTTAACAGGGAAGATCCTAATGCTTGACGCGATGACGATGAGCTGGCGTGAAATGAAGCTCGGCAAGCAACCAAGCTGTATTGTCTGTGGGGAAAAGTAATCCTTTCCAAGTTGGCGAATGTAAATCAATGATAAAAGGAAGCGATGCTTCCTTTTATTTATTCTGTGAACATATCAAATTTAGGTGTCACTCTCACTTCTATTCGGCGATTTGCCTGTCGGCCTGAGTTCAATTTATTGTCTGCTATCGGTGAGTTTTCACCAAAGCCAAAAATACCTAAACGCGCTTCATCAACCCCGTTATCAGCCAATAGATTTGATACTGACTGTGCACGTTTTGTCGAAAGTAAACGATTATATTCTTCTGAACCGATGCTATCGGTATGCCCTGCAATAAAAATACGAGATTCCGGTAAACGGTTAATTAATGTCGATAGCTGCTTTAATACATCCTGTGCTTCATAACGAATATCTGCGCTGTCGTGAGTAAAGCTACGATCACCTTTTAAGGTAATAATCACTTGATCACCTTTTCTCTGAACCGTGCCCACATTGTCTGGTATTAATGCTTTGGCTATTCTTATATTCTCCGTCAAAAAAGCATCAACTTTCTCCTGAGAAACAGGGCTCGTTGCCGTTCTATTTCCAGTTGACTGACACCCAACGATTAACAAAGAAAACACTAAATAAAATATTATTCTCATCTTTAATACCAACGCCTTCCTGACTATTACGCTCCAAGTATTCACCGACTCTATCAAAAGTAGAACGACCTTTTTATCTCAAAAAACCAACTATGGAACGACGTCACAAATAAGCTTGTAATGCGCAATTCGGTCCAAAATTACTGCGGCAGGCTTCTTCATCACTTTAAACTTGCAAGATGCAGGAACATTTAAAAATCAATTTCAGGAGTAATCTTTATCGTTTGTTATCTAAAATCGAAATAGAGACTCACAACGACTCTTCAGCGTAGGATTTTAATTTATGCATGATCTAATGACAGTCAGCTTTACTGTATTTATGGGTTTTTTTGCCATTATGAACCCAATAGCCAACACCGCAGTGTTTCTTGGATTAACCAGTAACCAAAACGACCAGCAGCAGCGTGCAACAGCCATGAAAGCTGTTTTATCAGCATTTTTAATCATTGCGTCATTTAGCTTACTCGGGAAAGGTATATTTGAGTTATTTGGTATTACTCTACCAGCGCTCAGACTTTCGGGGGGGATTTTAGTGTTTCTTGTGGGTTATCACATGCTACAAGGCAGCAGCTCAAAATTACACTCCAGCAAATCTGATGAAACGAGTGAATCAAGTACCCAGCCCGATCAGGATATTGCAATTTCCCCCCTAGCGTTACCGATCCTTGCTGGCCCCGGTACTATAGCGACGGCGATGAACTACTCGGCGGCAGGTGGCATTATTAATATCTTGATTACAATTGGTGCTTTTGCCGTGCTCTGTATCATTACACTCATTTGCTTTATTTACAGTCAAAAAATCGTCAGTGTCATCGGAGAAAATGGCATTAGTATTGTTACCCGTTTAATGGGGTTAATTTTAACGGTTATTGCCATGCAAATGCTTATTCAAGGTGTACACGATGCAATATTCTTGTTTGATAAACCAAGTTAATGCCGAGTGTTTTCCTTCTGATCTGACTGTGACTTTGAGCCCATACATTCACAGCATCAATATATCTTCACTCCAACGTTTAAATGCCTGCTTATAATTACATCAAAAGCCAAAAAAGGAGGCAAGGATGCAATTATCCAGCATGTGCAAAGGGCTATTGGTGTCGATCCCCATCACCATATCCTCAATGAGTTATGCCAAATTAGAAATATCCCCCAACACCGAGCCGCCAAGAGGTGTTGTTGGTGAAAAGTATCGCTGGAATATCCCCGTTGAATATGACGGGACTGGCGAACTAAGCTGGTCGACAGAGAACTTACCCAGCTTTATTTGGGTAAACAGCAACGGCGTTTTTTGGGCAAAACCATGGGCTAATCGAATGCCACCGGCGGGCTCTGAAGGTTACTATCCTGATGTAACGTTCACCGTGACAGATGGGACAGAAACAAGTACTTATGGCCCTTTCACTTGGATAGTGGAACCTAATGAAAATGCATCAGGTGCTTTAACCTACCCTCGAATCGACCCGCAAGCTCCAGCGCCAGTACTACCAGACGTCATTTTAACTGACGAGCAAGCTGCCTCTTTATTATTTCAAGCGAGCTTTGGCCCCAAAATTAACGAGCCTTCACAAGTGAGTGCCCAAGGGTTTGAGCAATGGTTTAATGAACAATTGGCCACTGCTCCAAGTTATCACCTCCCACGGTTTGATGAATATGTTGCCTATGGCACGGGAACAAACGCAGAAACACGCTACAAAGTATGGTGGGACAGAAGCATTAATGCACCGGATCAACTCCGCCAGCGTATGGCTTTTGCCCTAAGTGAAATTGTCGTTGTATCAGAAAAAGACGCCACACTAAGCCAGCAGCCACGTCTGCTTACCGATTATTATGACCTATTGATTCGTCATGGATTAGGAAATTATCGTGATTTACTTGTCGATATATCACGTCACCCAGCGATGGGTTACTACTTAACATCGGTCGGTAGCCAGTTAGAAAACCCCTTCGAAGGGATCCGTCCCAATGAAAACTATCCAAGAGAGTTAATGCAGCTTTTTACCATCGGCTTAGATGAGCTAAAACCAGACGGTTCACCTTTCCTCGATTCAGATGGTAACCCTATTGCAACTTATACAGAAGCAGATGTGGGTGAGTTCTCTCGAGTATTAACTGGTTGGCATCTCGCGGGTAATACCGATTGGTCTAATCTATCAGACGGTGAATTATTCATGCCGATGCAACCGAATGATAGTCGTCACGACAGTGGCAGTAAGCATGTTATGGGCATTAGTTTTGAAGGTGGCAAATCGGCAAAGCAAGATTTAGAACTTGCTATCGATATGCTCTTTAACCATCCCAACACCCCTGTTTTTGTCAGTAGAATATTGATCCAGCGTCTAGTTACGTCGAACCCGTCACCAGCATACATTGCACGTGTGGCAAGTGCTTTCAGGAACAACGGCGAAGGTGTTCGAGGTGATCTTGCCATCGTCGCTAAAGCAATCCTCAGCGATGAAGAAGCGAGAAATAGTCAAGCTTACAAACTTAAAGAGCCCCTTATCGTCATGACCAACCTTGCCAGAGCAATGGCAATGCGTGGTAACCTTGATGGATATTACCGTGATATAGACACCGCAGATTCATATGGGCAAATACCACTCGGCGCACCCTCAGTCTTTAGCTACTACCGCCCAACAGACGCGCCTGACGGTGCCATTTCTGAAGCCGAATTAACCGCGCCTGAATTTACGGTCCTTAACGCTTCATCATTTAAAGCCTTCAGTAATATTTTCCATAGCGTCATTGGGCAGAATAAAAATTATGATGCCCCTGAAATCAACGAATCAAATAAAGTTGATATATCAACATGTTACTCCAATAGTAATGTATCTAAATTTGAGCAACAGATGGATTACTTACAACAGGCCTTCTACCACCGTCCTATCAGCGACACGATGCTAGCGACTTATCGTCAGTTCACCGATTCAATTGGTGCAAATAATGGCAGAATTCGCTGTAAAGGCATGATTTGGCTAACGGTCACTTCCCCAGAATACTTGGTTCAGGAGTAACGATAATGAAAAGACGTGATTTCCTAAAAAAATCCCTCGCAACGGCTGGTGTACTTTCATTATCGACAGGTATTGGCATGCGGAATTTAGCCATGGCTGCAGGTGGTGATTATAAAGCACTTGTTTGTGTATTCCTTGCCGGCGGTAACGATTCACATAACATGCTTATCCCAACGCAATCTCAACGTTATGATGAGTATGCTGGTGCCAAAGGTGCACTCGCTATCGATAAAAATAACTTAATTAATCTCGCGATGGACGGCAACTTAGCTCTTGGTGGGCATCCTGCGCTATCGCCATTATCCGACCTCTTCGCACAAGGAAAGATGAGTGCAATCATAAACACTGGTAATTTAATCGCAGCGGGTGATAGAGCAGCATTTGAAGCCAAAACCGTCCCCTCAATTTCACGGCTCGGTTCACATGCAGATATGCAAGCAGCAAAACGAAGCGGGTTTGTTGGGGGAGATATAGCAACAGGCTGGGCAGGAAGGTTACTGGATACCCTCGCCTCACCGGTTTATGAGTTTAGCCCCGCATATAGTACCGGAGAAGAAACCAACTTTTTGCTGTCTAGCAGTTACCAGCAAGTGCTGTTATCGGAAAGTGCCAATATTAAAGCATTTGGGTTAGCGGGAGGCCTAGAACAAGCTTTCAAAGATGACATGGCTGTTGAGCGCGTGAATATCTTTCGTCAACAAATTAACCTCATTAAGCAACAGATGTTGTCGTCAGGCGCACAACTCGACCCGCTACTAGAAGCTGACCTAACAACAAAATTCCCGAAGTCATCTCTGGCTGATAACTTGTCATTGGTTGCCAAGGTGATCAAGGGTAATGCAGCACTGAACCAACAGCGGCAAGTTTTTTATGTGATACAAGGCGGTTATGATACACACAATAATCAACTAGCGGCTCACGAACGTTTATACAAAGAATTAGCAGAAGCGTTATCCGCGTTTCAAGCTGAACTGGATATATCCGGTTTTGGACCAAATGTTACTACCTTCACCATGTCAGACTTCGGTCGATCCCAATTAACTAACGGAACAGGGACAGCTCATGGCTGGGCTGGACATGAATTGGTGATGGGAGATGCCGTTCTCGGTGGCCAATACTACGGAAGCATCCCAGATCTAACCCATGATGGTAACTGGTCAATCAACAATAATGGCCGGATGATCCCAACCACCTCAGCCGATCAAGTAGCCGCGACACTGGCTCAATGGTTTGGTACGCCCACAGAGTCGCTAGATACGTTATTTCCTAATTTAGTGAATTTCGAGCAAAAAAACCTTGGATTTTTAAGCTAATTATTTACATATTACCGCCTCTAAATACATTGAGGCGGTCTTCTCTCAACTACCCTCTGAATTTATAGATATCCTCTTTGGTTTTACGCATCAATACAATGTTGAGTCATCCTGCCAGCCATTTAGATTGCAAGTAAACACATTTCAGGACGAGACATCGACAAATAAAAAAGCCACTCGCTTCAAGCAAGTGGCTTTTTTATTGATTGTCGACTTTTTAACCGCTGGTTTCAGCGGTAACGATTAGTTATCGTTTAATCGAATACCTTCACGGTCAATGACAATGAGGCCTTTTTTGTATAGACCACCAATGGTTTTCTTGAATGTTGCTTTACTGGTGCGGAATTCTTTAAAAATAGCTTCTGGCGTTGACTTATCATTCAATGGCAACGAGCCACCTTTACGCCCTAGCGTGGTTAGAATTTTATCCGCAAGATCGTCAACTTTAGCGCGACCAGCCTTCTGTAAAGACAGGTTAATTTTACCATCTGGACGAATTTCTTTGATGTATGCTTTTAGCTTTTTGCCTGGGAACAATTTACCGAACGATTCAGTTTTGAATAATAGGCCCCAATGCTCGCCTTCAATAACCGCTTTATAGCCAAGTTCAGACGTTTCAGCGATCAATGCTTGCACTTCCTGGCCCACTGTATAGTTTGCTGGGGTTTTATCAAGGAAGCGATTGAATTTAGTTGAACCAACAATACGGCCAGACGCTTTATCTGTATAGATACGCACCATGACATCTTGGCCTTCTTCAAGGCGACGGCGTTGTTCGCTAAATGGAACAAGTAAGTCTTTTCTCAGGCCCCAATCGACGAAAGCACCAATATCACAAACACCAACAACGCGTAGCAATGCAAAGTCACCTACCTGCGCAAAAGGTTGCTCAGTCGTCGCAATAATTTCATCTTCAGAATCAAAATAGATGAAAACTTCGATGTTATCTCCCAGCTCAGTGCCTGCCGGAACAGAGGATTTCGGCAGTAGAATATTGCCAAAGTCTTCACCACCGTCAAGGAATACGCCAAAATCTACCTGCTTGACGACCTCTAATGTGTTGTATTGTCCAATTTTAATCATTTGTTTCGACACTCTCTGGGTAAATAAAACGACTGGGCTTGAATAATCACTCAGTTGCATTATTGATGAACGCACTTGCGATCACCGTATACGTTAGGCCGCGCATTATACGTGATGTTACTTCCGTTCGCCTGACCTATCTTCAATTATTTGCCTACTTTACACGCTAACAGCGTAACAATACTGAATTAACACTGCTATTAAGTGGCTAATTCATCTAAAATTAACTCAACTTCAAAGTATTGGCACTACCCTGCCAATAGCGCTCCTAAATCTCCGAGGTAAATAAATATAGTGATCACTGTTGAAAAAAAAGACGGACATAAACTCAAAATATCCCACGTCATTCAAGAAACAACCAACAGGCAGCTCGATCTCTATCTTTTCATCCCCGGTGAACTCGGCCTAAACAGCAACATTATTTCAGAAGAAGACTTCTTCCATAATGCGATTCAAGGTAAACGCACTTATTATAGTGATGTGAACCACCTTCCCCTGGTTCATAGTCGGCTTGCTAGCCGTGGAAAACTGTCAACAGAGCAATACCGCCTAAGTTTGAGTTTATATGCCTATCAATATGCGATTGCGCTGGAGAAAACCACGCAGCAATTGCTTGATGATAAGCAAGAGCGTTCACTTGAAGAAGTTGAAGAAGTTGCTCAACTCACTAAGCGCATTCTGAAACGGTTACGTCGTAGCGCCCCAACCGATAAAAAGCTTTATAAATACTATGAAAATGTTGATAACTACTTGTCATGGTTTACTGAACAACGCTTGCTTGAGCTGATTGCTCATCTACCGCGTAACAGTGATTACAGCGAAATAAAGGCACGGCTACTGGAAACCTGCACAAACGAATCCGAACACCGTATGAAGAACAATTACAACTCTTCTCGTGCAACCCTCGATCCCACTCGAATGTCGAATAAAATGCGCCTGTTACGCAGACTCATCGAATACCCCGTCACGATGAAAGAAAAGACCGTTGAGCTGGGCAACAATACTCGAAAAGTCGTTACAGGGTTTGCTGCAGGTTTTGTGATGATTTTTGTCACGCTCATGCTGATAAAAGCACGTGGGGTGTTAGGCGACATTACGGCATCGTTTGTGCTAGCCATGTCATTTATTTATGCCGCTCGTGAAATCTTCAAAGACGATTTAAAAACAATGTTGTGGCGCTGGGTTAGAAAAGGAAAACCTAAGTGGCGAAAACAATTTTTCGATATCAATTCTAATCACCTTACTGGCCGCCAACTAGAGTGGATGGAATATACAAGCTTTAAGAAGCTCGATGAAGAAATTAGGAAAATTCGCAAACACAAGGTTTCGCAACGTGAAGAAACCATACTGCACTATAAAAGTACTACACGTATGTCTCCAACTAAGTTTTTAACTGGTTACGAACAAACACGTGAATCTATCATGCTTGATCTACGTATCATTACAAAGCTGATGGAGAAAGGTTCGCAAAAAATCTATTTGCTCAAAGATGGGCAAGTATCGAAGGAAACTGTAGAAAAACGTCATTTAATTAATTTGATTACGCGTGAAACCGATGAAGACAATACGGTTCGTGTACGCCGTTGGAAAGTCATTATGAATCGTTCAAAGATTGTTGATATAGAAGCTATTGAGTCTTAATTATTAGTTTCATTTAAAG
>NZ_JAKJSJ010000083.1:0-24121 GCF_050336715.1 Photobacterium makurazakiensis
ATCAAACTCTTCAATTAGAATTTTTGTGGTCTCTCGACCGGCTCAACGAATACTGATTGAACATCAATAACTAGAAGCTAGTCATGACATTCGAATTGACTGTGCCAAAATAACTTACGTTACTTTGTATTGGTCACTCAGTTCATTGATAAATCTTTTGACTTAACTTTTTCACGAGTGCCCACACAGATTGCATGGTCAAATTGTTAAAGAACAAACTGATTGGTTAGCGGCTTAAGTTGCCGTGCTCCGTGTCAGTGAGGTCGCATTATAGAGAGATTGACTCGGTTGGCAAGACGAATTTTCAAAAAAAAACACAAGTGAACACTTTCTGAGCGATAAGCTAAAAATAGAATAGTAAGGGTGCAATATCAGCCTCTGTAACCCCAATCATGAAGAGATCTAACTTCAGTTCGATAATGGCAGCACGAAAACAAGAAGTAGAAGAGTAAATAATAATTCATGAATTTCAAATAAAAAAAAGCCGAGTCATAGACTCGGCTTCTTCTTATTTAACGCACTATTGCTTATTCAGCAGCAGCTTCTTCCTGAGATTCAGGACGATCTACTAGCTCAATGTAAGCCATAGGGGCTTTATCACCAGTACGGAAACCGCATTTCATAATGCGAGTGTAACCGCCTGGACGCTGAGCGAAGCGTGGACCTAATTCGTTAAATAGTTTCGCTACTACTTCGTTATCACGAGTACGTGCGAATGCAAGACGACGGTTAGCAACACTGTCGGTCTTAGCTAGGGTAATCAATGGCTCAATTACGCGACGCAGCTCTTTTGCCTTAGGCACGGTAGTCTTGATAAGTTCGTGACGTACCAAAGAGCCAGCCATGTTGCTGAACATCGCTTTGCGATGGCTGCTGTTGCGGTTGAGTTGACGACCACTCTTACGATGGCGCATGACCTAATCCTTCTAACTAGATATCAGTAACTATTAATCTTCAGCAATTGATGCTGGCGGCCAGTTTTCTAAGCGCATGCCTAGAGAAAGACCACGTGATGCCAGCACATCTTTGATTTCTGTCAAAGACTTCTTACCAAGGTTTGGCGTTTTAAGAAGCTCAACCTCAGTACGCTGAACGAGATCACCGATGTAATGGATCGCTTCTGCTTTTAGACAGTTAGCAGAGCGAACAGTTAGTTCAAGATCGTCTACAGGACGCAGTAGGATCGGATCGAACTCCGGCTTCTCTTCTTTTTCTTCAGGAACACGTACATCTCGAAGATCTACGAATGCATCCAGTTGCTCAGCTAAAATAGTAGCTGCACGACGGATAGCTTCCTCTGGATCAAGAGTACCATTGGTTTCCATATCGATAACAAGCTTGTCAAGGTCAGTACGTTGTTCTACACGTGCTGCTTCAACTGCGTATGCGATACGGTCAACTGGGCTGAAAGTTGAATCAACTAACAGACGACCAATTGGACGCTCATCTTCTTCTGTGTGAATACGAGCAGACGCTGGTACATAGCCACGACCACGTTCTACCTTGATGCGCATGCTGATTTCAGCATGATCATCAGTTAGATGGCAGATTACGTGCTCTGGGTTCGCAATCTCAACATCACCGTCGTGGGTGATGTCACCTGCAACAACAGGGCCTGCACCAGATTTGTTCAGAGTAAGGATAACTTCGTCTTTACCCTCAACCTTAATGGCTAGACCTTTAAGGTTTAGAAGGATCTCAAGAACGTCTTCCTGTACTCCTTCTTTGGTGCTGTACTCGTGTAACACACCATCGATTTCAACTTCAGTTACGGCACAACCCGGCATTGAAGATAATAAAATACGACGTAGAGCGTTACCAAGAGTGTGGCCGAAACCACGCTCAAGTGGCTCAAGAGTTACTTTTGCATGCGTCGTGTTAACTTGTTCAATATCAACAAGACGTGGCTTAAGAAATTCTGTTACAGAACCCTGCATTGTGTCCTCTCTTAACTATAGCTTTACTTAGAGTAAAGCTCGACGATCAGGTGTTCGTTGATGTCGGCAGACAAATCAGAACGTTCTGGAAGACGCTTAAACGTACCTTCCAATTTGCTGTTATCTACTTCGACCCAAGTCGGTAGTTCACGCTGAGTAGCAACTTCAAGAGCTGCTTTAATGCGTGCTTGGTTCTTAGCTTTCTCACGAATGCTAACAACGTCGTTTGCCGCTACCTTGAAAGAAGGAACGTTTACGACTTGACCGTTAACTAGGATCGCTTTGTGGCTTACTAGCTGACGAGATTCAGCGCGTGTAGCACCAAAACCCATACGGTAAACTACGTTATCTAGGCGACCTTCAAGAAGCTGAAGCAGGTTTTCACCTGTGTTGCCTTTAAGGCGAGCAGCTTCTTTATAGTAGTTACGGAATTGCTTTTCCAGTACGCCATATGTACGACGAACTTTCTGCTTCTCACGAAGCTGAACGCCGTAGTCAGATAAACGACCGCGACGTGCGCCATGCATGCCCGGTGCATTATCAATTTTACACTTGGTATCAATCGCGCGTACACCAGACTTAAGGAATAAGTCAGTACCTTCGCGACGGCTAAGCTTCAGCTTAGGACCCAAATATCTTGCCATGTTCTTTCTCCAGTTTTCCTAGAAACGAAACGTTATACGCGACGTTTCTTAGGTGGACGACAACCGTTATGAGGGATCGGAGTCGCATCAACAATGTTAGTGATACGGAAACCCGCTGCGTTTAGAGCGCGGATAGTTGACTCACGACCAGGACCTGGGCCCTTAACCATAACTTCTAGGTTCTTAACGCCATATTCTTTGGCCATTTCACCACAACGCTCAGCAGCAACCTGTGCAGCGAACGGAGTAGATTTACGAGAACCGCGGAAACCTGAACCACCTGCAGTAGCCCAAGATAGAGCGTTACCCTGACGGTCAGTAATGGTCACGATTGTGTTATTGAAAGAAGCATGGATGTGCGCAACGCCATCTGCTACTTGCTTGCGTACGCGCTTACGCGCGCGAGTTGGTTGTTTAGCCATTGTACTCTACCTTTCCCGACTATTTCTTGATCGGCTTGCGCGGACCCTTACGGGTGCGAGCGTTGGTTTTAGTACGCTGTCCACGTAGTGGTAGACTGCGACGATGACGAAGACCACGGTAACAACCAAGGTCCATAAGACGCTTGATGTTCATGGAAACTTCACGACGTAGATCACCTTCTACAGTGTATTTAGCTACACCATCACGCAGTAGATCGATCTGCTCTTCAGTTAGTTCACTGATCTTAACATCTTCAGCAATACCCACTTCAGCTAGGATAGCCTGAGAGCGAGTTTTACCAATGCCGTAGATCGCAGTAAGTGCGATTACAGAATGCTTTTGATCAGGAATGTTAATGCCTGCAATACGGGCCACTATTCACTCCTAGTACTTTTCAAGAATAACCGCTGCAAAGCCCGTCGAGGATACGCAGCGGTGGAACAATTCTTTTGCACACACAAAAGATTGGTTGGCTAATTTAGCCAACCTACCTTCAATTTGCAAGAAATATTTCTGCTAATTAGCCTTGGCGTTGTTTATGCTTTGGCTCACTGCAAATTACACGCACAACACCGTTGCGCTTGATAACTTTACAGTTACGGCAGATTTTCTTAACGGAAGCACGAACTTTCATTGCTAAACTCCGTAAATGGGTTAACCAATCTTAGCGGTTTGAACCTTTAAGATTAGCCTTTTTCAAAACAGACTCATACTGTTGAGACATCAATTGTGTCTGAACTTGAGCCATGAAGTCCATAATAACTACAACTACAATCAGTAGTGATGTTCCGCCAAAATAAAAGCGAACATTCCATGCAATCATCATAAACTCGGGGATCAGACAGATAAAGGTAATATATAACGCACCTGCTAATGTCAGACGAGTCATTACTTTATCTATATATTTCGCGGTCTGCTCACCCGGGCGAATACCAGGTACGAACGCACCAGACTTCTTCAAGTTGTCAGCTGTCTCGCGAGGGTTAAACACCAACGCGGTATAGAAGAAACAGAAGAAAATAATCGCAGCAGCATAAAGCATCACATATAGTGGCTGACCTGGGCTAAGGGCAAGTGATACATCACTCAACCAACCAAGGTTCTCATTCTGACCGAACCACTGTGCCAGCGTTCCCGGAAACAGAATAATGCTTGATGCAAAAATCGCTGGAATAACACCTGCCATATTAATTTTTAATGGTAGGTGTGTGCTTTGCGCAGCAAAGACACGACGACCTTGTTGACGTTTGGCGTAGTTAACGACGATTCGACGTTGACCACGTTCCATGAACACAACAAAGTATATTACAGCGAATGAAATTACCGCAATTAGTAGTAGAAGAAGTACGTGCAATTCACCTTGACGCGCTTGCTCCACTGTCTGTCCAATAGCAGGTGGCAAACCTGCAACGATACCTGTGAAAATAATCAAAGATATACCGTTACCAATGCCGCGCTCAGTAACTTGCTCACCTAACCACATTAAGAACATGGTACCGGTAACCAAACTTACTACCGCAACAAAGTAGAATCCAAGCCCAGGATTAATCACTAGGCCAGGAAGCATACTTGGTAACCCCGTTGCAATACCAATTGCTTGGAAGGTTGCCAAAACAAGCGTGCCGTAACGGGTGTACTGGCTAATCTTACGACGACCAGACTCCCCTTCCTTCTTCAACTCGGCTAAAGCCGGGTGAACAACCGTTAGCAACTGGACAATAATTGAAGCCGAAATATACGGCATAATGCCCAACGCTAATATGGAAGCACGCTCAAGTGCACCACCAGAGAACATGTTAAACAGTTCAATGATGGTACCCTTTTGCTGTTCGAACAGATCGGCAAGTACAGCAGCGTCAATACCAGGAATAGGCACAAAAGAGCCCGCTCGGAAAATTAAGATAGCACCTAATACGAATAGCAGGCGAGTCTTAAGCTCTGCTAGGCCACCTTGTGCACTACGAAAATCTTGTCCTGGTTGTTTAGCCATCTGTACCTCATCCTCGAGTTAATTATTCCTCGATTTTACCGCCTGCAGCTTCGATTGCAGCTTTAGCGCCTTTAGTTACGCGTACGCCTTTAACTGTAACGATGCGAGCGATTTCACCAGAAAGTACAACTTTCACGAACTTAATGTCCTTAGTGATTACATTCGCAGTCTTTAGAGTTTCAAGACTTACTACGTCACCTTCAACTTTCGCTAGCTCAGCTAGACGAACTTCAGCTGTTACAAGGCTCTTACGAGAAGTAAAACCGAATTTTGGTAGACGCTGTTTCAAAGGCATTTGACCGCCTTCAAAACCAGGGCGTACAGAACCACCTGAACGTGATTTCTGACCTTTGTGACCACGGCCACAAGTTTTACCCAGACCTGAGCCGATACCACGGCCTACACGCTTAGCAGTTGGCTTTGAGCCAGCTGCTGGCGATAGAGTATTCAAACGCATTCTGATTACTCCTCTACTTTAACCATGTAGTAAACTTTAGCGATCATGCCGCGTACGCAAGCAGTATCTTCAAGTTCAACAGTGTGGTTGATGCGACGAAGGCCTAGGCCACGCAAAGTAGCTCTGTGCTTCGGTAAACGACCGATAGAACTCTTTGTTTGTGTTACTTTAATAGTATTAGCCATGTCGATCACTCCAGAATTTCTTTAACAGAAAGACCACGCTTAGCAGCGATCATTTCTGGAGAGTTCATTCCACTTAAACCATCAATTGTTGCGCGAACAACGTTGATTGGGTTAGTAGAACCGTATGCTTTAGCTAGTACGTTACGGATACCCGCAACTTCTAGCACTGCACGCATTGCACCACCGGCGATGATACCAGTACCTTCTGATGCAGGTTGCATGTACACTTTAGAACCAGTGTGGCGACCTTTAACAGCGTGGTGAAGAGTACCTTCGTTTAGTGCAACAGTAACCATGTTACGACGTGCTTTTTCCATCGCTTTCTGGATTGCAGCAGGAACTTCACGTGCCTTACCGTAACCAAAACCGATGCGACCGTTACCGTCACCAACCACTGTTAGTGCAGTAAAACTGAAAATACGTCCGCCTTTAACCGTCTTAGATACACGGTTAACAGCGATCAGTTTTTCATTCAAATCTGATTGTGTTTTTTCGTTAGCCATCTTCCGCCTACCTTAGAATTTCAGACCAGCTTCACGAGCAGCTTCTGCTAGAGCAGCTACACGGCCGTGGTATTGGAAACCAGAACGATCGAATGCAACATTAGAGATGCCTTTTTCAATCGCGCGCTCAGCAATAGCTTTACCTACAGCTGCAGCAGCGTCTTTGTTACCAGTACTCTTAACCTGTTCGCGGATCGCCTTTTCTACGGTAGAAGCGGCAGCGATAACCTCAGAGCCATTTGGTGCGATTACCTGAGCGTACACGTGACGTGGAGTACGGTGTACAACTAGGCGGTTTGCGCCCAGTTCAGCAATCTTACGACGTGCTCGGGTCGCACGACGGATACGAGATGCTTTCTTATCCATAGTGTTACCTTACTTCTTCTTAGCTTCTTTAGTACGCACGATTTCATCGGCGTAACGAACACCTTTACCTTTATAAGGTTCAGGGCTACGGTAAGCGCGAATATCAGCCGCTACTTGACCAACAACCTGCTTATCAGTACCAGTTAGTACGATTTCAGTTTGTGAAGGACATTCAGCTTTGATACCTGCCGGTAATTCGTGCTCAACTGGGTGAGAGAAGCCTAGAGTAAGCGCTACAGTATTGCCTTTAACAGCAGCACGGTAACCTACACCCTTCAAAGTAAGCTTCTTAGTATAGCCTTCAGTAACACCAACAACCATGTTGTTAACTAGTGCACGAGCAGTACCTGCTTGAGCCCAAGCCTTATCGAATCCTTCACGAGGACCGAAAGTGATGGTGTTTTCTTCCTGGGACAATACAACTGCTTCATTGATAACGCGAACTAGTTCGCCTTTACCAGCTTTAACAGTGATTTCCTGACCGTTGAGTTTAACTTCTACGCCGGCAGGAATAACTACTGGTGCTTTTGCAACACGAGACATTTCCTACTCCTATTATGCTACGTAGCAGATAATCTCACCGCCAAGACCCGCTTTGCGAGCAGCGCGGTCGGTCATAAGACCCTTGGAAGTGGATACAACAGCAATACCAAGGCCACCCATCACTGATGGTAGAGCATCTTTTTTCTTGTAGATGCGCAGACCAGGACGTGATACACGTTGGATTTGCTCGATAACTGGGGTAGCTTCGAAGTACTTAAGAGTAACTTCTAGCTCAGGCTTAACTTCACCAATTACAGTGAAATCAGCCACGAAACCTTCTTCTTTAAGAAGAGCTGCGATAGCAACTTTCATTTTAGAAGATGGCATTTTAACAGCAACTTTTTGCGCTGCCTGACCGTTACGAAGACGGGTCAGCATATCCGAGATCGGATCTTGCATGCTCATAAGTCAATACTCCGTGATTCTAAATTGGCAACTGATTACCAGCTAGCCTTACGCAGACCCGGAATCTCGCCTTTCATGCAAGCTTCACGAACCTTGATACGGCTTAAACCGAACTTACGTAGGTAGCCGTGTGGACGTCCAGTCTGGTGACAGCGATTACGCTGACGAGACTTCGCAGAATCACGTGGTAGTGACTGAAGTTTAAGCACTGCATTCCAGCGATCTTCTTCAGACGCATTCACGTCGCTAATTAGAGCTTTAAGTGCCGCACGCTTTTCAGCGAACTTTACTGCTAGCTTGGCACGTTTAGCTTCGCGTGCCTTCATTGATTCTTTAGCCATTAGTAACCCTTACTTTTACTTACGGAATGGGAAGTTAAAAGCAGATAGTAGAGCATGAGCTTCTTCATCAGACTTAGCAGAAGTTGTGATTGTGATATCAAGACCACGTACACGATCTACTTTATCGTAATCGATTTCTGGGAAGATGATCTGCTCACGAACGCCCATGCTGTAGTTACCACGACCATCGAAAGATTTCGGGTTTAAACCACGGAAATCACGAATACGAGGTACAGCAATAGAAATTAGACGCTCAAAGAAATCCCACATGCGTTCGCCACGTAGAGTTACTTTACAGCCAATAGGGTAGCCCTCTCGGATCTTAAAGCCAGCAACAGACTTACGAGCTTTAGTGATAAGCGGCTTCTGACCTGCAATAGCAGTCATGTCAGCAGCAGCATTCTCTAGAAGCTTCTTGTCGTTGATCGCATCACCAACACCCATATTAAGTGTGATTTTTTCGATCCTTGGGACTTGCATGATACTCTGGTATTCGAACTTCTCAGAAAGTTCTTTAACTAGAGTCTCTTTGTAGTAATCATGCAGTTTCGCCATAGTACTACTCCAAAAATTACTTGATAGTTTCGCCAGTCGATTTGAAGAAACGAACTTTTTTGTCGTCTTCGAATCGGAAGCCTACACGGTCCGCTTTACCTTCACCGTTAACGATGGCAACATTTGAGGCGTCGATCGCAGCTTCTTGCTCTACGATGCCACCCTGAACACCCATTGCCGGAACCGGCTTCTGGTGTTTCTTAACCATGTTGATACCTTCAACGATAACTTTACCGGTTGCTAGGACCTTAGTTACCTTACCTTTCTTACCTTTATCTTTACCAGTAAGAACGATAACTTCGTCGTTACGACGGATTTTAGCTGCCATTTTAGTCGCTCCTTACAGTACTTCAGGCGCTAGTGATACAATCTTCATGAACTTGTCATTACGAAGCTCACGAGTCACTGGGCCAAAAATACGAGTACCGATTGGTTGCTCACTTGTGTCGTTCAACAATACGCAAGCATTACGGTCAAAGCGAATGACAGAGCCGTCTGGACGACGAACGCCTTTACGGGTGCGAACAACCACCGCCTTCAGTACATCACCTTTTTTAACTTTACCGCGAGGAATTGCTTCTTTCACAGTAATCTTGATGATATCACCGATGTGTGCATAACGGCGGTGAGAACCACCCAGAACCTTAATACACATTACGCGACGAGCGCCGGAGTTATCGGCTGCGTCAAGCGTACTTTGCATTTGGATCATGTTAGTGCTCCGCTTATTTAAAAATCTAGACCCATTGTCGAGTCGGTAGCCTTTTCTTCAAAGGCGGCGAATAATAACACCATTTCCGACCAATGGATAGACAAAAAATAAACGGCCCCAAGTTTTTTTCAGGGCCGCTCTATTATATCGTAGCTAAGTTCGCTTAAACGCGAGCTTTTTCTACTACGCGTACCAGTGTCCAAGACTTAGTCTTTGACATTGGACGACATTCACGAATTTCAACTGTATCGCCTTGGCTACACTCGTTGTTTTCGTCATGTGCGTGAAGTTTAGTCGTGCGTGTGATGTACTTACCGTAGATTGGGTGTTTCACCTTACGCTCGATTGCAACAACAATAGACTTATCGCCTTTGTCGCTAACAACACGACCAAGCTGAGTACGAATTTGTTCGCTCATTATGCGTCAGCCTTCTCAGTCAAAACGGTTTTAACACGTGCGATATCGCGACGTACTGCTTTAAGAGTGTGAGTCTGCTGTAGTTGACCAGTAGCAGCCTGCATGCGCAGGTTAAACTGTTCACGTAGCAAGTTCACAAGCTCAGCATTCAGCTCTTCAACGCTTTTAGCGCGCAGATCTTGTGCGTTCATCACATCACCGCCTTAGTTACGAAAGTAGTCTTGATTGGTAGCTTACGTGCAGCAAGGTTAAATGCTTCACGTGCTAGTTCTTCAGGAATACCATCCATCTCGTAAAGAACCTTACCAGGTTGGATTTGAGCAACCCAGTACTCAACGTTACCTTTACCTTTACCTTGACGAACTTCAAGAGGCTTAGATGTAATTGGTTTGTCTGGGAAAACACGAATCCAGATTTGGCCTTGACGTTTGATATGACGAGTCATAGCACGACGTGCAGCTTCAATCTGACGAGCAGTAAGACGACCACGGCCTACCGCTTTAAGACCAAATGTACCGAAGCTTACATCAGTACCGTTCGCTAAACCGCGGTTACGACCTTTGAAAGTCTTGCGGAATTTAGTGCGTTTTGGTTGCAGCATCAATAAACTCCTTATTTACGGCTTTTGCGCTGCTTCTTCGGCTTGTTATCAGCCTTAGGCTCTGCAACTGGCATACCGCCTAGAACTTCACCTTTGAAGATCCAAACTTTAACGCCGATTACACCGTATTGGGTGTGAGCCGAAGAAGTTGCGTAATCAATGTCAGCACGAAGAGTGTGTAGAGGTACACGACCTTCACGGTACCACTCTGAACGTGCGATTTCAGCGCCGCCTAGACGACCACCTACTTGAACTTTGATACCTTTAGCGCCAAGACGCATAGCGTTTTGAACTGCACGCTTCATAGCGCGACGGAACATAACACGACGCTCTAGCTGAGACGAAATGCTGTCTGCAACTAGTTGACCGTCAAGTTCTGGCTTACGAACTTCAGCGATGTTGATCTGAGCTGGAACACCAGCGATCTTAGACACGCGAGCGCGTAGCTTTTCTACGTCTTCACCTTTCTTACCGATAACTACGCCTGGACGAGCAGTGTGAATAGTCACACGGATACTCTTAGCAGGACGCTCGATAACGATACGTGAAAGAGACGCTTTTTTCAGTTCTTTAGTAAGAAACTGACGTACCTTGAAGTCGCCGTCTAGGTTGTCAGCGAACTCTTGGCTGTTAGCAAACCAAGTGGTATTCCAAGGCTTAACGATGCCAAGGCGAATACCATTAGGATGTACTTTTTGACCCATTGCTTTCTCTCCTAGTTAGCGATCTGCTACAACAACAGTGATGTGGCTAGAACGCTTCAAGATACGATCGGCACGGCCTTTAGCACGAGGCATAATGCGCTTCATGGTAGGACCTTCATCAACGAAGATTTTTGCAACATTAAGATCATCAATGTCTGCGCCTTCGTTGTGTTCTGCGTTAGCGATAGCAGATTCTAGAACTTTCTTAATTAGATCAGCAGCTTTCTTGTTGCTGAACTGTAGAATTTCTAGAGCTTGAGCAACTGGCTTACCGCGCAGTTGATCTGCAACCAAACGAGCTTTCTGCGGCGAAATGCGAGCAAAGCGATGTTTAGCGATAGCTTCCATTACTTACTCCTTAGCGCTTCTTAGCTTTCTTATCCGCAGCATGACCGCGGTAAGTACGTGTTGGTGCAAATTCGCCTAGCTTGTGACCGATCATTTCTTCAGAAACGAAAACAGGAACGTGCTGACGACCATTATGGACAGCGATGGTCAAACCGATCATCTGAGGGATGATCATTGAGCGACGGGACCAAGTCTTAACAGGCTTTTTGTCTCCGCTTTCCAACGCTTTCTCTACCTTCTTCAGCAAGTGCAGGTCAATGAAAGGACCTTTCTTGAGAGAACGTGGCATGGCGTATCCTCTTTATAATTACTTATTACGACGACGTACAATGTACTGGTCGGTACGTTTGTTCTTACGAGTCTTGTAACCCTTAGTTGGAACACCCCAAGGTGAAACAGGGTGACGGCCACCAGATGTACGGCCTTCACCACCACCATGTGGGTGATCAACTGGGTTCATTACAACACCACGGACAGTTGGACGAACACCGCGCCAGCGTGAAGCACCAGCTTTACCTAGCTCACGTAGCATGTGTTCAGCGTTACCAACTTCACCAAGGGTCGCACGACCTTCAGAAAGAACTTTACGCATTTCGCCAGAACGTAGACGTAGAGTCACATAAGTGCCTGCACGTGCAATGATCTGAGCGTAAGCACCAGCTGAACGAGCCAGCTGAGCACCTTTACCAGGTTTAAGTTCAACACAGTGAATAGTTGAACCTACTGGGATGTTGCGCATTGGTAACGTGTTACCAACTTTGATCGCAGCATCTGCACCAGACTGGATTGAATCACCAGCTTGGATGCCTTTAGGTGCGATGATGTAGCGGCGCTCACCATCTGCGTAAAGTACTAGTGCAATGTTTGCACTACGGTTTGGATCGTATTCTAGGCGCTCAACTTTCGCTGGGATACCATCTTTAGTACGCTTAAAGTCGATTAGACGGTAATGTTGTTTATTACCACCACCGATGTGACGTACTGTGATACGACCGTTGTTATTACGACCACCAGTCTTAGATTTTTTCTCTAATAGTGGTGCGTACGGCTTACCCTTATGCAGGTCAGAGTTAACCACTTTAACAACGTGGCGACGACCTGGGGAAGTCGGCTTACATTTTACAATAGCCATTCTTCTTTGCTCCTAGCCTTACTCTGCACTACCAGCGAAGTCGATGTCTTGACCTTCTTTCAAGATAACGTACGCTTTTTTCCAGTCGCTACGACGGCCTTGGCGCATACCTTGACGTTTGGTCTTACCCTTGGCTACAAGAGTATTTACAGACTTAACTTCAACCTCGAACAGTTTTTCAACTGCTGCTTTGATCTCTTTCTTTGTTGCTGTCATCGCTACTTTGAAAACGATAGTGTTACCGTTTTCAGCAGCCATGGTCGCTTTTTCAGAGATGTGCGGAGCACGTAGAACTTTTAAAATACGCTCTTCAGTGATCATGCTAGCATCTCCTCAACTGCTTTAACTGCTGCTGCAGTCATCACAACTTTATCGAAAGCAATCAAGCTAACTGGATCGATTGCCGCTGCATCACGTACGTCTACTTTATATAGGTTACGTGCTGCAAGGAATAGATTCTCATCTAACTCGCCAGTTACGATTAGTGCATCAGTTAGCTCAAGCTCATTAAGCTTAGCAACTAGTGCTTTTGTTTTTGGTGCTTCTACAGAGAAGTCATCAACAACGATTAAACGCTCTTGACGTACTAGCTCAGAAAGAATGCTCTTCATAGCACCACGGTACATTTTTTTGTTAACTTTTTGGCTGTGGTCCTGTGGACGAGCAGCAAAAGTTACACCACCAGTACGCCATAGCGGACTGCGGATTGTACCTGCACGAGCGCGGCCTGTACCTTTCTGGCGCCATGGTTTAGCACCACCACCAGAAACGTCAGAACGAGTCTTCTGAGCACGTGTACCTTGACGAGCACCTGCTGCAAAAGCAACAACTACTTGGTGTACAAGCGCTTCATTGAAGTCACGCCCAAAAGTAGTTTCGGAGACAGTTAGCGCGTCAGCGCCTTTGACTACCAATTCCATTACCAACTCCTCGACGTTACGCTTTAACAGCTGGTTTAACGATCACGTTGCCGCCTGTAGCACCTGGTACTGCACCTTTAATAAGAAGCAGATTGCGCTCAGCGTCAACACGTACGATCTCTAGGTTTTGAGTCGTTACACGCTCAGCACCCATATGACCAGCCATTTTCTTGCCTTTAAATACACGACCTGGAGTTTGACATTGGCCAATTGAACCCGGTGCGCGGTGAGACAAGGAGTTACCATGGGTCATGTCTTGAGTACTGAAATTCCAGCGCTTAATAGCACCCTGGAAACCTTTACCCTTCGATGTACCAGTAACGTCTACTTTTTTAACTTCATTGAAAAGTTCAACATTTAGCTCAGCGCCAACTGCAAACTCTTCATTATTATCTAGACGGAATTCCCAAAGACCGCGACCCGCTTCAACACCAGCTTTCGCAAAGTGGCCAGCTTGTGGCTTAGAAACACGGTTAGCTTTCTTAGTACCAGTAGTTACCTGGATTGCGTTGTAGCCGTCAGTTTCTACAGATTTAACCTGAGAAACGCGGTTA
This sequence comes from Photobacterium makurazakiensis, assembly GCF_050336715.1. Classification (NCBI taxonomy): domain Bacteria; kingdom Pseudomonadati; phylum Pseudomonadota; class Gammaproteobacteria; order Vibrionales; family Vibrionaceae; genus Photobacterium; species Photobacterium makurazakiensis. Next base: position 13,739 of record NZ_JAKJSJ010000083.1, read on the forward strand.
GCTTCAACTTCAACCACAGTTACTGGGATAGAAACGCCATCTTCGGTAAATACGCGGGTCATGCCCACTTTACGACCGATTAGACCAATCATTCTCTTATCTCCCCATTAACCTAGGCTGATCTGGACATCAACGCCAGCAGCTAGATCTAGACGCATAAGAGCATCAACAGTCTTATCTGTTGGCTCAACGATGTCGATAAGGCGCTTGTGAGTACGGATTTCGTACTGATCACGTGCGTCCTTATTAACGTGCGGAGAAACAAGAACAGTGAAGCGTTCTTTACGAGTAGGTAGAGGGATTGGACCCTTAACCTGCGCGCCAGTACGCTTAGCTGTTTCAACGATTTCCGCTGTAGACTGATCGATCAAACGGTGATCGAACGCCTTAAGACGGATACGAATACGTTGGTTCTGCATGAGACAGAGCTCCAATAATAAAAATTACACAAACAATATCGCCACCCATGCTCGTAAAGACGAGAGAATGTCGATTGATTTATGTGAACGTAGTATCCCTATCGGATACATTGTCAGTCAATTTAATGACTGCGAACATAAGTCAGAGTATACATTTCAAGTTGCTATGCAACTTCTTCCTCAATGCTTATTGGTTCACAACTGCAGTTACAAGACCTATATTGGCTTAGGCAGTGGCGAGCATTATACAGATCACAGTTTTGAACGCAAGCCTTGTCGGAAAAATAATCACTGCTTCATTAGAGGGGAAAATATGGTAGGAAGGCAAGGTACGAAACAACGGCTACCCTGCCCTATAATACAAACGGTTACTCGTCATCGTCGACAATTTGGGCCTGATTGTAATTGGCGATACCCATTTTCTCGATTAAACCGAGTTGCGTTTCAAGCCAATCAACATGCTCTTCTTCATCCGACAAGATCTCCTGAAATAAATCACGTGAGACATAATCATGAACATCTTCGGCGTAAGCTATGGCATCGCGTAAGTCTGGGATCGCCGCCATTTCTAAAGCCAAGTCACATTCGAGCATTTCTTGGGTATCTTCACCAATATTCAACTTACCCAGATCTTGTAGGTTAGGCAGGCCTTCCAAAAAAAGTATCCGTTCAATCAAGTGATCCGCATGGTTCATCTCGTCGATTGATTCATGGTATTCCTTATCAGCAAGATGCTTAAGCCCCCAATCCTTATACATTCGGGCATGAAGAAAATACTGATTAATGGCAACAAGTTCATTACCTAGGATTTTATTGAGGTGCTGGATGATTTTTGGATCGGCTTTCATTGCGACACACTCCTCTGTCAGTTCTTTAAAGGATAGAACCGATTACAAGAGTGTCAAAAGCGTATGGGTTAAATTAACCCGCTTTCTTAAATTGCATCGAGACCGTTTGCTCGATTATGACCTTTGCTTGACGAATACATTTACCGCACTGAGATCCAAGAGGCGTTACTTGACGAATACCACGGATATCCTGAATACCATGCTGCTGAGTTAGTTTCATGATTTTCTTATCACTAATTCCATGACAAAGACAAACGTACATCTCTATTTCACTCTTTATGTTTAGTGATACAAATATAAACAGGAATCGTTTTCATTACCAGTTGATATTCATTCTTAACTATAACGTTTTAACCTTGAAACTGAGTATATATAGCCAATAAGAATATGGTGACTAACATGTATGAAAAAGAAGGCGAAAAATAAGAGGTAGAATTGAGTAAGGAAAGATAATGCAAAGGGAGATATGTTTTTTATATAAACAAAAAGGGAGCCGAAGCTCCCTTTTCAGTACGTAGTTTGTACTAAATGTTATTAAGCAACGATAGTTGCAACAACACCAGCACCAACAGTACGGCCACCTTCACGGATAGCAAAACGTAGACCTTCGTCCATCGCGATAGGTGCGATTAGAGTAACAGTCATAGAGATGTTATCACCAGGCATTACCATTTCTACGCCTTCAGGTAGTTCGATAGTACCTGTTACGTCAGTYGTACGGAAGTAGAACTGTGGACGGTAACCTTTGAAGAAAGGAGTGTGACGACCGCCTTCATCTTTAGAAAGAACATAGATTTCTGAAGTGAAAGTAGTGTGTGGAGTGATTGAACCTGGCTTAGCAAGAACTTGGCCACGCTCAACTTCGTCACGCTTAGTACCACGTAGAAGAACACCAACGTTCTCACCAGCACGGCCTTCGTCAAGAAGCTTACGGAACATCTCAACACCAGTACAAGTAGTAGTGGTAGTTTCTTTGATGCCGATAATTTCTACTTCGTCACCAACGTTGATGATACCTTGCTCAACACGACCAGTTACAACAGTACCACGGCCTTGGATTGAGAATACATCTTCGATTGGAAGGATGAATGGTAGATCGATTGCACGCTCTGGCTCTGGGATGTAGTTATCTAGAGCTTCAGCTAGTTCAACGATTTTTTCTTCCCACTGAGCTTCACCGTTAAGTGCGCCTAGAGCAGAACCCATGATTACTGGGCAATCATCACCTGGGAATTCGTACTCAGAAAGAAGTTCACGAACTTCCATCTCTACTAGTTCTAGTAGCTCTTCATCATCAACCATGTCACATTTGTTCATGAATACGATGATGTAAGGGATACCAACCTGACGACCAAGAAGGATGTGCTCACGCGTCTGTGGCATAGGACCATCAGTTGCAGCAACAACTAGGATACCACCATCCATTTGAGCAGCACCAGTGATCATGTTTTTAACATAATCGGCGTGTCCTGGACAGTCAACGTGTGCGTAGTGACGAGTTGGAGTATCGTACTCTACGTGAGAAGTAGAGATTGTGATACCACGCTCGCGCTCTTCTGGAGCGTTATCGATAGATGCGAAGTCTTTAGCGTCACCACCGTACACTTTTGCAAGCGTAGTACAGATAGCAGCAGTAAGAGTTGTTTTACCGTGGTCAACGTGGCCGATAGTACCAACGTTAACGTGCGGTTTTACGCGTTCAAATTTTTCTTTAGACATGGATAGTCCCTCTAGGCACGGTATTTGGTGGCATTACGACCACACAACCAATCATGGGTTTGTAGAGTATATATCAAAAGGATTGAACTGACTTGAAGAGAGAGAGTGGTGCTAATAGGCGGAGTCGAACCGCCGACCTCACCCTTACCAAGGGTGCGCTCTACCAACTGAGCTATATCAGCACACAAGAAATGTGGAGCGGGCAGCGGGAATCGAACCCGCATCATCAGCTTGGAAGGCTGAGGTAATAGCCATTATACGATGCCCGCGAAACTCGTCACTCGTTAAGCTATTTCAATCATTTGAAAATGGTGGAGGGAGATGGATTCGAACCATCGAAGGCGGAGCCGTCAGATTTACAGTCTGATCCCTTTGGCCACTCGGGAACCCCTCCAAATTGTTTCTACACTTTCACTCATTTAGGAGAAAGTGGTGCCGACTACCGGAATCGAACTGGTGACCTACTGATTACAAGTCAGTTGCTCTACCTACTGAGCTAAGTCGGCCCAAGTGCTGCGCATTCTAGAGAACTATCGAAAACCTTGCAATACCTTTAAGCAGTTTTTTTTCCGACTTTCCTTTTCTCGTCGAAAAAAACACCATTATCGGCATTTTGCATACAAAGCAAGACCTTCCAGTACCAAGTCTGAACGATGATTAAAGCGCTTACCCCATGAAATAGGTAAATGGCGAACCCCGCCACCACACAAGATCACTTCCGGTTCAGTTTTCAACCGTTCTCGAGCTTGAGATAGACCAAATTCAATTAAACCAACCAAGGCTGCACGGCAACCATTTTTTAAACCATCGGCAGTATTATCAGCAAAAACAAGTTCATCATTATGATCTCGGTCAGAAAATACCTTTGTTGTGTTTTCCAACACCGATTTCATCATCAGTTGATACCCAGGTGCAATCCATCCACCTAGATGCTTACCCTCTTCAGACATTACATCAAAGGTAAGCGCAGTACCGATATCCACTATCACTGTTGGTTTTTTGAACTCTTGTCGAATCGCAACGAGAGTAAGCCAACGATCAACCCCTAGATACTGGTATTCGCTATAAGCGTTTTTTACACCAAAATCTTTTTTGAGCGTTTTAACTTGTAGGACAGGAATATTCGCCAATTGTGAAATACGCTGAATTGAGTTATCAACTTCAACGGGACCAACGCTGGCAAAAACAATTCTGGTAACTCCTTTCTCCAGTAACGGCTCAAGTACCATCTCAAGTTTACGGCTCGGGTAGCGGCCTAATAATTCAAAATTACCGCTGTCATATAAGTGGGCAACTTTGACATAGGTGTTGCCCGCTTCAATCAAAATTTGCATTAACAACCTCTAAGGCTGATTTCTCCGCCGAGGTAAGGCGTAACGACCCCCTCGGTTTCAAGTAACAACGCCCCTTGATTATTGATACCACGGGCAATTCCTTCGACCACGCGTTCACCAATCAATAATTTAACAGGGCGATCCAAAAAGTTATCTAGTCGATTCCAGCGCTCTGTAAAACCATCGAGCCCCAACACCTCATACTCAGCTAATGTCAGCTGCAATCGATGAATTAGAGTCGCAGCTAATATATTTCGGTCTGGAAGTGTATGGCATGCTTGTGACAAGTTAGTCCAAGCTTGGTCGATTCCAGCACCTTCTTGTTCCGGCATAGCAATATTTAATCCCATGCCAATGACTAAATGGGCAGCTTCTCCCGCTTGCCCTGTCATTTCAATCAAAATGCCAGCCATTTTCTTATCATAGTGATAAAGATCATTTGGCCATTTTACTCGAATACCCTCAGCACCTAACGATTCCAAGGTCTCTGCAATGGCAACACCAACAACTAGGCTCAAGCCCATAGCCGCAGCCATACCTGCATCTAAACGCCAGTACATCGATAAATATAAGTTACTGCCAAATGGTGAAAACCATTGACGACCTCGCCGGCCTCGACCCGCTTGCTGATATTCGGCAATACATGTTGCCCCTGAAGGTAATTGACCTACTTTATCTAACAGGTACTGATTCGTTGAATCAATTACAGGGATAACATCTAAGCTTTCGCACTTTACATTAGCCAGAATCTTATCGCAATCAAGGAGTTCCAGTTTTGCAGAGAGACAATAGCCTTTTCCCTGCACTCGGTAAACATCCACCCCCCAAGATTGCAAAACCTTGATATGCTTACTTATTGCAGCTCGTGATATCCCAAGCTCAACCCCCAATACTTCCCCTGAATGGAAACCACCATCAGCTAATAACCCAAGCAATGCTAATCGGGTTGTATGCTCTCTCATTGAGCTAACTCCGTAATAAGTATTTCATCTGAGGACGACATAAAGCGCACTTCATGCTCAAGGGTTATAGCAAATGCGGATTCAACAGTCTGTATAACATGCAACGCTAAAGCGATAATATCGCCAGGTGATGCTCGATGGTAATTCACCAAGACAAGAGCTTGTTGGTCATGTACCCGAGCACCGCCAACTTGAAAGCCTTTTAAACGACATTGATCAATCAACCAGCCCGCAGCCACCTTCATTTTTCCATTGGGTTGTGAGTAGACCGGAATAGTCGGATACTGAGAAATCAGCCTAGACGCTTGTTCTGCTGAGATAATCGGATTTTTAAAAAAGCTCCCAGCATTCCCCATTAGTGCGGGATCTGGCAATTTACTGCGCCTAATGGAGCATACTTCATCAAAAATATTACTCGCAGTGGCTGTATTCGGGTCAAACTTCGCTAACGGTCCATAACTGGTATTTGGTCGCCATGCTTTTGTTAACTCAATCCCTACGGCAATAATCGCATGTGAATTTTTCAGCTGATGCTTAAAAATAGAGTCTCGATAACCAAACTCACATTCATCCGCATTTAAGCGCTGCCTCAATCCAGTCTCAAGCTCAATGATATCGACATATTGGCAGACATCTTTTAACTCAACACCATAAGCGCCGATATTTTGAATCGGAGACGACCCAACGCAACCTGGGATCAATGCCAAATTTTCCAACCCCGGCATTCCTTGCTCAACCGTCATTTTTACAAGTTGATGCCAATCCTCACCAGCACCAATATGTAAGTGAAATGAAGATTCGGTCTCGGTAATATCAATACCTTTGATACGATTAAGAACAATCAAGCCTGAGTATTCTTCACAGAAAAGAAGATTACTACCTTGCCCTACGATAAGTTTAGGAACTGTTTGATAACACTTACTCTGCCAGATAGATGCCAATTCATCTGCGGTTTCAGCCTCGACAATTTGCTTAGCTTTAACATCAATACCAAATGTATGAAAAGGCGCTAGCGACCTATCCTGCAAAACTTTCATGCTATTTCTAACCCATTCCTTTTATACTAAGGGTTGCATTTTAACTGATTCAATCACACGACGCAGTGTTTTAACAATGAACGATTTCAGATTTCACCCTTTAGAACCATTACGATTTCCTCTAATTAACCGTTTATATAAAGCCCACTATCCCGCAGGCAAAGCTAAAAAAGATGAAGTCATATGGATTGGAGAAAATGATAATGGCATTCAATGTTGCGTAAGATTCAAGCAATTTGATAATTATCAACTATTAACAGGGATGCTTGTTCATCCAGCTCTGCGAGAAATAGGGGTTGGGCAACAATTAATACAAGCTTGTAAATTACAGATCAGTCAAAAACGATGCTTTTGTTTTGCATTTTCACATCTTGAAAATTTTTATCAGCGGGCTGGCTTTCAATCTATCTCTGATAGCGATCTACCAGAGTCATTGAAAGGCCGAATTGAACGTTACCGCCAATCGGGTAAAACGCTTATTCCAATGCAGTTCGTACACTAATTTACACTTAATTAAGTCATCCGTGACAGAAGCCAGTACAGGTATAGATGGACTACGCCTTTTTTCTGTTATAATTGCACCCTTAATTCACCGACTCCTCCTAATATAGGTCGCGTAAACGAGGCGATAATGGATTCAGCTATTGCTAACAAGCAACGCATTGAGCAACTGCCGTGTATTGCACACAAGCCAGAAGATTTAGAGACACTTCTTGATGCAGGATCGTTCCGTGAACGTCTACACACAGAGATCTCCAACGCTACTAAACGCATTTATTTAGTTGCCCTATATCTACAGGACGACGAAGCTGGCCGAGATATTCTGACCGCTCTCTATGACGCTAAACAACTCAATCCTGATCTTGATATAAAAGTCCTTGTCGACTGGCATCGAGCTCAAAGAGGGTTAATTGGCGCCGCACAGTCTGATGGTAACGCTGCACTTTACCGCGAATTTTCAGAGCGATATGAACATCAAATCAATGTTCTTGGTGTTCCTGTCCGTAATCGTGAAGTATTTGGTGTCCTTCACCTTAAGGGCTTTGTCGTCGACGACAAAGTTATCTACAGTGGTGCAAGCCTTAATGATGTCTATCTTGCACAACACCAGCGTTATCGTTATGACCGCTATCACGTAATTCATAACGCACAGCTTGCTGACAGCATGGCAAACTTTATCGTCGAGACTCTCGTTAACAGCGAGGCAGTTAATTGCCTAAGTCAAAACAAGCGACCAGAGACCAAGTCTCTAAAAGGGGCGATTAAAGATCTTCGCCATAAGCTGCAACGAGCTAGCTATCAGTTTGTACCTGAAACCATTTCCAAAGACGAGGTTGGTTTAACGCCGCTTGTTGGGCTAGGTAAACGTAAAAACAAGCTAAACCAGCATATTTGTACACTCGTTGCGAGTGCTAAAACTGAGCTTACTATTTGCACCCCTTATTTTAACTTCCCAAGAAGCATTAGCCGTGAAGTAAAAAGGGCGTTACGCCGAGGTGTTAAAGTCACAATCATCGTTGGCGATAAAACAGCGAATGATTTCTATATTCCACCCAGTGAGCCCTTTAAAACCATTGCAGGTTTACCATACCTTTATGAAGTGAATCTACGCAACTTTGCCAAGCAAAATGAAGCCTCCATGGCTCGTCGTCAACTTGCTATCCACCTATGGAAACATAATGACAATAGCTTCCATTTAAAAGGTGTCTGGGTAGATCGTAGCTATATGCTGATCACGGGGAACAACCTAAACCCAAGAGCGTGGAAACTTGATCTTGAAAATGCCATTTTGGTTCATGATAAAAACCAATTGCTTGCAGATCAGAAGCAGCAAGAGCTTGATTGTATCCTTAGTCATACACAACTAATTGGCTGCTATAAGGACATAGATAAAATTGATGCTTATCCAGCCCCGGTCAGAAAGCTAATTAAGCGTATTCGTCGAATTAAAGCAGATCATATACTTAATCAGATCCTCTAGGAACAAATATGACTATCGCCGCTATTGATGTTGATCCTCAAAAGACATTTACTCCACTATGCCCTAACGAGTTACCGGTTAATGACGGCGATACAATTGGTCCCGCGTTAAACGCTCAAGCTTCCCTTGCTGATTACCGTGTACTGAGTAAAGATGCACATCCCCAAGGAGCTGTATGGGCCGTTGAGACACATGATGAAATGCTGAAGCCTCTCGACTTTCCTAACGCAGATCTTACTTGGGTTAACCATGCAATTCCAGGGACAAAGGGATTCGAAGTGATCCCTCAGCTTCCATCAACCACCGAGTATGATCATGTTATATGGAAAGGGATCGAGCCTGATCTTCACCCATATGGTGCTTGCTATCATGATCTTAATGAGAAGCTCAGTACTGGCCTTATCGAATGGTTGTTAGCAAAGCACGTTACAACGATTCTTGTTGGCGGTCTTGCTACAGATTATTGCGTGAAGACAACAGCACTTCAGCTGCAAGCGACGGGATTATTCAAGGTAATTGTGAATCTTGAAGCTTGTCGAGGACTCAGTGACAACACTACGAAGAAAGCTTGTGAAGAAATGCTAAATGCCGGTATTTATATCGCAGACAATCTTAAAAATGTAAGATCTTATCTATAACTTCATTGCGTGAGCTTCTCAAAAGAAGCTCACACTAATTATCATCCAGCCAGATTCCAATTCCCCCCCTCATTTTAGTAACCCGCTATACCTCTAATACCCAATAGTCTAAAAATATGAGCTAATTCTCACACCTAAAATACAATAGTAATGCTACGGATAGTCTTAAATTATCGCGTCAAAGCTATTCGAATGAAGATGTAGTTAACTACATCAAGAAGGGTGTTCTGCGCTGAGATCACTAAATTTCAGCAAGTCAGTCGAACTCGCGTTAATAATGGTTCCGTATTTTTTGGAGAAGATAAAGATGGATTACAAAAGAGCCCTCAAACAGAAAAACCGAGCTTTTTGATACGAAAAGAACGAAAACAGCGAACTGACTGACAAAAAGCCGTTTGAATGCTGAAGGGGGGGACATACTGACTCTGTAGCCGATACGATGATTCTAGCAATACCTGCCCTATTGCTCTAAATTGATAGAGCTGGCATGGAGTTGGATGTGACAATCGACTCTTCAAGCTATATACCCAAGAGAAGTGATAAGCCTGACCAATTAATCTTAAAGATTGCTATTAGACGTAGATAAGCCCAAAGGATAGAGATACTAAACCCGAGTCGTTACACTCGGGTTTAGTATAAGTGACGGAGCGGCCGGGCTGGCGCACCAGCGGGACTCATTCGCCTGCAAGGCGAACATATCCGGCAGACGTAAAAAAGCCTGAGTCTTTCGACGGGGACGCCTAGTCTTGGGCTATTTGGCGTAGGCCAAACATTGTTTACTGATACAAAAAAGCCTCAGCATTTCTGCTGAGGCTTTCGAAGAAGTGGCGGAGCGGACGGGACTCGAACCCGCGACCCCCGGCGTGACAGGCCGGTATTCTAACCAACTGAACTACCGCTCCACACGGACATGGATGTTGCCATCACATGCGATTTCCATCGTTCAATATGAAAATCTAAATTGGGAGCCTGGCGATGTCCTACTCTCACATGGGGAAACCCCACACTACCATCGGCGCTATTACGTTTCACTACTGAGTTCGGCATGGGATCAGGTGGGTCCATAATGCTATGGTCGCCAAGCAAATTCTGTTTTATTCACCGCCCTCAGGCAGTCAATAAGCAATCTGGGAAAATCTGACTAGTTTCTCAAACACCATTCAAGTGTTTCGTGGAGTCCGTGACCTACAAGGATGTAGGAAATACTGATAATCGTCTGGAACGATGTCAGTACAAAACCCCTTGGGTGTTGTATGGTTAAGCCTCACGGGCAATTAGTATCAGTTAGCTCAATGCCTCGCAGCACTTACACACCTGACCTATCTACGTCGTAGTCTCCAACAACCCTTTAGGATACTTAAAGTATCAGGGATGACTCATCTCAGGGCTCGCTTCGCGCTTAGATGCTTTCAGCGCTTATCGATTCCGAACTTAGCTACCGGGCA
>NZ_JAKJSJ010000084.1:0-23874 GCF_050336715.1 Photobacterium makurazakiensis
CATCTCATTTTAACCTGACTTAGAAAGTGATGTTAGCTGTAGTGTGCATCTGGGTTCGTAATGTTTGCGTTATGTAATCGCTTTAAAATGATCGCAATCAATATGTAATGTTCTGATAGCTAACCAATGAAATGAAAAAGCGCAGGAAACCGCCTGCGCTTTGGTGTTTTATTGATGAGAGTTAGATATTACATACTGTTGCCCAGCTACCATCACTACCTGGTGTAGAGCTTGTCCACCAATTTGCTTGATAAACCACGCCATTATGAATGACTTTGTCGCCTTGATTGGCGTGGCTTGGATTACCTGCCCAGTCGGTCTGCGGGAAGTCAGGGTAAGTACTTAGGCCTGCAGTATCACATGAACCACCATTATCGCCGCCACCGTTATTACCACCGCCATTATTTCCACCACCAGCGGCAATATCACCTAGCGGTAGATCAGGTTGCTCGAACTTAAAGGCGTAGTCTTTACCATTAATGTTGACGCTGTAGTTAGCAGGGCCTGAAATTGGTAGGTAGTAAACCATATCAAGTTCATATGTGCCGCCAGCAGGTAGGCTCTTCCAGCTAGGAAGGCTAAAGGCTGCACGGTGCATTGGACCATCTAAACCACCAACATTATTTGCACGAGTATGACCTGAAGATATAACTGTTAGCCCGCCACCAGATTGATCTTTCGCGTTATCAGGTGCAGAAACAGGTATATCAAACTGGAACTCAGTTCCCCCAGGGATCTCTTGTCCAGTGTTGTTGGTAAAGGTAACTTTCGGGTTTATTGGGTAATTTTGGTCACCGACTTTAAAGCCTCCGACAGAAACAGTGATATCAAGCGCTTCTGTTGGGATGGCTCCTGTAGCCACTTTATTACCATAAGGTGTCGCGGATTTGAACTTGTCATATATTGCTTTGGTCATAGTGTTACCCATATGGTATTCACCATTACCGGTCTTACATGCGTTCTCTGTCGCATCGATTGAAGCGGTACGATTGCCGTTTGCATCAAGCACGTAACAGCTATAGTCCCCTGCAAGTTCCCAGAACATGATACCGCCGATTTCTTTATCGATAACGTAATCAGCTTTTACATTGATAGAGGCTTTATCTTCGGTTGACAGGAAGACTTGTTTCTCTGCATTCCAAAGCCATGGTGCAACAGCTACATCATCGTAATGACGTGTATAGCTACCTACAAGCTTGTCTTGTGGATCGTTAACAGGATCTAAACCATAGGCTGAGGTATAGCTACCGAAAATGCCTTGGGCAAGATTCATAACGTGCCACATAGGGTTTGAGCCTGCGCCCATTTCTTGCCCTAACGAGTTTTTGTCATGCCACATGTTGTCGATACCAACAGCACCATGACCACAGTTATTCTTCTCACCTTCACCAGTGCCCGGAGCACAATCGGCTTGGTTTGGCAGGGCAGCACGTCCCCAAAGGCCGTTTTCACCCCCAGTTACGCCTTGCCAGCCACGGGTGTAATAAGGAACACCAATGTTAATTCGTCCTGCTGGCATTGAACCGCGGAAATAGTGGTAAGCCCAGTCAGTATTGAGGTAACCAATACCACCGTAGGCTGCTGTGCCGTATACATTCCATTGTGCTAGTTCAGAATCTTTACCTGTGTCGTACAAGGCGGCATTGTGGCCCACGTGGTCATTCCAAGCCCCATGCAAGTCATAAGACATGATATTGACGTAATCAAGGTACTGGGTGACATCAAATGTTTCCATGCCACGTAGTAGATAGCCAGATGACGGTGCGGCAATTGTTAGCATGTAGTGAATACCATCTGTAGCAGATGCGCTATCTAGCTTCTCACGCAATACCTTCATGAGTACCTGATACGATGCCCATAGGTGAGGGCGACGCGGCTCCATAAATGCCTTGTCATCAGGGTTACCAGCACCGGCCATGGATGTTGGATATTCGTAATCAATATCTAAGCCATCAAACTTGTATTTACGCATCATTTCTACAGCGGAGTCAGCAAATGTCTGAATACCTGCGTGATTGATACTACCGTCAGCATTGGTTGTCATGGTGTAGAAGCCACCGTCAGCAATACGGTCGCCATTAGGTCCGAAATGCCCGCCAGTTTCTGCCCAGCCACCAATAGAGATTAATGTCTTAACATCGTGTTTCGCTTTTGCTGTGGCAAGTGCCCCAAAGTGGCCCTTGAAACCAAGCGCAGGATCGATTTCAACACCGTTCCATTCCATACCAACGGCTGGGTTAGCTGGGTCGGTAACATCACCAACATTGACTTTACCATCAGTACCGATACTAACGAATGCGTAGTTAATATGAGTAAGTTGCTCCCACGGGATGTCACTGACTAAATACTGAGCCTGTGGGTCGTCACCAGCACGCCAGCTTGTGAAGTAACCGATAACACGTCTAGGGTGATCAGCCCCCATGAGTTCACGGCCTTGCTCGTCATACGTTGTACAGTAAGGTACGTTGACCCCTTCAGTTTGGTATAGCCCATCGGGACGACAGGTTTGAGTCGTTACACCACCGTTTACAGTAAGCGTAATAATGGTTGAATCAGAGGTACCACCGAGGTTATCGGTTGCACGAGCGTAAACGTTGACGCTACCTGCTTGTGTCGGGGTATAAGTCAAAGTGTAGGGAGCAGTGGCTGCGGTGCCTACTAAGCTGCCATTTGCGAAGAAATCAACTTTATCTATTTGACCGTCGCTGTCTGAAGCTGAAGACGTTAGGGTGACTGCACCACCAAGCTCAATGGTTGATGTTGATAATGAAAGATCAACATTGGGTAAATCATTGGCTATATCTTGCACTGAAATCGACAGAGAGGTTTCAGTCGCTGCACCTTGGTCATCAGTTGCGACGGCTTTTATGGTGTGTTGACCACTTTCTGCTGGCCAATTAACGGCAAAAGGTGCTGTCGTTACAGATGTGATGAGTGATGAACCAACGTAGAACGAAACATTGGCAATACTGCCATCTGTATCAGTCGCATCTGCCGAAATGGTAAGAATATCGCCAGTAAGGATTTGGTCAGTACCGGTCGGTGACGTGATTGATACCGTAGGTGGCTGATTGACAACACCTGTTGAGCAATCATCAACGAAAGACCATTCTTGGAATGAACCAGAGTTCGTACTTGGGTTATTGCCTTGGCTCCACCAATTAGCTTGGTAGACTTTGTTCAATTCCTGTACTTGAGCCCCACCAGAGTATGACGCAGTGCTGTTCCATTGATCTATCGTGCTGCAGTCCATTGCAGCCTGAACATTGAATGCCGTGAGGCATGAAACAGCGAGAGTGCTGAGCTTAAATGCTCGGCTAAACGCCTTTCCTTGTTTCGAATGGTTCATCATTCATCCTTAAGTTATTGATATTAAAAATTGTATTGACGTAAATCGGCATTCAATATCTTTTGTTTTGCCGTGAACCAACTATAGGCAACATGCTGCTATTAGCATCGACTTTTATTCTTATTTCCAAAATAACTCGCAAAAAAATGTTAATGTCATGTAACATTACTCGTGTTGTTTTGCACCGAGAACAAAGTTGCCGATCCTTTAACGATAAATTTGCCAGTAAAAATACATCTGTAAATGTGATGAGGGTGACATAGTTATAAATAATAACTATGGAACTAGGATCACAGGTTTGACTTGGGTAGGAACTATTTGTATAAATCGGTAGGCAGGTAAGGGAGTGCCATACTGGCTATAATACCAACCTACATAAGTACTTGATCAGTCTTACTGGTTAAAACCGTTGTTCTCTACGTTAGAGATTTTGTAATTAGAACCACTAGTTACTGCAATCTCTGCCTTGATAACAACAATTTTTCCTGCGTAATACTTAGATCAATTACTTATCCAGATTGGTATAAGTTCTCTTCATGAATGACGACGAAAGGGAAATAGCTAAGTGGTCGGAACCACTAGCGGATTAATCATGGAATACTCAGCTGTACGCCAACCAATATACAACGCCAGAAAAAACAAAGTTGCTTTTCAAATTAGCTTTTGGAACAGTGAAAAACCAGCACTTCAAACAATACCTATAACAATATTTGACGATCAATCAGATCCTAGAAAACTCAATGAGCTGATAAACCGTTCAGGGTTAAACCAATATGCTGAAAGTAAGACACTTATTATTTCTTTTCAACGTGTCGCTCTTCAACGCTTGTTTAATTACTTCTTCTCATCTCATGGCTTAGTCATAGAGGTTGATGAAAGCGAACGTCTCGATGATGAACTATTGGTGTTATTGAAGGCGGGCCATAAACTTGGTTATTCGATCATAATTAACGCTAAGGCCTTACTGCCGGGAAATGAAAGGTTTTTAAAATTTTGCAGTCATGTGAAGGTGAGTGCGAAGAGTCAAGATATGGCTACTATTGAGCAGTTAACCTTGAAAGCAAAATCACATAACTTACGTGTAATTATCGAGCATATTACTTCAGATGAAGAGTTTGAGTATTATCGGAACTGTAAAGCTGATTTTTATAAAGGCGATATCTTCTCTAAACAAAACGTAGTTGAAACACGTTCTAACAAGTTGCATGAAGGTGCGCTACTAACCCTATTTCAACATGTAATGGCTGAAGATTATTGCTATGCCGAACTTACCGATATCTTAGCCGCAGATGCAAAGCTTACGCATAAACTACTTCATTTTCTAAATTCAGTCATGCATGGACGAAAAGGTAATATTTACTCAATTAAACAAGCAGTTTGCTTTATGGGTGAAAACAAGATGAGAAAATTTGTTTCTCTTCTTACGACACAAGAGCTAACAGCGACTAGACCAGAAGATATTTACCAACAATCAGTTAGCCGTGCACGCTTCTGCGAGCTCATAGCCATCAATTCAGGCTGTAACCGCTCCATTGCAGATAAGGCTTTTTTAACGGGGTTATTTTCAAACTTACCTGAGATGTTAGGCCTTGATATGGAAGAAGCTATTGATACGATGAAAATTCATCGTGATATTAAATTGGCCTTACAAGGAAAAGAAAGTAATTTAAAGCATTATATGGATATGGTCATTGCATATGAAAAAGCCGATTGGCAGGTTTTAGAGCGCTTGGTTGAGAAAGGGCGTTTGTCTTTAGGGCTATTGCCGAGGCTTTACCGTCAGATGCTACAAGAGGTCAGAACCGAGACTTTTATCGTTAGCTAGTAATACCAATTAGGTATATCCTTTGTCTGCTAATTCGATAAATTAAAGAGCCGCTTAACTAAAGTGTCCAACTTAATGGGGTTGTTTTAGAATACGGCTCTTGCTTATTGCTTATTGCTTATTCGGCATTAATTTTTGCTTTGAAACGTTCGCGTGTCGCTTCATCAGCTTGTTCATACCAGTAGTTCAGCATATTCTCTGATACATTTCTGGTTTGAGATGCGTTTTCAGCTGTTTTAGCAGGTGACGTTGCTGCTGGAAGTTGGGCTGGTGTTGCAGTGACTGCAGGTAAGGTTGTAATCGTTGCTGCAGATGCAACTGCCGCGACTTTACCTGACTGGTTGTAGGCCGCAATTTCAGCTTCGTAATCACGACCAAATTGTAGGCCATGTTTTATCAGTTTATCTTGCTCAAAGCTGATATTTTCACCGCTGCTATTAATCAGCGTAAAGTTAGGTGATTTATTAAACTTGCGTGTATCTTGAGCGGAACGTAGCTTAGGGAACTCTAATTTTAACGTTTCATCAGCTTCATTAAACTTCATGATAATGACATCAGATTTGAATACCTGATCATCACCATTTTCACGGAAGGTACCTTGGTAGCGGAAAGCGACTTGGTTTTCACCGTTCTTAAGTGTTTGAGTGTCGTTGCCATCAGCTTCAGTGCCGTTAATCAGTACAAGCTCAGCGGGAAAAGGTAGCTCAAGCTTTACATCAGCAAAAGAAGGGAAGCTAAGGCTGCATGCTGTCATTGCAATTAGCGCAGTACGAAGTTTCATAGGTGTTCCTTGAAAAATATGATTATGACAAACAGACTGTTTCATATTGTAATCACAGCAGTCTGGCGCTTTTTGCCTGAACATAGGCTGAATCATAGCGACTATCGAAATGAAAGTAATAATAACAAAGTAGGATTTATTCGCCTAGCCACATAATAGAATCAAGGAATGATCTCAATGGATATAACATTACTACATATAGTAATGCTGGTTGTAACGGGTTTCCTCGCGGGAATCATTAACACTTTAGCGGGGGGAGGGTCGAATTTAACATTGCCAGCGCTGATGGTAATGGGGATGCCCGCTGAAGTGGCAAATGCTACCAATAGGGTGGGGGTTGTGGTTCAAGGACTAACGGGCTTAATAGGGTTCAAGCGTCATGGGAAGCTGGATAGTACCGATACTGGCCCTATTATGGTGCCGACAATTATTGGTGGGCTGTTAGGTGCCGTTGGTGCGGCTTATGCCCCTTCTGATTGGATAAAGCCGTTACTGCTTGGCACAATGCTAACCATGGCATTAGTTATTTTACTAAAGCCGTCGGTTGTTGCGCCCTCGCTAGGGACTGAGCCTAGAAAAGTGCGAGATACACCAAGTTCATGGTGGGGGCTAGGCATCGCCGGATTTTACGGCGGTTTTGTCCAAGCCGGTGTTGGCTTTGTATTGATCGCTGCTTTGGCGGGTACATTACGATATGACCTCGTTAAAGCAAATGCGCTTAAGATGCTGTGCACACTGGTGTTTACCGCTGTTGCTTTAGGAATATTTATCTATGAGGGGTTAGTACTATGGGCTCCTGGGTTAATACTTGCAGCGGGTACGATGGTTGGCTCTCACCTTGCGGTGAAGTTTGCCATAAGTGCGAAACCTGAAACGTTGAAATGGTTTCTTTTTGTGATGACATTATTTGGCTCTGTTGCCGCAATGCTGATGTAGCCAGATTACCGAATAGGCTGCTTTCAGGCATAAAAAAAACCAGCATAATGCTGGTTTTTTTGGTTACTTGTTTGTCGTTATTTAACGTAACAAGCGAAGCCTTTTAGGTAGAAACCTTCAGGGTAAGCACTGTCTAGCGGGTGATCGGCAGCTTGGCTGAATCGCTCAATAAACTGTACTTCACGGTGTGCATCTAATGCTGCATCTGCGATGATCTTTTGGAACAGGTTATTGTCCATAAGGCCAGAGCATGAGTAAGTTAGTAGCGTGCCACCCGGATTCAGAATTTGCATTGCCAGCATGTTAATGTCTTTATATCCACGACAAGCACCAACAAGCTGAGATTTACTTTCAGCGAATTTTGGTGGATCCATGATAACGACATCAAATTTCTCGCCCCGTTCACGGTATTCACGCAAAAGCTTGAATACATCTGCATTCAAAAACTCCGCATTTTCAACAGGGAAACCGTTCATTTCAGCATTCATGCGTGCGGTATCAAGCGCAGGTTGAGAAACGTCAACGTTAACAACTTTACTTGCATTACCTTTTAGCGCGTAAAGGCCAAAGCCACCTGTGTAGCTGAAGCAGTTTAGGACACGTTTACCGTCGACGTATTTTACTGCGGCTTCACGGCTATCACGCTGATCAAGGTAGAAGCCTGTTTTGTGACCACCAACGATATCAACATTAATTTTAACGCCGTTTTCTTCAATAGTGACAAACTTAGGTGGTTCTTCACCCGAAAGTACACCTGTACGCTGCTTAAGGCCTTCTTTTTTACGTACTGATACATCAGAACGTTCATAAACACTACACTCTGGGTAGCAAATATTTAGGGCTTCGATAAGTGCGTCTTTTTGTACTTCAGCACCTGCGCTTAAAAGCTGACATACTAAAAAGTCTTGATAGCGATCGATTGTGATACCAGGTAGACCATCAGACTCAGCCGCGATAAGGCGGTAGCCTGTTAAACCATCACGTGCCGCGAGAATATCGCGTAAGCCTTGGGCTGCTTTTAGACGTTTTACAAAGAAATCAACATCAATCGCTTCGTTACGCTCAAAAGTCCATACTCGAACGCGGATCTGAGATTGCGGTGAAAAAGCACCACGTGCTAACCATTCACCCTTATTATCAAAAACATCGACGGTTTCACCAAGAGAGGGCTTACCCTCAATGCGTTGAATACCACGAGAGAAAACCCAAGGGTGGCGGCGGCGAAGAGATTTTTCACGGCCTTTAACCAGATATATTGCAGCTGTCATGACATGCCCAGTATGGATGTAGGAATGGTCGCGTATTATGTTGTTGATACCAATGAAAAGCAACTAATCAGTGGATATATCCACGTGCCAATTTAGGATAGAGGATTACAGAGCCTAAGAGGGGGCTCTGTAATCGCCGATTTAGTGGTGGGGAATTATACTTTTAGTCCCTTCATCAGAGACTCAAGCTCTTTCGCTTGTGTATTTAACGTTGTTATTTCATTAGCCGACTCGCTTATAACATTACAAATTTGATGAGACTGGCTTCTTATTTGTTCTACGTTAGAGGCAATATTGTCTGCAACAGCACCTTGTTGCTCCGCTGCGGCTGCAATTTCTGTACTACGATCAGAAATATGCTGGTTACGTTCAGTAATTTGGCCTATTTCACTATCAACGGAATCCATTAAGGTTTCGCTGCTATTTGCATTGTTTACGGTGCTTTTCATTACTGCCATTAGTTGTTGGCTATTCTGTTGCAATGACTCAATCATTTGTTGAATTTCTACTGTCGCACTTTGCGTACGCCCTGCGAGTGTACGTACTTCATCGGCGACAACAGCAAAACCGCGACCTTGTTCTCCGGCACGAGCGGCTTCAATTGCTGCGTTTAGAGCCAATAAATTTGTTTGCTCAGAAATACCATTGATCGTGGTAATGACGTCGTCAATTTTGGCTGTATTTCGGTCAAGTTCATTAACTGCATTTGAGGCTTCGTTAATTTCACCGCTTAACACTGAAATAGCGTTACGTGTTTGCTTCACTTGGACACGGCCTTGCTCTGAGACTTGCTGAGCTTCCAATGTTTGTTCTGATGTTTCTTGAGCATGTGTGGCAACTTCGCGAATGGATGTCGCCATTTCTTCGGTCGCACTGGCCAGAGAATCTAAATGTTGTTGTTGAGAAGAAGAGAGGTTTTCACTTTCATGACTACGTTGGCGAAGACTATCGCTGATCTGTTGCATCAACAAGGTTGCTTGCTGTGTCGCTTTGACTAATTGCTGTTCGCGTTCACTGACCTTATCAATGGTTATCGCAATTGTACTGAACTCGTCACGTACTTTAAAAAAATTTAATCGGTTAGTGAGATCACCATCAGCCAACGCTTGAAGCGCTTTGTAAGTGGTGAACATGGCACCACCAATAAAAGTCATAATGTAGTAAACGGCAGCTAGAACCAGCAGCAATACTATGGCGGTAAGAGATATTTGTGTTGTGCTAAGGTATGAATAAAGACTTGGCATTTCATTGATGCCAATCGAATAATTTAGGTTGGATACTGGGACTAAATGCTCTCCACGACCGATCGCCATATAACTACTGGATAACAAAGCAGATGCATCTGATTGGCTGATTTGTTGCTGTGAAAGCATATTCGCCGTAGTTTGCAGTTGCTGTGTCGTGATTTCAATACGTTGCTGATTGGCGGCATCAACTAAAATGGTACCGATGCTGATAATGGCAAGGATGGGGAGCAAGAAGAGTAAATAGAACTTTTCTTGTAATGTAACGTGGATAAGGTATTTGTCTATCCATCTAAATGCAACTTCTTTCATTGTTATATCCTATGAAACAAAAACTTAGCAGCGATAATCTGCTAATCTAATTTATTCGTTGGGAAATATATAGAATCCCAGGGGGATATATGTCACATATTTGCGTAAAAGCATTGATTACAGGAATGGTTCAAGGGGTCGGTTTTCGATTTCATACTGCACATGAGGGTTTGAAGTACGGACTTACGGGTTATGCTAAAAATTTACCGGATGGGAGCGTGGAAGTACTGGTGTGTGGGCATGAAGAGCAAGTAGCACAATTATTGCACTGGTTAAAAACTGGGCCGAGAACATCGCGTGTAGATAATGTTATCAGTGAAGACGTAGAGTGGCGGCATATTGATGGTTTTGAAATTATGTAAAGTATGCCTTAAGGGAATGAAAGCGCGAGCGTATGATTGTGCTCGCACCTTTAGATCTCATTAAATGCACTTTACTGGCTTAGGAAGGCCTGCAAGTTTTGTTGCTTGTTTTGCCGGACCTTTTGGAAAAAGCTTGTAGAGGTAACGAGAATTACCTTTTTCCTCACCGTATTTTTTTGCCATCGCTTTTACTAACATGCGAATAGCTGGTGAGGTATTAAACTCTTTATAAAAGTCGCGCACGAAGCGAACAACTTCCCAATGTGCTTCTGTCAGCGTGATTGCTTCTTCTTCAGCGAGAAGAGGAACGAGTTCTTCTGACCAATCATCAATATTTTTTAGATAGCCATGCGCATCGGTATCTATTTGTTTGCCGTTGAATTCAAGCATGATAAGCCTCGGTATTTGGAACGGGCAAAGAATAGTGATTATCGTACAAGGCTGCAAGTACCCGATACAAAAAATCCAAAAGCAAAAAAGCGCCTTTCGGCGCTTTTTGATTCGTTAGTATTTACGACGATTAATGATTAATCGTTATTGCCCATGATGCCTAGAATCTGAAGTAGGCTTAGGAATAGGTTGTAAATAGAAACATATAGCGTCACTGTCGCAGAGATGTAGTTAGTTTCACCACCGCGTACAATGTTCTGTGTTGTAAGCAGGATAGCTGCAGACGAGAACAGAACAAACATGCCACTAATTGCAAGAGATAGCATTGGCATTTGTAGGAAGATGTTAGCTACAACTGCAACAATAATTGCAACGAAACCAGCCAGCAACATACCGTTAAGGAACGATAGATCGCGTTTCGTGGTTAATGCGTAAGCAGAACATGCCATAAAGGTCAGTGCTGTACCACCAAGTGCAGGGATAATAGCTTGACCCATACCTGCGCCAATGTACATGTTCAGAATTGGTCCAAGGGTGTAACCCATGAAGCCTGTTAATGCGAAGGTAAACACAATGCCTAAGCCGCTATCACGGTTCTTTTCAGTTAAGAACATTAAACCGTAGAAGCCAACCAAGGTAAGGATCAAACCAGGGTGCGGCATGTTCATCGCCATCGCAAAACCTGCGACAACCGCTGACCATACAAGTGTTAGTGAAAGTAGAAAGTACGTGTTACGTAAAACTTTGTTAGTAGTCGTGCTTCGACTTACGATAGTGTCGGTAGTGTACATAAAGGCTTAACCCCTAATGAAGACAATTTATTCTTATGCCAGAGTATCAAGCCTTCAACAAGTAAACAAGTCGGTTAAATTCTGACAAGTTTAAGCAAGTAAAAACAATAAGCTATCGACCATGGCTATAACTTCCATAGCTCCATTATAGACAAGGGAATAAATGCTCATAAGGGGAAACATGTAACAAAGGGTGAATTACGTGCCTTTACGACGCGGCTTGGGTCGATGTAGAGCTGAAATATGTCGCTTTATTGCGAACTTTCTTTTGCTTGCTTAATAAAACAACAGTCAGCAAAGTGCCTATATACATTGGTGTTAAATACATCTAAGTTAAGTTCATTACTTAATCCGAGGATAGAACGATGTGTTGTGAAAATATGAAAAAAATCTGTTCTGTCGTCAATGTCGTCGTGGTCATTATCAACCTACGCTGACATATATTCATTTCGTCAGCAAAGCTGGCGGATTGAGAACCTACAACACTCCCTATCTATAGCTAGCTGACCAAAACAAGGCTAGCACATTGAAAAAAACTGAACTCATTGCCATCGGCTTTATGACATTTGCACTATTTCTTGGTGCAGGTAATCTTATATTTCCTCCATTAATGGCACAGCAAGCCGGTGAAAATTGGCTGATTGCAATCGCTGGTTTTCTGGTTACGGCTGTTGGTATCCCAACACTCTCGCTTGTTGTATTAGGTAAGCTGCCATCAATGCATGAATTAACGGCAGGATTACCGCGTTGGATGGACCGTACCTTTTGGATAGCAACATTAACAACACTGGGACCGGCATTTGTATTACCCCGTGCTGTTACCGTCGCGTATGAAATGGGCATTAAACCTTTTGTCTATGACGATCATCTCTTTCTATTTTCTATTTCATTCTGCGTTGTATCTCTGATGTTTGCCTTAAAGCCCGGCAAGATGGTTGATTACATCGGTAAGATCATGACACCAGCGATGATTGTTATGTTATCAACACTGGTTATTGCGGCTCTTTTAAATCCGCTTGGCACAACGACTGAAGCAGTCGGTGTATTTAAAGATCAAGCTGGGGTGAATGGCGTTATTCAAGGTTATATGACATTGGATGGTGTTGCTTCAGTGGCATTTGGGTGGGTGATTATTCGTACTATTCGCAGTAAAGGGGTCACTAAGCCTTCCGATATATCAAGATACAGTAATTGGGTTGCGGTAATTTATGCGGTGTTAATGTCTATTTGTTATGTGTCGATGGGGTACTTAGGAGCAACGTCTTCAGATGTTGCTATCAATGCGACAAATGGTGGTGAGATCTTAACGCTATATGCGGCAGGTGAATTTGGTACTGTAGGGCAATTACTACTCGCGGTACTTACTATTGTGACCTGTCTAAGTACGGTTGTAGGCCTTACAAATGCAAACAGTGAATATTACAACCATACGTTTGGTATGCCCATGCGGATTACCTCTATCATTATCATCGCACTAACCGCTGTCGTGTCGAATGTTGGCCTAGAGACAATCATAGAACTGAGCCTTCCGGTCATTTTAATCTTATGTCCAATTGCGGTTACGTTGATTGTAATTAATGCGACATTACCTAAGTCCAAGTGGCATAGTATTTCTGTCGGTGTTGCCGCTCTTTTTGGTGGTGTTGATACGTTGAATATTTTGGGCATGATGCCTGAAGGTGAGTGGACGTCGATATTCCCGCTTTATAACTCTCACATGAGCTGGCTGTTACCTGTATTGGCAGTGATCCTTACAGCGAAACTGATGAAATACAAAGTGAATCAAACCGTAAGTGCTTAATATTTAATAGAAGCGGGGATAGGCCTCGCTTCTGTTTTAGTGAAGGATCTGATTTAAAAATAATTGGGTACGGTCAGATTCTGGATTATCGAAGAAGGCCTGCGGTGAGTTTTCTTCAATAATTTCCCCCATGTCCATGAAGATAACCCTATCAGCAACTTGGCGGGCAAATCCCATCTCATGCGTTACGCAGATCATAGTCATCCCCTCGTTGGCTAATTCGACCATGACATCAAGTACCTCTCTGACCATTTCAGGATCAAGTGCAGAGGTAGGCTCATCAAATAGCATTATTTGTGGCGTCATGCACAGAGAGCGAGCAATCGCGACCCTCTGTTGTTGACCACCAGATAATTGTCCGGGGTATTTATTGGCTTGCTCTGGAATTTTAACACGCTCCAAGTATTGCATAGCAATCTCAGAGGCTTCTTTTTTCGGCAGTTTTTTAACCCAAATGGGTGCAAGCGTGCAATTTTCTAATACTGTTAAATGAGGAAAAAGATTAAAGTGCTGAAAGCACATGCCAACCTCTTTGCGTACTAGTTCTATATTTTTTAGATCACTGGTGAGTTCGTTACCTGCAACAATAATATTGCCTTTTTGGTGCTCTTCCAGCCGATTGATACAGCGAATTAACGTGGATTTACCTGAGCCCGATGGCCCACAAATTACAATTTTCTCACCTTTATTCACTGTTAGATTGATGTTTTTAAGGACATGGAATTGTCCGTACCATTTGTTGACTTCATCCATCGTGATCATAGCTTGTGTCGATTTTGTCATGATAAAGCTCCTTACCCTAAGCCATTCGGTGGTATCAACGTTTGTGACCCGTATGAAGTTTTCTCTCTAAGAAAATGCTATAGCGCGACATACCAAAGCAAAATACCCAAAAGACCAAGGCAACAAACACATAGCTTTCAGTGGCAAATCCCAGCCATTTCGGATCGGTATTCGCAGCTTGGCCAATACCAAGTACATCAAACATACCAATAATCAGTACTAAGCTTGTATCTTTGAATAGGCCAATGAAGGTGTTAACAATAGAAGGAATTGTTATCTTCAGAGCTTGTGGCAAAACAATAAGATACATTTTCTTCCAATAAGTTAAGCCTAATGCATCAGCTGCTTCATACTGCCCTTGAGGTATTGCTTGAAGCCCCCCTCGGACAACCTCGGCCATATAGGCGGCACTAAATAACACAACGCCAATTAGCGCTCTAAAAAGTTTATCGGTCTCGGCTTCGGCATTAAGAAATAATGGCAACATCACTGATGCCATGAAAAGTACTGTGATGAGGGGCACCCCTCGCCATATTTCAATGTAAACGGTCGATAAGCTACGAATAATCGGCATTTCAGATCGTCGGCCGAGGGCTAGTACAATACCGATGGGCAGGGAAACGACAATGCCGACGATCGCGATGATCAACGTGACGAGTAAACCGCCCCATAAATGGGTTTCAACAATTGATAGCCCCCATATCCCCCCATAAAGTAGAGCAGCAATGAGGAAGGGATAGATGTTAACGAAAAAGAGCCATATCCATTTTCTGCCCGGTGTTTTTTCATAGGCGATAAGCGGCAAAAAGAGTGCAAGGGTAAAATAAAAAAGCTGCGGGCGCCAAAGTTCATCTCGAGGGTAAAAACCGAACATGAATTGTTCAAATCGCACCTTGATAAAGACCCAGCAAGCCCCTTCACGCGAGCAAGCATCACGAGTGGTTCCTACCCAATCGGCATTTATAAAAGCCCATTCAGTGATGCTCCAAATTGTCGTAATAGCGAAATAACCCAATACAAATGTCACAATCGTATTAAACGCGTTAGAGAAAAGGTTATGTTTCAGCCAGCTTATAACACCAACACTACTGCTTGGTGGTGCTTGGTCTGGTTGAAAAACGTGCTTTCGCTGATTGGTACTTTTATCATCGTTCAATGAGAGCCACCTTTTTGTTATAGATGTTCATCAGCATTGAGGTAAACAGGCTAAGGCTTAAATAAACAGCCATTGTCATCGCGATTATCTCTATTGCCTGCCCAGTTTGATTTAATGTTGTGCCAGCAAAAACCGAGACGAGATCTGGGTAACCAATCGCCATAGCAAGTGAAGAATTTTTGGTTAAATTAAGGTACTGGCTTGTTAGGGGAGGAATGATAATTCTTAAGGCTTGCGGGATAACAATCAGGCGTAGCGTTTTACCTTCCGGTAACCCAAGCGATAAGGCTGCCTCGGTTTGACCGTGGCTGACAGCGTTTATACCTGATCGGACTATCTCGGCAATAAATGAAGCGGTATAGATACTTAAGGCCATTAGCAAGGCGGCTAGTTCAGGAATAATCTCAATGCCACCTTGAAAGTTAAAGCCTTTCAGTTCTGGGTATTCAAGGTGTATGGGTTGCCCAGAAAGAAAAAAGCTCAATAGTGGTAAGCACACGATAAGGGAGAGAGAAAATAAGAGAATAGGGTATTGTTTCCCGCTTAGCTGCTGCTGCCGTTTTGCATATAGGGTGTAGATAATCGAAAGTATGATGGCCGTAATTATCGCGACGGCAATCCACCCGGCACCCTGTTCGAAAATAGGTTTGGCAAAATATAGGCCACGCACATTCAAAAATAAACCGTCGCCAATCGTCATGCTACTGCGTGGAGAGGGAAGCGCTTGCAATACGGCAAAATACCAAAAGAAAATTTGCAGCAGTAAAGGAATGTTCCGAAAAATTTCAATGTAAACCGCAGCGCAACGGCTGACTAACCAATTGGAAGAAAGGCGGGCAATACCGACGATGAAACCAATAATGGTTGCCAGCACCACACCGAGTACCGAGACCAGTGCCGTATTTAGCAAGCCGACAAAAAATGTTCGACCATAGCTATATGTCTCATCATAGTCGATAAGCGTTAAGCCTATTCCAAACCCAGCTTCTTGCGATAAAAAGTCGAGCCCTGTTGCTATGCCTCGTTGCTCAAGGTTTGTGAGTGCATTGCCGACGATGGTATAGACAAAAAAAAGCAGGACAAAAACGGCAATGGCTTGGAAAATAATTGAGCGAAAAAGAGGGTTATACAAGAGGTTTGCTTTCTTTGCAGACAAAACATCACATCCTGTTGTGGGGTTAAGCAAGTTGAATTAAATGAGATTGCGGGGAAAATAGATCCCCGCAAGATACTGATTTAACCGCTAACGAATTGGTGGGGCGTATTGCAGGCCACCATCAACCCATAAAGCATTTACACCACGTTTTATCTCCAGAGGAGAGCTCATACCAACGGTGCGTTCAAAGCTCTCGCCGTAGTTACCAACCTGTTTAAGGATTTGGTAACCCCAATCATCATTAAGTCCCAACCCTTTGCCTTTCGGGCCATCTTCACCGATAAGGCGGCGAATATTAGGGTCATTCGATTTTTTCATATCATCAACATTGTGCGAAGACACGCCAAGCTCTTCAGCATGTAACATGGTGTTGTGCGTCCATTTCACAATATTGAACCATTGATCATCACCTTGTCGTACAACGGGGCCTAATGGTTCTTTTGATATGATTTCAGGTAATACGATGGCCATTGATGGATCTTGTAAGTTAAGGCGTAAGGCATAAAGCCCTGATTGATCGGTTGTAAGGGCATCACATCGGCCTGCTTCAAACCCTTTTACGGTTTGTGCTGCTGTGTCGAAAACAACTGGGCTATATTTCATTTCTCGGTAACGGAAATAATCAGCAAGGTTGAGCTCGGTTGTGGTGCCTGATTGTACACAGATAGATGCGCCATCAAGCTCAGTTGCGCTTTCAACATCGAGATCTTTGTTGATCATAAAGCCTTGACCGTCGTAGTAGTTAACGCCAGCAAAGTTGATACCCAAGGCCGTGTCACGGTGAAGTGTCCATGTTGTATTACGAGAAAGCACATCAATTTCACCCGATTGAAGTGCAGTAAAACGCTCTTTTGCCGTAAGAGGAATGTATTTCACTTTTGATTTGTCGCCTAAAGTTGCAGCAGCGACTGCTTGGCAAAATTCGACATCGAGACCTTCCCATTCGCCTTTCTCATTAGGGTTAGAAAAACCAGGTAAGCCCGTACTAACACCACATTGAACATAACCTTGATTTTTAACTTTAGCGAGGGTATCTGCCGTAGAGCCACCTGCAGAGAGTTGTTTTTCTAGTTTGGCAATTTTTTCTTCTAGTGCGGATGTATCACCTGATAACTCAGTAGCAACGGATGTGCCTGCATTCGCAAGTTGCTGTTCCAGTAACTCGATTTTTGACTGTAATGATTGGATCATTTCTTTGTCTTGACTGCTGCCACTCTCACCGCAACCAGAGAGTGCAAGAACAAGAGATGAAACAGCGAGGGTATATGAAATGGGTTGGTTCATAGCTACGTCCTGTCGTTCCTAAATCAAAGAGGAAAAATCTTTAAAAGGCATAAACCAAATGGCTTACTTTTATTTTGGTTTGATAAAAGTATAGAAACACTTTGAAATACTTCTAGTTAACAATTTTGTAACGTGCGATTTGAGGGCGTAAAGATGTGTCTTTCATGCACGACGAAGCTAACATTATCGTGCATGAAAGAGTATTTGGGAGGCTGGGGGGACTTAACTTTTTTCTGCGACACATGTCGTATAAAGTAATGCTAATGGGCGGTATTCGTCGTACTTACCGTTACGTAAGTTTAATGTTTTGATTTCACCTGTGTATGGGTTAATCGTATCTGACCAATAGCTGTTGGTGATAGGCCAGTGGTTTCTTAGAAGAAATCGTTGGCCATATGTTTGTAGGTGCTTAAGCTCGTCATAGGTTGGTAACCTTAAACCAAATCGTTCGCACCATTGGCCTGCACTCTGAATATTGGTTCGTGACCAATATTGCTCGTTTTCTTTTACAAAGGCGGGCGGAAGCGTTTTGTCGGATTGAATATTTTTAGGCTGATAATATTTAATATTATCAAAGGTAAATGAATAAATGGCTGAGTCTAAGACAACACGCTCTTCAATCAGTGTTTGTTTACTTACCTGAACATTTGTTGCTGTAGGGCTTTTTTCTTGCTCAGCGGCGGCTTGCAAAATAGGCGCTAGTTGCTTGGTGCCAGCTTTTACAACGATTGGCTGCTGAGTTTGCCTTATAAACGTATTCTTAACGTCGATGTTTGCGAGTTTTACTTTCGCACTTTCAGCTTGAGCATGATCACTAAACGGCCCAATTAAGCAGCGGTATTTGTTACCATCATTAATCAAGTAACTACTCGCAGGGAAAGTACCTGTAATGGAAGACGAGAATTTTTTTGCTGGTATTGCTTGGCTGTAATTACACTGAAGCCAAAAGTTGCTCTGGCGCTGCTGCGGATCTTTCCCCCATAGCCCAGTACCGATATCACATTGTTCATTAAGGCGCTGCCAGCCAGACGTTAACGGTGTAGCCGAACAGGTTAAAATATCGTTAGGCTGCGGCTTTGCAAACGCAACTGGTATAGAAGGCAGAAAGATGGCGCTATATAATAGCGTCGCGCTGAACTTACTTAACATCGTGTCACATACTCTAAGAAGTCGTATCCCTGCCTAATAAGAACATAAAAATGATCATAAAAAACGGTTACTAAATAGATATTGATCACAAAAAATGAATTGCTCATTAAATGTTATAAACACAGTTATCAAAAATCTTTGAAATCAGAATGCTAGCACGATAAGTAGTCGATTTGTTGTGCGAGCAGGGAGATGTTCGTTCTGTTGGTGGGTTTTATAAGAAAAAGGCTTTACAGCGAAAATGAAAATCCTAGTATCCGTAGCATTTACGGAGAGATGGCTGAGTGGTCGAAAGCATCTGACTTGAAAATCAGGCGAGGGGCGACCCTCCTAGGGTTCAAATCCTCTATACCCAGAGCGTCTCCACCACATTCTACAAGTTAGGTTAGTTACCGAGCTTGGCAAAGAATTGGAGCGGTAGTTCAGTTGGTTAGAATACCGGCCTGTCACGCTGGGATGCGTAGGGTTGTGTTCACCCTTCGGTCGAATGAGTCCCGCTAGTGAGCCAGTCCGAACTAGGCGTCCCCACTGCTCCGCCACGACAACGAAGCCTCAGCAGAAATGCTGGGGCTTTTTTGTTTGCGTTCGACTTTCTCTCTACCATTAGTCAGCATATCAAATATGATAGGGCTACAACCATCAAGGTTAAGATTTCCTTAAATGTGTGTGCAGTATATTTAAATTTAATTTACCGAAAGTGTGAGGTATTTTTTCAGTATTACATCGCTAACGGTTAGGGGAAGGCGTATGGCCGGAAAACACATTTCATACGCAGTGCATAATGTCGAGGGGCTGTCTGTTAACTGCCAAGATATTGCAAAAGTCGCACTGGTCACTGAAGGCGGTGGCCAGCGAGGAATTTTTACTGCCGGGGTGCTTGATGCATTCTTAGAAGCTGAATTTAATCCATTTTCGCTATTAGTCGGTACATCTTCTGGATCGCTTAATCTTGCTTCTTATATTTGTGGCCAACAGCGGCATGCATATCGTGTGATTACTGAAGCAACGACGACCCCACATTTTTTTGATATTTATCGATATATTTCTGGTCGTGAGGGGCTGAACCTTGATTGGCTAATTGAACAGACCCAAACCAAACTTGAGTTGGATTGGCAGCAAGGCCGTGAAAATATGCGCCATCGTACCGTACTGGCAACGGCAAGCAGTGTTGATTGCCATCAGGCATCATATTTTGATCTTGCTATTGATGACTGGAAGTCCTCACTTAAAGCATCGTGTGCCATCCCAGGATTAAATCGTCAGCCGATATATTCAAAAAATGAACACTGGGTTGATGGTGGGCTGTGCGCGCCAATACCAGTGCAAGAAGCCTATAACCGCGGCTTTCGCCATATCGTTGTGATCCGTACCGTGCCAATAGAGCAGCACTTTGACCATTGTTGGATGGCGAGTATTCAACGTGTACTAGGTAGAACCAGAGCTGCGAATATGATTTCAATGCTATTAGAGCACGAGGATAATTATCGCAAGACTCAGGACTTTCTTAATAGCCCGCCAGATGACGCCACTATCTATGAGATTCATCCTCGTACTAACTTGAAATCTAAACTTATTGGCAGTGACTTGAAGGCACTAGAGACTGATTATAAAAAGGGTTATCACTCTGGCCGATATTTCTTTAATACCATTGGTCGCCATTTTTCACTCGACACCGTGAATACTGTAAATAATGCCTTCACTGAGGTGAATGAGTTTACTGAAGAAAAACATGAAGACCAGATTTATGCATAGCAGGTAATTAGTGATGAATTCAGTATGTAAGTTGGAACTTGTTACCAATGAAGCGGTTTTTACCCAGTTAATGGAAAATGAAATTCACCAGATGTGGCAGCAACGTAAGCAGGGGGAGTTTGCTGGTGTCGACGGGGTACCTATTCGTTGGACCAGCATTACTCATCCCGAAAATCGTGCCTGTATTGTAGTGGTTAATGGGCGTAACGAGACTTTCTGGAAATATCAGGAACTGTTTTATGAATTAAGCCGACAAGGGTTTGATATTTATGCTCTGGATCATCGTGGGCAAGGGGCGTCTGGTCGTTTAACACCAGACTCTGAATTAGGGCATGTGGCTAACTTTGATAATTATGTCATGGATCTACACAGCTTCGTGACTGATATTGTTCAATTAGAAAACTATCAGCAACGTTATCTGCTAGCTCATTCTATGGGAGGAGCGATTGCGACTTTGTACCTTGAGCGCTTTAATCCGGCTTTTAACGCAGCTGTACTAAACGCCCCCATGTTTGGTATTCAAATGCCGATAATGGTGAAAAGGGTAGCGGCATCACTGGTTAAGTTTATAGAACAGCGCCAAACTAAACCACGCTATGCGATGGGGCAAAAACCTTATGTGGAAATGCCATTCAAGCAAAATGATCAGTCGCAAAGTGCGGTAAGGTATGCGTGGGGGAACTGCTTGTATCAACAGCACCCTGAACTACGTTTGGGGGGAGTAAGTTCTCGTTGGCTATGGCAGGCTGTAGAGGCGGCAAATCATTGCGTGCGTGAGGCGGATAAAATTGAAGTACCCGTGTTATTGCTCCAAGCGAGTAGTGATACCATCGTTGATAACCAAGCGCATTATCGTTTTATGGCGGAAGCGGGACAGTGTGAGCTAAAAGTGATTGGAGAAGCTCGCCATGAGCTGCTTATGGAAAAAGATGCAGTACGAAATCAAGTGCTAAATGAAACGATACTGTTTTTTAGTCAGCATACCTAAATATTTTATGGTGTAGAATTTGTTCTATAGCGACAAACGAAAGCCCCTGCATATTGGCAGGGGCTTGATTTAGTTTTGCAAATTTACACTAGCGGTATACGTTAATGTTCACCGTAGCAACATTCGACGCATTACCATCACTGTCTTTCACTTGGTAAGTGAAGCTAGCATCAGTATTACGAAGTGCCTGATAAGTGAATGAACCATTACCATTATCTGTTAGGCGACCATAACGAGCATTTGGTTCGCTTAGTAGTGTAACAGTCGATGGGTCTAGTGACGATGAGCCTGCATCATCGTTAGTCAGAACATTAAAGGTTACTGACTTACGATATTTCACCGTTACATTGTCATCATTTGCTGTAACGTCATTCGCTGATTCATATAGGAATGGTTGTACAGGACCAAGACCTTTCGCAGCACGACCATAAGCCCCTACAGCTGGTAGCTCAAGCCACTCATCAACTGCAATGCCATTGCCATCATCGATTACAGAGTACTCATCACCAACGGCACCATTTGGTACAAATAGCTGAGGACGGTCAAACGGCGCTTTCTCCCAACGTACGCGATCATCTGTTAGTGTTTTCAGGAACGCGACTAGCGCAGCTTTTTCTTCTTCATCTAAGTCAAGCGCAGTAATATCTGGGTCAAGATTAGATGTGTTGTCGCCAAAGCCCGTTGAGTCAGAGCTATCATCACCACTACGGTTACCACCGCGGTTATAGAACTCAACCACTTCCTCTAGGCTTTTCATACTACCGTTGTGCATATACGGGCCAGTAAGTTCTACGTTACGTAAACCTGCTGTTTTCGCAGCACCATCAACGGCATTTCGCTCGTTAGGGTCAACGGGATCACCAGGATTTTCTTCAAAGGTATCCGGATCAACCTCGAAGTTATCATGTACGTCTTTACCCGCGGCACGATCTTGTTCCTGACGAGTGAACGATAATGGGTTACCCCATGGGTCAACATCCCCGACAAGGAGGTCTTCGTCTGTTGGCGTTACGCCAATGTTGTAGAACCCGTTGTCATATAGCGCGACGTTTTCATCACCCATGAGCATACGTTCAACAAGGCCTTCTTCCGCATCTTCAGCGACCAAATCGCCAGCCGCACCTGTAAGCTCAGGACCATTGTGGCAGTTTGAGCACTTACCTTTATCAACAAAGATTTCTAAACCGTGTTTCTCTTGCGCGGTTAACGCATATTCATCACCATCCATGAAGCGGTCGAAAGGTGAGTCATCAGAGATCAAGGTTGCTTCATAAAGCTGAATCGATAAGCCCCAGAATAGGCTAAAGTTATGCTCCATTTGTTCATAGCCATCAATTTTACCGCCGTAGCCCCATAGGTCATCAGCAAATGCTGCTTGAATCATATGGCGATAGCTGGTTCTTAAGCCGTTATTTGGACTCGCACTAAGTGAACCTAGTTCACTGTCATGTTTGTCAACCAGTTGAATGCCAAGCGGTGTGAGGCGCAGAAGCTTTTTCGCCATTTCTTGGAATGCCTTGTTGGCACAAGTCATTTCAAAATCACTGCCTGGAGGACCTACAGCCTGAGAAGCTGCACTAGAGTTAATCAAATTAACTTCTTTGAGGTCGATTTTACCGGTATAACGGTTGAAGTGCATAACACGTGCATCTTTGTTACGAGGACCAAACGGATCGACCCCATTGAAGGTGTTATTAGCACGGCCATCCCAGAAGTTACGGAAATTAAAGATGGCATTGATGACCGTTGGTGTATTACGAGGTTCGACACGACGAGTACCGATGTCATTGACATGGAAAATGTCTTTTACATTGATACAGCCCTCACGGCGATCACTAAACTGATTATCATAATCACTGCCAAAGAGATCATCGAACTCAGCGGAGTGAATACCTTGAGAAGAGGCTACATCGTCACTGTTAAACAGGACTTCTGAGCTACGATCATCAGGATCCTCATACACACGGAATGGGAAATCGTCTGGCTTCAGCGTATAGTTTGGCCCGCCTTTGCCACCCGATAAGGTTGGATCAAAAATTTCACGCTTAGCCGTATCTGTATGCCTTAAACCGGGATTTAATTGGTTTTTAACCCGGTTATCAGCTCCTGCTGCAAAGTGACAGCTACCACAGCTTTGACCACGGCTACCTGCTTGCATGTCCCAGAATAGTGCCTTACCAAGCTTAATCGCCGCCTCTTCATCTTTTACATAATTTTCAAGCCCCGGCACGGGCGCTGGTTCTACCCCTTTTAAAGAAGCAACACTCGAAAAATCAACAGGTTCAGCGACCGCAAGCGTTGCTGTAAGCCCGAACGTGCTGGCGACAATTAACGCATTAAGCCGATGACGTTTATAGGTTTGTTTGTAATTCATCACTCACCCCTGACATCCATTTTTAAATTAAATGGTTTATTGAATAACGAGATAAATCCCGTGATATAAGGATGATTAAATCTGGCAGTCTCGATTATCACTTTTGTGATTTTTCTATTTTTACCAGATAATAAATTACTATTAAAAATTGAAATTAGACTTTAATTTAAGAC